>NZ_JBEPQT010000012.1:0-224921 GCF_040547985.1 Bradyrhizobium sp. LB14.3
GTCCCGCTCGTTTGAGAATCTCGCCTGCCGTCGAGGCCGACGGCCAATCGATATCCCCTTGGCGAGCCTCAAGCTTGCTTACGATCTTGCGCGGTCCCCAGCTCGGCCGCTCAAGCCGCAGCCCCACAATCGCATCCACGAGGTGCTGCGGCGTCGCTCGCCCATGCACCCGCGCCGCGTGCGAGCGATCCGTAAGCCCTCCAGGCCCTTCCAGCTGATAGCGATCCAACCATTTGTAACCGGTCTTGCGGCTAATCTCGTAGCGTTCGCAAAGCTCCGTCATCGTCCACATTCCGCTTCGCTGATCCGCGATGAAGCTAACCCGTTGGCCCATTGCGCAGCTCTCTCGCCAAGGCATCGGCTGATCCTCCCAGCCGACAGAGAACTGTCACCCACCCATCCGGTCTACTTTGTTACCTATCTATCCGGTCTGGACATCGCGCCACCTTCTCCCGCAAGGGGAGAAGGGAAGGCTGCTCGCGAGTGTCGAAGAGCTAAATCACATCCGCGAGCGAATGCCCGTGCAGCTCGATGTTGAGCCCCTGCATGCCCATATCGTTGAGCTCGCCGCCCATTGCCTTGATGCTTTCCTCGCGGATCAGCGACATCAGCCCGCGGCGTAGCGCCAGGAATTCCGACGACATCATCATCGACTGCTGCCGCGGCCGCTCCAGCGGAATCGGAATCTCCGCCTTGATCGACCCGGGACGCGCGGTCATGCAATAGACGCGGTCGGACAGGAAGATCGCTTCGTCGATATCGTGGGTGACGAACAGCACCGAGATCTTCAGCCGCTGCCACATGTTGGTGAGGATTTGCTGCATGATGACGCGCGTCTGCGCGTCGAGCGCGCCGAAGGGCTCGTCCAGCAGCAGCACCTTTGGTCCCGTCGCGAGCGCGCGGACAATGCCGACACGCTGCTTCATTCCGCCGGAAAGCTTTTCCGGATAATGCTTCTCGAAGGCTTCGAGGCCCGCAAGCCCGAGCAACGTCCGCGCGGCGCGCTCGCGCTGCGAACGCGGCATGCCGCGCATCTTCAGGCCGAACTCGACATTCTCCCGCACGGTTTTCCAGGGAAACAGCGAATATTGCTGGAACACCATGCCGCGCTCGGCGCTGGGGCCGTTCACCTTCTCGCCGTCGACGGTAACGATGCCCGTGGTCGGCTTGAGGAACCCCGCGACCGCGTTGAGCAGCGTCGACTTTCCACAACCGGAGGGCCCGACGATCGAGACGAACTCGCCAGGCTTCACATGGATCTGCGTGTCGGTGACGGCTTCGACCGGCCCCTCGATACTATCGTAGCTGAGGGAGAAGTTCCTGACCTCGATATGGCCTTGCGGTGCTTTGACGACGATCTCGCTCATCTTGATCTCCACGGCATTACCAATTGTCCGGCCCCCCGGATCAACATGCTCGATCCGAGGCCGAGCACGCCGATCGCGATCATGCCGAGTGCGATGTCGGCATACTGGACCAGCGAATAGGCCTCCCAGGTGAAGTAACCGATGCCGTATTGCCCCGAGATCATCTCGGCGGCGATCAGCGACACCCATGCCACGCCCATGCCCACGGTGAGGCCGGTGAAGATGTGCGGGAGCGAGGCCGGAAAATACACATCGCGAAAGATCGAGCGCTCCCGCGCGCCGAGACATTGCGCGGCGCGCACCAGCACGGGATCGACCAGGGACATGCCGTGCAGTGTGTTGACCAGGATCGGGAAGAATGAGCCGAGGAAGGTGATGTAGACGATGCTTTGCTCGTTGGTCGGCCACAGCATGATCGCCATCGGCACCCAGGCGATCGCCGGGATCGGCCGCAGCACCTCCGCCACGGGGAAGATGATCTCATGGACAAGCTTGAAGCGGCCCATGATCAGGCCGAGCGGCACGGCGACGATCGCTGCGAGCGAAAAGCCGAAGAAGATGCGACGGCAGCTCAAGAGCACGTGCAGCAGGAATTTCGGATCGTGGATCGCCTTGGCAAAGCTGGCATAGACCGCGAGCGGCGAGGGCACGTTGGTGAAGCGCACGAAGAACACGACGCGATAGGTCGTGAGCAGGTGCCAGACCAGCAGGAAAGCCAGCAGCGAGATGATGCCGATCGCGGTTGCACGCAGCCCGTCCCGGTTGAGCCGGCACCAACGCAGCGCCAGCGTGCCGAACGAGGGCGGTGCCGCGGGTGGAGTGGTGGCGGGCACGGAAGTCGTTTCCGCGGTTGCACTTGCCGGCATGCTGTCCTCGGGATGTCTGCGGAGGGCGGGACTGCTCACGTCTTGCCTCCGCCGATCGCCACCTTCACGGCATCGTCGAAGCCGAGCACCTTGCCGCCGATCTTGGCGGCATAGGCTTCGGCGTCCTTCTTCAGCAGGAACGGCGCAACCTCGCCATTGCCGACTGCGAAGAAGGCCTGGTCGGCGAACAGCTTGATGCCGCGGGCGGTATCGAAGACGTAGGCGACGTTGATCCTCTTGCCCTTGGCCTTGAAGTCGGCATAGGCGCCGAGCGTGCAGGTGGCCGACGCGAAGGGCAGAATGCCTGAATCGTCGACCCATATCTCGCCGGCCTTGCGCGGATCGGCGATCGGTTTCTTGCAGAAAGCGTCGTCGCCGGCGATCTCGTAATTTTTGGTGCTGGCGAGCTGCGCGTCATAGTCGAGCTTCATCTCGGCATAGGCCCTGCGGATGTAGCTGTCGTCGACCCATTTTTTGGGATCGAACTCCTTCATGCGACCGAGGTTCTGCAGCACCTTGACGTCGGCGGTGGCCGCATCGATCAGCGCCGGCTTGACGGTGGGATCGGTGGTCATGTTGCCGCCGGGGCCGAGGAAGATGTAGACGACTTCCTTGTTGATGCCGGTCCATTCCTGGATTTTTTCGGCAGCAAGCTTGGGATCGTCGCGCAGCCACTGGTTGGCGGCGATCAGAGCCTTGAAATATGCGACGACGACCTCTGGATATTTCTCCGCGAAGTCGGTGCGGACCACAATGCCGTGGAAGGTCGGCAGATTGGTCTCGACGCCGTCAAAGATCTTTCGCGCAAAGCCGCGAAACGGCAGCAGCTCGGCGAAGGGGACGAAGTCGGCATGCGCGTCGATCTTCTTCTCCTGGAGATTGGTCGAGCCGACCTCCGGGCTCTGGCTGACGAGCTGGAAGAAATCGGAGGTGTAGCCGCGGTCCTGCATCGCCTTCAGCACCATGCCGTGCGCGGCGGAGCCGAACGGCACGCTGACGAGCTTGCCCTTGAGATCGGCGAGATCGTAGTAGGGCGAATCCTTGTGAACGACGATGCCGTTGCCTGAGCCGGACAGGCTGTAGGCGGCGATGCCGATCAGCCGGCTCTTGCTCTCCGGATTGCTGTCGAAGGTGAAGCCGTTCACGATCAGCGGATAGTCGCCCATCATGCCGATCTGGAGCTTGTTCGCCATCATCGCGTTGGTGACGGGTGGGCCGGAGGTGAAGTTCTGCCACTCCAGCTCGAACTTGATGTTGGCGTATTTGCCGTCTTTCGGGAGATATTTTTCGAGGAGATGCAGCTGGCGGATGACGACGCCGGCGGTCACCGTGTTGGTGGTGGTATCCTGCGTTCCGATGCCAAGCGTGACGGTTTCGGCCAAGGCCGGCTGCGCGAGGAGAAGCGCCAGCGACGTCACCGACATGGCGATCGAGTGCGTGGAAAGATGGCGGACCATTCTCATCCTCATTCGGTTGGATGTGCTGTGGTTGCCATGATTGGGTGAGGGCGCCGACAGGGCAAATCCGGAATGTCCGCCGCAGTCGATTAGTTGCCGGGAAAAGCTGATTGCATACTCCTTGAGCAGTCCTGCACTATAAAGCCGCTTGCCTGGGCATCGGCCCTAGTCAGATCCTTGCCCCCGCATCTCTTCCAGCACGTCGGGCCGGCAGACCACGATCTGCGAGCGCTTGGTCAGCACGATTCCCTTCTCCTGCATGCGCTTCAGGCTGATCGTGACCCATTGCCTGGTGGCACCGACCATGTGGGCGATATCGGCGTGGGTGAAGGCGGCCGCGATCACCCGGCCGTCGGCGTCCTCGACGCCGTAGAGATCGACGAGATGCAGCAACAGATGCGCAAGGCGCTGCGTGATCGAGCGCGTTCCCAGCATCTGGGCCAGCGCCGAATAGCACTTGCCCTTGAAGGTCAGGCCTTCGATCAGGCCGATTGCGAGGCTCGGGATCTCTACGGCAAGGGACCGTAGCTCCTTTCCGGGCAGATGCACCACGCTGCAATTGCTGGATGCAACGCCGGACCATTGATGCACGGTGCCCTCGAACACTTCGGGCCCGCCGACGAAATTGCCGACATGCCAGTAAGCCAGCGTGATCTCGCGGCCGAGCGGGGAGGTGTAGAACACCCGGATACGGCCGCTCTCGATCAGCCAGATGCCGTCATGCTTGCCGCCCTGGCTGAACAGCGTCTGGCCGCGGTTGAGCACTTTTCGGCGGCCCTGTCTCAGCACCAGCTCCCGCTCGCGCTGGCTTAGCTTGTCCATCAACGGCGGCGGTCCGCCGATCCATTGCTGGTTTTCGGTGAGCAGCAGCGAGGAACTGCCGGCAGGCCGGACTGCCGGGGGACCAGCCCCCCGAACCGCATTCGCCGCCTGCAACATCATCTGCCTCCGGAACGTTGAAACCGTTCTAAAGAGGAGCAATGTCCGTGCCAGATGGGGTGATCGGAAGCGCGTTTGTGGGGAGGCGGTGCCCCTCACTCCGCCGTCATCGCCCGGCGAAGACCGGGCGATCCAGTATTCCAGAGGCGTCAGTGGGATACCGATAGGCCACGGCGTACTGGATTCCCCGCTTGCGCGGGGAATGACAGCGGAGCAAGAGGAACGATCAAGCCGTCCTACCGCCCCGCCAGGCTCAACAGATACGGCTTGGGGTAAATCCCCCGGTTGTGCCCATCCGAAAACGAGATGTTCAGCCCATAACCGAGATCGCCGATTTCGGTGATCGCGATGCCCGGAAACCGCTCGGGGAAGCGTCCATCGAAGCGGGCGCGGGTGCAGTGGGCGCATTTGCAGGAGAGACGGAGTGTTTCCGCGGGCAAGTTCAGTGCGTCGTCCTCAGCGGTGCGAACGCGGAGCGTGGCGAGGTCGGCGCTTGCTTCGTAATCTGCCACGGTCGGTGCCACCAAGGTCATGACGTATCTCTAACCTCTCTCTATGTCGTCGTGACGCCACCGCGATAGCAACTAATTGCCCGCGCAGGCGCGCGGCGCTGTTCTTGGTCGCCTGTACTTCAATCATCGCCCGCGAAATGTGAAACTAATCGACCGGGAATTTCAGTTCGGCGTTGCCCGATTCCCGTCTCTCCGAAACCTTGTGCGCAATCGAGGTCAGGAGAGACAATGAGCGCATTTCAGAAGGAAACGGTTTTGTCGGTCAGGCACTGGACCGATTCCCTGTTCAGCTTCACCGCGACGCGTGATCCCGGCTTCCGCTTTCAGAACGGCCAGTTCGCGATGATCGGGCTGGAAGTCGAGGGCAAGCCGTTGCTGCGGGCCTACAGCATGGCCAGCGCCAATCACGAGGAGGCGCTCGAATTCTTCTCGATCAAGGTGCAGGACGGCCCGTTGACCTCGCGGCTCCAAAAGATCAGGGAAGGCGACATCATCCTGGTCGGCCGTAAGGCGACGGGCACGCTGATCACGGGCAATCTCATTCCCGGCAAGCGCCTGTTGCTGCTCTCGACCGGAACGGGGCTTGCGCCGTTCGCCAGCCTGATCAAGGACCCCGAGGTCTACGAGAACTACGAGACCATCGTGCTCGCCCATGGCTGCCGCCAGGTCTCCGAACTCTCCTATGGCGAGCACCTCGTCGAAGGCCTGCGCGATCACGAGTTTTTCGGGCCGCTGATCCGCGACAAGCTCGTCTACTACCCGACCGTCACCCGCGAGCCGTTCAGGAATCGGGGCCGCATCAGCGACCTGATCGCCTCGAATCAACTCTTCGACGATATCGGGCAGTCGGGTCTCGATATCGAGACCGACCGCGTCATGCTGTGCGGCAGCCCGGCGATGTTGGAGGAACTTCCCGCGATGCTTTCCGCGCGCGGGTTTGTCGAGGGCAATCACAGCCGGCCCGGCCATTTCGTGATCGAAAAAGCCTTCGTCGAGCGCTGATGCGCAAATCGCATCCCGGCGACAACTAATTGCTATCGCCGGACGAGCCACTGAACAAATCTGATGCAAAGGCGCCGGACCTGCCGGTGAACCAGGAGCAAGCGATGGCACTAGATCAGATCGTGGACGGACTTTCGGAGGTTTCCTGCGATGTGCTGGTGATCGGCGGCGGCACCGCCGGCCCGATGGCGGCGCTGAAGGCGAAGCTGAAGAACCCGAAGGCCAATGTCGTCCTGCTCGAAAAGGCCAACGTCAAGCGTTCCGGCGCCATCTCGATGGGCATGGACGGGCTGAACAACGCGGTCATCCCGGGCTATGCGACGCCCGAGCAGTACACCAAGGAAATCACCATCGCCAATGACGGCATCGTCGATCAAAAGGCGGTCTATAAATACGCGCAGAACTGTTACAAGATCGTCGAGGAGCTCGACAGTTTCGGCATTCGCTTCCTGAAGAACGAGAACGGCGATTACGCCGTCAAGAAGGTGCATCATATCGGCAGCTACGTTCTGCCGATGCCGAACGGCGAGACCGTGAAGAAGGCGCTCTATCGCCAGCTCCGCCGTGCCCGCATCCTGATCTCCAACCGCTACATGGCGACGCGGCTGCTCAAATCCGCCGACGGCCGCATCGCCGGCGCGATCAGCGTCAACACCCGCACGGCTGAAATCCTGGTGATCAAGGCCAAGTCCGTGATCCTCTGCATGGGCGCAGCCGGTCGCCTCGGTCTTCCGACCTCCGGTTACATGTTCGGCACTTACGAGAACGCCGCCAATTCCGGCGACGGTTATGCGATGGCCTATCATGCCGGCGCCGCGCTCGCGAACCTCGAATGCTACCAGATCAATCCGCTGATCAAGGACTATAACGGCCCGGCCTGCGCCTACGTCGCCGGTCCTTTCGGCGCCTTCACCGCCAATAACGAGGGATCGCGCTTCATCGAATGCGACTACTGGTCGGGGCAGATGATGCTGGAGTTCTACAATGAACTCCTGTCGGGCAAGGGTCCGGTGTTCCTCCAGCTCAAGCATCTGCATCCGAACACAATCGAGGAGATCGAAACCACGCTGCACAAGGTGGAGCGGCCGACGCGCGGCCTGTTCCAACAGGGGCGCGGCATCGACTACCGCAAAGAGTCGATCGAGATGCACATCTCCGAGATCGGTTTTTGCTCGGGTCACAGCGCCTCCGGCGTGTTCGTCGACGACAACGCGCGCACCACTGTGCCCGGCCTTTATGCCGCGGGCGACATGGCGAGCGTGCCGCACAACTACATGCTGGGCGCCTTCACCAACGGGGCGGTTGCCGGCATCGACGCGATGGAGTTTGCCGAGAACCACGACTTTGCGGAGTTCGATGCGGCCGATGTCGCCAGGGAGCGCGACCGCGTGATGGCGCCGACCAAGCGCGAGGATGGCATTCCGCCGAACCAGATCGAGTACAAGACCCGGCGCCTGGTCAACGACTATCTCCAGCCGCCAAAAGTCACGCGCAAATACGAGCTCGGCATGCGCCGCCTCGCCGAGGCCCGCGAGGACATGCAGGAGCACATGATTGCGCGCAACGCGCATGAGCTGCTCCGCGCCCTCGAAGTGCAATCAATCATGGACTGTGCCGACATGGCTGTGCATGCCTCGCTCTACCGCGAGGAAAGTCGCTGGGGCCTCTATCATTGGCGCACGGATTTCCCGGAGAAGGACAACGAGAACTGGTTCTGCCACACGCTGCTGTCCAAGCAGAACGACAAGATGACCAGCGAGAAGCGTGCCGTGGAGCCCTACGTCGTGCCGATCGCCGACGATGAGAAGGATCTCTACGACAAGCAACGCATTCGCGCGACAGCCTGACCCCCCGCACGAGTAACAGGAGACATACGATGCCTCTCGCTTCCTATCAGACATCGGTTCCGGTGGTCGTTGACGACGCCAAATGCATCGCCGACAAGGGCTGCACCGTGTGCGTCGACGTCTGCCCGCTCGACGTGCTGCGCATCAGCGACATGACCGGCAAGGCCTACATGGCCTATGACGAATGCTGGTACTGCATGCCCTGCGAGGCGGATTGCCCGACCGGCGCCGTCACCGTCAACATTCCGTATCTGTTGAGGTGATCATGTCGAGCCCGTTCGAATCCTACGACGATCTCGAAGACGCCGACGAGCGTTTGCAGGCCGCAGATCCCGCCGAGCGCCGCGTCGCGATCATCGCGCTCGGCCATTCCGGCGATCCCGCAGCGGTCGGCCATCTCGCCAGCATGGTCGCCGATCCCGATGCCGGCGTGCGCCAGCAGGTGGCGATGGCGCTCGGCGAGTTCGACGGGCCGGAGGCCGCCAGTGCGCTGGTGAAGCTGCTGGTCGATCCCGAAAGGATCGTCGCCGTCGCTGCGGCCGACAGCATGGCCGAGTTCAAGGATCCAGCCTGCGCCGACATCATCCTGCCGCTGGTCAAGCATGCCCACGCCTTCGTCCGCATGGGCGCGTTGCGTGCGCTCAAGGAGCTGCGCTGCAAGGACACGCTGAAGCCCGCGCTGGGAGCTCTCCAGGATGCGGACGCCGCCGTGCGCGTGCAGGCGATCGGTGTGATCGGTTTCCTCAAACTGGAGGAATCAATTCCGGCGCTGACCGCGCTGATCAACGATCCCGACGCGCATGTGCGCCGTGCCGCCGTCAGCGCGCTCGCCTTCTCGCAGCTGAAGCCGGCGGCCGAGACGATCACGCGTGCGCTGAAGGATTCGGACTGGATGGTACGCGAGATGGCGGCGGAGACGCTGGGTCTCAACGTCAACGGTTCGATCGCCGCCGATCAACTGGTCGCTTCGCTCGGCGACGAATTCTGGCAGGTGCGGCTGAAGGCGATCCGCAGTCTTGGCCGAATGAAGATCGAGCGCGCGGTGCGCCCGATCGGCAATTGCGTCAATCACGAGCAAGCGAACTTGCGGAAGGAGGCGGCCGCGGCTCTCGGCGAGATCGCCCATCCCGACGGCGAAGCGTTCCTCGCCGTCATCGCCGATGATGCCGATCCCGACGTGCGCAAGAACGCGCGCTGGGCGCTCCAGCAGATCGCGGCCCGAAAGGCGCGGGCGGGGGCATAGAAGCGCGGCAGGCTGCCGCTCTGGACTTCCCGTCCCAGACGTTTATTGGTCTTCGCCAACGTGATCGGCCTCTTCGAGTGCGGCCGATCCGAAAAGAGCGAGGACACGCCCATGACGACATTGACGGTTAAGGACCTTCTCCCCGAGGACGGCACGCGGGGAACGCTTGTCGGCCGCGTCTGGCTGCCGCAGGCGAATGGCCCGGCCGTGGTCGCCGTGCGCGGCGACGGTGTCTTCGACGTCACCGCGAAATTCCCGACCATCAGCGCCCTCTGCGAAGAGGACGAGCCGGCCAAGGCGCTTGCCGCGACCAGGGGTGAGCGCATCGGCGATCTCGATGCCATCGTCGCCAACACGGCGCCGGATCAGCGCGATTCGAAAAAGCCGTGGCTGCTCGCGCCGGTCGATCTCCAGACCCTGAAGGCGGCCGGCGTCACCTTCGCCATCTCGATGCTGGAGCGCGTGATCGAGGAGCGGGCGAAAGGCAATCCGGCCTCGGCGGAAGCGATCCGCAAAGAAGTGACGCGGCTGATCGGCGATGATCTGTCAAAACTCAAGCCGGGCTCGGATCAGGCGATACACCTGAAGCAGGTGCTGATCGACCAGAACGCCTGGAGCCAATACCTCGAAGTCGGCATCGGCCCCGATGCAGAGGTTTTCACCAAGGCGCCGACCTTGTCCTCGGTTGGCACCGGCATGGATGCCGGGCTGCATCCGAAATCGACCTGGAACAATCCGGAGCCGGAGCTGGTGCTGTTCGTCTCCAGCCGCGGCAAGATCGTCGGCGGCGCGCTCGGCAACGACGTCAATCTGCGCGACTTCGAGGGCCGCTCGGCGCTGCTGTTGTCTAAGGCCAAGGACAACAACGCCTCCTGCGCGATCGGCCCGCTGCTGCGTCTGTTCGACGACAGTTTTTCGCTCGACGACGCGCGCAAGCTGGAGATCAGCCTGAACGTGAAAGGGGCGGACGGATTTGTCCTCGACGGCCACTCCTCGATCAGCATGATCAGCCGCGATCCCACCGACCTGGTCGAGCAAACGATCGGCAAGGTGCATCAATACCCTGATGGCTTCGTACTGTTCCTCGGCACCATGTTCGCGCCGGTCAAGGATCGCGATGCACCGGGGCAGGGGTTCACCCACAAGCGCGATGACATCGTCACGATCGCGGCGCCCCAGCTCGGCAAGCTCGTCAACCGCATGCGGACCAGCGACGAGTGCGAGCCCTGGACCTTTGGCATCGGTGCGCTGATGAAGAACCTGGCGCAGCGGAAGCTGATCTAGCGCCGGCTTCGTTTCACCTCGCCTCACTGGCGGGGCCTCTTGGTTCGAGACGCGCCGTAAGCGGCGCTCCTCACCATGAGGTTCAGGATTTAGCTGCCAACATGAACCTTATCCTGAGGAGCCCGCAAACAGCGGGCGTCTCTAAGGATGGGCCGCACACATTCTTTTCATCTTTCCGTTGCATCCGCGGAACAAAATCGCGCTGGGCGTGTCATACGATGGCCCTCCCGCCGACTGCCGTGTTCAGCGCAAATAGTCAGATAATATGACTAGTCGGAACCAAGCTTCCGTGAAATAGTCCCTCCCGCCGCCTCCAAGGGCGGTCTGCGGGTGCCATGCTACCAATCGGCGCGCCCGGATAACATTTTGGGAGACACGCCTGATGACCTTCAAAGCCCTCTTTGCGGCCAGCGCGACCGCCGCGTTGCTGCTCGCGCTGCCGGCCAACGCCGCCGAACTCACCATCGGCTTCTCGCAGATCGGATCGGAATCCGGCTGGCGCGCGGCCGAGACGTCGGTCTCCAAGCAGGAGGCTACCAAGCGCAAGGTCAATCTCAAGATCGCCGACGCGCAGCAGAAGCAGGAGAACCAGATCAAGGCGATCCGCTCCTTCATCGCGCAGAACGTTGATGCGATCTTCCTCGCGCCTGTCGTCTCGACCGGCTGGGACTCGGTGCTGAAGGAAGCCAAGGAGGCCAAGATCCCGGTCGTGCTGCTCGACCGCGACATCGATCCCTCCGGCAAGGAGCTCTATCTCACCGCCGTGACCTCCGACAGCGTGCATGAAGGCGAGGTCGCCGGCGACTGGCTGGCGAAAACCGTCGGGGCCAAGGCCTGCAACATCGTCGAATTGCAGGGCACCGTCGGCGCCAGCGTGGCCGCCAACCGCAAGAAGGGTTTTGACACCGCCATCGCCAAGCATGCGAACCTGAAGGTGGTGCGCAGCCAGACCGGTGACTTCACCCGCGCCAAGGGCAAGGAAGTGATGGAAAGCTTCATCAAGGCCGAAGGCGGCGGCAAGTCGATCTGCGCGGTCTATGCGCACAACGACGATATGATGGTCGGCGCCATCCAGGCGATGAAGGAAGCTGGCCTCAAGCCCGGCAAGGACATCCTCACCGTCTCGATCGACGCGGTCCCCGACATCTTCAAGGCGATGGTCGCAGGCGAAGCCAATGCCACGGTCGAGCTGACGCCGAACATGGCGGGCCCCGCCCTCGATGCCATCGCTGCCTTCAAGGACAAGGGCACGGTTCCGCCGAAATGGATCCAGACCGACTCGAAGCTCTACACGCCCACCGACGATCCGCAGAAGATCTACGACAGCAAGAAGGGCCTCGGTTACTGAGGCGAGTGCGTCGCCGGACGGCCGCGTTTCGGCAGTCCGGCGGCCCCCTTCGAAACTGCTGCGCGAACGGATGGGCCGGGTGTCCGCATCATCAGCGGGCGCCGGTGGGAGTGACGTCACGATGGAGAACAGCTCGGATCCTGCTGCGTTCCTGCTGGAAGTGCGCGGGATCAGCAAAAGTTTTGGTGCTGTGCATGCGTTGCAGGAGGTCGACTTCACGCTCCGCGCCGGCGAGATCCATGCGCTGCTCGGCGAGAATGGCGCCGGCAAATCCACGCTGATCAAGGTGATCACCGGCGTGTTCCCGCGCGATGGCGGCATTGTCATGATCAGTGGCGAAGAGGTCGCGCCGCGTTCGGCCAAGGCCGCAGTTCAGGCCGGCATTGCCACCGTCTACCAGGAGGTCAACTTGCTGCCGAACCTCTCGGTGGCGCAGAACCTGTTCCTCGATCGTCAGCCGATGCGCTTTGGCGTCGTGCGCGAAGGCGAGATGCGACGCCGCGCGAAGACATTGCTCGCGGATTTCGGTCTCGATATCGATGTATCGGCGCCGCTCGGCAGTTATTCCGTCGCCGTGCAGCACGTCACCGCGATCGCGCGCGCCGTCGATCTCTCGGCGCGCGTGCTGATCCTGGACGAGCCGACCGCGAGCCTCGACCGCCACGAGGTCGAGATCCTCTTTCGCATCATGCGCCAGCTCGCCAGGCGCGGTATCGGGATCGTTTTCGTCAGCCATTTCCTCGACCAGGTCTACGAGATATCCGATCGCATCACAGTCTTGCGCAACGGCCGCCTGGTCGGCGAGCGCGAGACCGCGTCTCTGTCGCGGCTCGAGCTGATCCGGATGATGCTCGGCCGCGAGCTTGCGGAGACCACCAGCACCCGGGCATCGGCAGGCGCGCAGAAGACGCGTGACGTCTGTGCGAGCTTCGAGAATTACGGCAAGGCCGGCTACGTCGCGCCGTTCAATCTCGAGCTGCGCCACGGCGAGGTCGTCGGCCTCGCCGGTCTGCTTGGCTCCGGCCGAACCGAGACGGCGCGGCTGGTGTTCGGCGCCGAGCGCGCCGATCGCGGGCAGGCGAGGGTGGAAGGCGCGCCTGTCCGGCTTCAGTCGCCGCGCGACGGCGTGCGCCATGGCTTTGGCTATTGCCCGGAGGAGCGCAAGACCGACGGCATCGTCGCCGAGCTTACCGTGCGCGAGAACATCGTGCTCGCGCTCCAGGCCAAGCGCGGTCTGCATCGGCCGCTGTCGCGACGCGAGCAGGACGAGATCGCAAACCGTTACGTCAAGATGCTCGACATCCGCCCGCCCGATCCGGAGCGTCCCGTCGGCCTGTTGTCCGGCGGCAATCAGCAAAAGGTGCTGCTGGCTCGCTGGCTTGCGACCTCGCCGCGGCTGCTCGTGCTGGACGAGCCGACCCGCGGCATCGACGTCGGCGCGCACGCCGAGATCATTCGCCTGATACGCGAGCTCTGCGACGACGGGCTTGCGCTGCTGGTGATCTCCTCCGAGCTCGACGAGATCGTGACCTATTCCGATCGTGTGATGGTGCTGCGCGATCGCGCCCATGTCGAGGAGCTCGCCGGCGAGGCCATCGACGTCGGCAGCATTCTCGCCGCCATCGCCGCCGATGGCGGCAGTGTCGCGCATGAGGGCCGGGCATGACAGCGCTGTTGCCGCGCCGCGGCCTTGCCCAGATCCTTGCGTTAATCGTTATCCTGGCGGTCGATCGTGTGGTGTCGCCGCAATTCTTCGACCTGCGTCTCCAGGACGGCCGTCTGTTCGGCAGCCTGATCGACGTGCTCAACCGCGGCACGCCGGTGGCGCTGCTCTCGCTCGGCATGGTGCTGGTGATTGCGACGCGCGGCATTGATCTCTCGGTCGGCGCGATCATGGCGATCTCTGGCGCGATCGCGGCGAGCCTCGCCGACAGCCATAGTCTGGCCGTGGTGCTGGCAGCCGCGCTCGGCGCGGGCCTGATCTGCGGCTTGTGGAACGGATTTCTCGTCGCGGTGCTCGGCATGCAGCCGATCGTCGCGACGTTGATCCTGATGGTGGCGGGACGCGGCATCGCGCAGCTCATCACCGAGGGTCGCATCGTGACCTTCTCCTCGCCCGATCTGGTCTGGCTCGGTAACGGCGCCATTCTCGGCGTGCCGGTGCCAGTCGCGATCGCGTTGGGCATGCTGATCCTCACCGGCGCGGTGGTGCGCGGCTCGGCGCTCGGACTGCTGATCGAGGCCACCGGCGGCAATGCGCGGGCGAGCGAACTCGCCGGCGTCGGCACGCGCGCCATGATTTTGGCGGTCTATGTCTGGTGCGGTGTCTGTGCTGCGCTCGCCGGCGTGATCGCGGCTGCCGACATCATGGGCGCCGATGCCAACAATGCCGGCCTCTGGCTCGAGCTCGACGCGATCCTCGCCGTTGTGATCGGCGGCACCTCGCTGTTCGGCGGCCGCTTCAGCCTGATTCTTGCTGTGTTAGGCGCGCTGATTATCCAGACCATGAACACCGGCATTTTGCTGTCGGGATATCCGCCGGAGTTCAATTTGCTGGTCAAGGCAGTGGCGGTGATCGCCGTGCTGTTGCTGCAATCCCCGAAACTGTCCGGTGTTGCCGGTGTCGTGGCGCGGCTGCGGAGGGCCAAAGCGTGAAAGGCCTGCCGCCCGTCCTCATCACCACCATGGTGCTCGTCGCGGGATTCGCGCTCTGCGCGGTGCAATTCCCCAACATCGCCTCGACCCGTGTGGTCGGCAATCTCCTCACCGATAACGCCTTCCTCGGCATTGTCGCGACCGGCATGACCTTCGTCATCATCTCCGGCGGCATCGATCTCTCGGTCGGCTCGGTGATCGGCTTTACCACTGTGTTCGTCGCGCTGGCGATCGAGCGCTGGGGCATTCCGCCCCTGGTCGCCTTCGTCGCCATCCTCGCGCTTTCGGGAGCCTTTGGTGCGGCGATGGGCGCGATGATCCACGTCTTCGATCTGCCGCCTTTTATCGTGACGCTCGCCGGCATGTTCCTGGCCCGTGGCGCCAGCTTCCTGCTCTCGACGGAATCGGTGCCGATCACCGCGCCGGTCTATTCCACCGTGTCGGACTTCGCACTGCGGCTACCCGGCGGCGGGCGGCTGACCGCGGTCGCGATCATCATGCTTACGATCGTGATCGGCGGCGCATTGCTGCTGCGTCTTACCCGGTTCGGCGCCAACGTCTATGCGCTCGGCGGCAGCCGGCAGGCCGCGAGCCTGATGGGCGTTGCCGTCGGCAGGATGACGGTGAAGATTTACATGCTGTCGAGCCTGCTGGCAGGCATCGCGGGCATCGTCTTCTCCTTCTACACCAGCGCGGGATACTCGCTCTCCGCCGTCGGCGTCGAGCTCGACAGCATTGCGGCGGTCGTGATCGGCGGCACGCTGCTCACCGGCGGGCAGGGCTCTGTGATCGGCACCTTCCTCGGTGTGCTGATCCAGGGCATGATCCAGACCTACATCAATTTCGACGGGACGCTGTCGAGCTGGTGGACCAAGATCGCGACCGGCGTGCTGCTGTTCGCCTTCATCGCCTTGCAACAGGGGCTGGTCGCGCTCGCGCGGCGGCCGGTGACGAAGCGCGCGGGAGCCGTCTCATGACCTCGCGCATCGTCGTCATCCCGACGCGGCGGGCGCACTCCAATCACGCGGAGGTGGCGCGCTCGATCGGCGTCGACATCATCGCCGGGCGTTACGCGGAGGGGACAAGGCTTCCGGGCGATGCCGAGATGATCGCGATGTTCGGCGTGTCGCGGCCGGTGCTGCGCGAGAGCGTGAAGACGCTGGTTGCCAAGGGCCTGCTCACCACCAAGGCGCGGGTCGGCACCGTCGTGCGCGAGCGCGTCGCCTGGAACATGTTCGACGCCGACGTGCTGGCCTGGCATCTGGACGCCGGCATCGACAAGCGCTTCCTCAACGACCTCGCCGAGATCCGCCTTGCGGTCGAGCCGCGCGCGGCCGTACTGGCAGCGGCGCAGCGGTCGGAGCAGGACTTGGTCGAGCTGCGTCGCTGCATGGAGCGGATGCGGGATGAGGCTTCCGATTCCGTCGGCTTTGCTGATGCCGACCTCGCGCTTCATGTCGCCGTGGCGCGGGCGTCCGGTAATCTGTTCATGCGCTCGATCGGGCACGTCATCGAGGCCGCCTTGCGCGCCTCGTTCCTGCTCAGCGCACCTGTCGAACCCGAGGACCGCGACACCGTGCTGCTCTGGCATCAGAAGATCGTCGATGCCATCGCGTCGGGTGATGCCGCGACTGCCTCGGAGGCGATGGTCTACGTCATTCACAACGGCATGCGCCGCCATGAAGGTACAGTGACCGAGACTGTACCGGCCGAGGCGCTGCCGTCCGCGGACACTGGAGAGAGATCGTGACTGAACTTCGCATCGCCATCGTCGGCTTCGGCAAGATCGCGCGGGACCAGCATGTCGGCGCGATCGCCGCGGTGCCGGGTGCGACGCTCGCGGCGGTTGCCAGCCGCAACGCCTCGCTGCCGGGGCTGCCGCACTTTGCCACCATCGAGGAATTGCTGGAGAGGGGGCCGCCGATCGATGCGGTGTCGCTGTGCACGCCGCCGCAGGTGCGCCGCACCCAGGCTGCCTTGGCACTCGCCGCCGGCAAGCATGTCATGCTGGAGAAGCCGCCCGGCACCGGCGTTGCCGAACTCGATCCCTTGATCGCGATGGCGGCGGATGCGAAGCGCACGCTGTTTGCGACCTGGCATTCGCGCCATGCACCGGCCGTCGAGCCGGCGCGGCAATGGCTCGCCGCGCGGCGGATCACCTCCGTGCACATCAACTGGAAAGAGGACGTCCGCGTCTGGCATCCCGGGCAGGCCTGGATCTGGGAGCCCGGCGGGCTCGGAGTGTTCGATCCCGGCATCAATGCGCTGTCGATCCTGACCAGGATCCTGCCGAAGCCGGTGTTCGTCACCGCGGCCGAGCTCGCCTTCCCCGCCAATTGCCAGGCGCCGATCGCCGCGAACCTGACGCTGGCCGATATTGATGGCCTGCGAGTTACCGCCGAGTTCGATTTCCGCCAGACCGGGCCGCAGAGCTGGGATATCCTCGTCGAAACCGACCAGGGCCGGATGACGCTATCCCGCGGCGGCCGGATCATGGCGATCGACGGCAAGACCGTTGCCGAGGCGCCCGATGAGGAATATCGGGAGCTGTACCGGCGCTTCGTCACGCTTGCCGCAACAGGTGCCCGCGACGTCGATCTGGCGCCGCTTCGTCTCGTCGCCGATGCCTTCCTGCTCGGCAGGCGCAATATCGTCGAACCATTTGTGGATTAGACATGGCTGGCGCAAAAATAGAAAAAGACGTCTTCGGAACACTGCCGGACGGCCGCAGCGTGGAGCGCATCGTGCTGCGCGGGGAGAGTGGGTTCGAAGCGCGCATCATCACCCACGGCGCGGTGATTCAGGCTCTGATCGCGCCGGACGCGAGGGGCGGCTATGACGATGTCGTGCTGGGTCACGATGCGTTCGCCGGCTATCTCGCCGAGCGGAAGTTTTTTGGCGCCACCGTGGGCCGCTATGCCAACCGCATCGCCAACGGACAATTTTCGCTGGACGGCGAGACGGTGCAGCTTCCCGTCAACAACGGTCCGAACGCACTGCATGGCGGCCTCGACGGATTCGACCGCAAGCTCTGGGAGATTGCAGAGATCGACGACGGCTCCGAGTCGGCGGTGACGCTGACCTACACGAGCCCGCATGGCGAGGAAAACTATCCCGGCCGGCTCGACGTGCGCCTGACCTATCGCGTCACCGGCCCGAGCGAGCTGTCGCTCACCATGGAGGCGCGGACCGACCGGCCGACCATCGTCAATCTGACCAACCACAGTTTCTTCAATCTGGAAGGCGCGACGTCAGGCACACCCGTTCTCGATCACAAGCTGACGGTTGCCGCCGAACATTTCCTGGCGATCGATCCCACCGCCATTCCGCTTCCTGAGCCGCCGCGCAGCGTTGCCGGCACGCCGTTCGACTTCCGCGACGCCCAGCCCGTCGGCGCGCGCATCCGCGAGAGCGATCGGCAATTACAGAACGGCAAGGGCTACGATCATACCTACTGTCTCGGCCGCGACGGCAAACTTGCGCTCGCGGCGCGGCTGGAGGCGCCGCGCTCGGGGCGGATCATGGAGCTGCTCACCGATCAGCCCGGCCTTCAGGTCTATTCCGGCAACTATCTCGACGGCACGATCTCGGGCAAGGGCGGCAAGCTGTATCGGCAGTCGGACGCGATGTGCCTGGAGCCGCACATGTGGCCCAATTCACCAAACCGGCCGGATTTTCCAAGCCCGCGCCTCGATCCAGGCGGGGTCTATCGCCATCATACCGTCTATCGCTTTGCGGTGAGGTCGCCATGATGGAGCAGGTGCCGACGTCTGTCCTCTCGGACGATCCCTGCCATCTCGGCGAGGGACCGACCTATGACGCGACCACCGACACGGCCTGGTGGTTCGACATCCGCGAGGGGCGGCTGTTCGAGGCGCAGCTCGGCCGTGGCAGCATTCGCGTCCATGCGCTCGGCCGGATGGCGAGCGCGCTCGGGCGCATCGATGCCGCGCGCCAGCTGATCGTTGCGGAAGATGGACTCTACATCCGCAAGCTCGCCGACGGTGCGATGGCGCTGCTCTGCCCGCTCGAAGCCGACAATCCCGCGACGCGCTCCAATGATTGCCGCGTGCACCAATCCGGCACGTTCTGGATCGGCACCATGGGCCGCAAGGCCGAGCGAGGGGCTGGCGCGATCTATGCGTTCCATCGCGGCAAGATATCGACGCTGTTTCCCGGTATCAGCATTCCCAACTCGATCTGCTTCTCGCCCGATGGCGCCACAGGCTACTTCACCGACACCGCACGCGCCGTGCTCTATTCCGTGCCGCTCAATCCCGCGACCGGCCTGCCGCGCGGCGAGCCCGAGGTGCTGCTGCGCCATACCGGCATCGGCGGCCTCGACGGCTCGGTGTGCGACGCAGATGGCCAGATCTGGAACGCGTGCTGGGGCGCAAGCCGCATCGATGTCTACTCGCCGCAGGGCGAGCGCCTGCGCTCGATCAGCGTGCCGGCCAAGCAGGCAAGCTGCCCCGCTTTCGTCGGCCCTGATTTATCGCGCATTCTCGTCACCTCGGCGTGGCAGGACATGGACGCGGCGGCGCGCGCCGCCGATCCGCAGGCCGGCTGCACCTTTCTGTTGGAGGCCTCCGCACATGGTCGCGCGGAGCCGGACGTCAAGCTCGCATAGGAGGCCTGAAGCAGCTCACCGCCACGTTCTCGACGAAGCCAAGAAACAGTCTGACACCATAAGGGAGTGAAACATGCTGAAACTGAAGACGACATTCCTCGCGCTGGCGCTGGCCGGCGCCGCGACGATGGCCGCGGGCGTCACCGCCTCAGCCCAGGACAAAGCAACGGTCGGCATCGCCATGCCGACCAAATCGTCGGCGCGCTGGATCGACGACGGCAACAACATGGTCAAGGTGCTGAAGGAACGCGGCTACAACACCGACCTGCAATATGCCGAGGACGACATTCCGAACCAGCTCTCGCAGGTCGAGAACATGGTGACCAAGGGCGCGAAAGCGCTGGTGATCGCCGCGATCGACGGCACCACGCTCTCCGACGTGCTCAAGCAGGCCAAGGCCAAGGGCATCACCGTGATCGCCTATGACCGCCTGATCCGCGGCACGCCGAACGTCGACTATTACGCGACCTTCGACAATTTCCAGGTCGGCGTGCTCCAGGCCGAGTCGATCGTGCAGGGCCTCGGCCTCAAGGATGGCAAGGGTCCGTTCAACATCGAGCTGTTCGGCGGCTCGCCCGACGACAACAATGCCTACTTCTTCTACAACGGCGCGATGAGCGTGCTGAAGCCGTACATCGACAGTGGCAAGCTCGTCGTGGCTTCGGGCCAGATGGGCATGGACAAGGTCGCGACCTTGCGCTGGGACGGCGCCACCGCGCAGGCTCGCATGGACAATCTGCTCAGCGCCTACTACGGCAACAAGAAGGTCAACGCGGTGTTGTCGCCGTATGACGGCCTGTCGATCGGCATCATCTCCTCGCTGAAGGGCGTCGGTTATGGCAGCGCCGGCCAGCCGATGCCTGTCATTTCGGGCCAGGATGCCGAGGTGCCATCGATCAAGGCGATGCTGCGCGGCGACCAGTATTCGACCATCTTCAAGGACACCCGCGATCTCGCCAAGGTGACCGCCGACATGGTCGACGCCGCGCTTGCCGGCAAGCAGGTCACCGTCAACGACACCAAGACCTACGAGAACGGCGCCAAGACCGTGCCGTCCTACCTGCTCAAGCCGGTCGTGGTCTACAAGGACAATTGGGAGAAGGTCCTGATCGACAGCGGCTACTACAAGAAGTCACAATTCCAGTAAGACTTGTCTCCTTCGCCCTCGCCCCGCTCTCGCGGGGAGAGGGCGGAGTGAGGGGCCATCTCCCTACGGGCAGTGATTGCTATGCACTCCGTCATTGCGAGCGCAGCGAAGCAATCCAGTCTTCCGCCGCGGAGAGAGTCTGGATTGCTTCGCTGCGCTCGCAATGACGATGTGGATGCCGCGATATCATCCCCGCAACATGGGGAGAGGTTGAACAAGGGACAAAAACGATGGCCGCAATGCTGGAGATGCGCAACGTCAGCAAGAGCTTTTCCGGCGTGCAGGCGCTGCGCGACGTCAACTTCTCGGTTGACGCCGGACAGATCCACGCCCTCGTCGGCGAGAATGGTGCCGGCAAGTCGACGTTGATGAAGGTGCTCAGCGGCGTGTATCCGGCCGGCAGTTACGAGGGCACCATCATCTTTGATGGCGAGGAGCGGCGCTTTCGCGACATCAACGATTCCGAGGCGCTCGGCATCATCATCATCCACCAGGAGTTGGCGCTGATCCCGCTGATGTCGATTGCCGAAAACATCTTCCTGTCGCATCCGCCTTCAAGACTCGGCGTCGTCGATCGCGACGAGGTGTATCGGCGCACGCGGGAACTCCTCGCGCAGGTTGGCCTCAAGGAATCGCCGGATACGCTGATCACCGATCTCGGCGTCGGCAAGCAGCAACTCGTCGAAATCGCGAAGGCCCTGTCCAAGCGGGTGCGGATGCTGATCCTGGACGAGCCCACCGCCAGCCTCAACGAGGCTGACAGTGCCGCGCTGCTCGAACGTCTCGTGGCCTTCCGCGAGCAGGGCATCGGCTCGATCCTGATCTCGCACAAGCTGAACGAGGTCGCCCGCGTCGCCGACCACATCACCGTGCTGCGCGACGGCCGCACCGTCGACGGCATCGACTGCCGCGCCGAGCCGATCCAGGAAGACCGCATCATCCGCAGCATGGTCAACCGCGATCTCGCCCACCGTTTCCCGGAGCGTAGCGCAGAGATCGGCGAGCCCGTCCTCACCGTCGAGAACTGGTCGGTCTATCACCCCATCCATCCCGAGCGGCAGGTGATCAAGAACATCGATTTCGGCGTGAAGCGCGGCGAGGTCGTCGGCATTGCCGGATTGATGGGCGCCGGGCGCACTGAATTCGCCATGAGTCTGTTCGGTCGGTCCTGGGGCACCGCCATCAGCGGTCGCATCCGGCTCGAGGGCCATGAGATCGTGCTGCCGAACGTCGCGGCCGCGATCGACGCGGGTCTTGCCTATGTCACCGAGGACCGCAAGCAGCTCGGGCTGATCCTCGCCGACGACGTTCGCAAGAACATCACGCTCGCAAGCCTCGACCAGGTCGCGCCTCGCCGGGTGATCGACGACATCGCCGAGCTGAAGGTCGCCAGCGACTATCGCAACCGCATGCGCATCCGCTGCTCCGACGTCTACCAGGAGACCGGCCAGCTCTCCGGCGGCAACCAGCAGAAGGTCGTGCTGTCGAAATGGCTGATGACAGACCCCAAGGTCTTGATCCTGGACGAGCCGACGCGGGGCATCGACGTCGGTGCCAAATACGAGATCTACTGTATCATCAACGAGCTTGCGGAAGCCGGCCGCGGCGTGGTGGTGATCTCCTCGGAGATGCCCGAGCTCCTCGGCATCTGCGACCGCATCTGTGTCATGAACGACGGCGCCTTCGTCGGCGAGTTCCCGGGCACTGAAGCGACGCAGGAAAAGATCATGCGCGCCATCATGCGCAACGATAGAAATTATGGAAGCAGCGCCCTTGCGGGCGCGGAGATGGGAGGATCGCAGCCATGACCGACAAGACGGTATCGCTGCCCGAGGAGCGCCGGCACGGCAGCTTCATCAAGAACAATTTGCGCAATTACGGCATGCTGATGTCGCTGATCGCGATCATGCTGTTCTTCCAGGTCATGACTGGCGGCACGCTGCTGCAGCCGCTCAACCTGACCAATCTGGTGCTCCAGAACAGCTACATCGTCATCATGGCGCTGGGCATGCTGCTGGTGATCGTCACCGGCCATATCGACCTCTCGGTCGGCTCGGTCGCCGGCTTCGTCGGCGCGGTGGCCGCCGTGCTGATGGTGACGTACAAGATCGACTACACGCTCGCCTTCATCGCCTGCCTGCTGTTGGGCGCGGCGATCGGCGCCGCGCAGGGCTATTGGGTGGCCTATTTCAAGATCCCGTCCTTCATCGTGACGCTGGCCGGCATGTTGGTGTTCAAGGGACTTGCGCTCGCGGTGTTGCAGGGCCAGTCGCTCGGACCGTTTCCGGCGACCTTCCAGAAATTGTCGTCGGGCTTCATTCCGGAGATGCTGCCCGAGGCCGGCACGCTGCATCCGACGTCCATGCTGATCGGTGCCGTGCTCGCGCTCGGCCTCGTCTATGCCGGCGCCAAGGGTCGCTCGCGCGAGCAGTTGCACGGCATCGAGGTCGAGCCTTACGCGTTCTTCCTCGGCAAGAGCATTCTTCTGGCCTGCGCCGTGCTCTACTTCACCTATCTGATCGCCTCGCATCGCGGCCTGCCGAACGTGCTGGTCATCATGACCGCGTTGATCGCGCTCTACGGCTTCGTCACCCGCCGCACCGTGATTGGCCGGCAGGTCTACGCGGTCGGCGGCAATGCGAAAGCCGCAAAGCTGTCGGGCATCAAGACGGAACGGTTGACCTTCCTCACCTTCGTCAACATGGGCGTGCTCGCCGCGCTCGCCGGCCTCGTCTTCGCCGCGCGCCTCAACACCGCAACGCCCAAGGCCGGTCTCGGCTTCGAGCTCGACGTCATCGCCGCCTGCTTCATCGGCGGCGCGTCGGCCTATGGCGGTGTCGGCCGCGTCGGCGGCGCCGTGGTTGGCGCCATGATCATGGGCGTGATGAACAACGGCATGTCCATCCTCGGCATTGGCATCGACTACCAGCAGGTCATCAAGGGACTGGTGCTGCTCGGGGCGGTGTGCATCGACGTGTATAATCAGCGCAGGTGACGCCGCGCAGCCGGGATGGAGCCCGGGCTACGGTTTCCTGCCGCGGCATTGCCGGGTCGCCGTATGCTGAGCTATTGCCCATGAGTTGGGTATATGATCGAATGGCCGGATGGACCAGGGCCGGCCAAAACCCGATCTGATCATCTTCGACTGCGACGGCGTGCTGGTCGATAGTGAGCTGTTGAGCTGTCGCTGCTTGTCCGACGTGCTGGCCGAATGCGGCATCGCGCTCAGCGTAGAGCAGGCGCTCGAACTCTTCCTCGGGCGCAGCACCAAGGCGGTCGTGCAGCATTATCGGGATCTCGGACAGGTCGTGCCGGAGGGCTTTCTGCCACGCTTGAAGTCGCATGTACTGACGACATTCGCGGGTGCGCTTCAACCAATTCCCGGCGTCGCCGATGTGATCTCCGATTTGCGCGCGCCGTTTTGCGTGGCGTCGTCCAGCGACATCGACCGCGTCTCGTTGTCTCTTGACGTCACCGGCCTGCGGGCGCATTTCGGCGATCGGGTCTACACCGCGCAGATGGTCAGGCACGGCAAGCCAGCGCCCGATCTGTTTCTCCACGCGGCGGCGAAGATGGGTGCGGAGCCCGCGCGCACGCTGGTGATCGAGGACAGCGCCAGCGGCGTGCAGGCGGGAAAGGCGGCCGGCATGACCGTCTGGGGATTTGTCGGCGGCAGCCATTATCGCGGCCGCGACGGGCAGGCTATATTGTCGGGTGCGGGGGCCGACCGGGTGTTCGCGCGCATGATCGATCTCTGGAAGGACGCCTGACGCCCGCCATGGCCGCTGAGAACGAAAAGTCCAGGCTCGATGACGCCGCACGTGCCGGTTGGCTCTATTTCATTGCCGGTCACACCCAGGACGAAATCGCTAAAATGCTCCAGGTCTCGCGCGCCTCGGCGCAGCGGCTGGTCTCGCTGTGTCTCGCCGAGCGGCTCATTACCTTCCGGCTCGAACACCCCATCGCAGCCTGCATGGAACTTGCGGCGCGGCTGAAGGAACGGTTTGATCTCGTCCATTGCGAGGTGGTGCCGGCCGATCCGGCGGCGCCGCAGGCCACAGCGGGCATTGCCGAACGCTGCGCCAATCTGCTCGATGCCACGCTGCGTTCGGAGACGCCCGTCATTGTCGCGCTCGGCACGGGCCGGGCGGTGCGCGCCGCGGTCGAGCGCGTCACGCCGATCGACCGGCCCAACCACCAGATCGTCTCGCTGGTCGGCAACATCTCCGCCGACGGTTCTGCGAGCTTCTACGATACCGTCGGCCGGCTCGCCGATCGCACCGGCGCGCGGCACTATCCGATGCCGCTGCCGTTCCTGATGTCGTCCGAGGACGAGCGCAACAAGATGGTGCGGATCGAGCCCATCGCCAAGGTAAAGGCGGTTGCGAGCAAGGCGGATTTGCGCCTCGTCGGCATCGGCCAGATGGACCAGAAGGCGCAGGTCCACGTCGACGGCTTCGTCACCCGCGATGAATTGTTCGAGATGATGCGGCAAGGAGCGATCGGCGAAATCACCGGCTGGGCCTATGATTCCAAGGGCCGCCTGCTCAAAGCCGGCACCAACAAACGCTTGACCAGCATTCCGCCGGAAGTGCCGGCGAAGACCACGACGATCGGCGCCGCGGTCGGTGCGGCCAAGGTGGCGGCGATCGCGGCGGCGCTGAACGGGCGGTTGATCAACGGGCTCATTACCGACGAGACGACCGCAAGGGCGATTCTGGAACGCTGAGGCAGAGCTAGCGCGACAGCGCCGCTGCTCTCCCTCTCCCGTTTGCGGGAGAGGGCCGGGGAGAGGGTCTCTCCGCTGACAAGACTGCCCAAGAGGAGAAAGCCTTCACCCGTATCGCATCTTCGATGCGATACGACTTCTCCCGGAAGCGGGGAACGTGGAGCAAGTTGCGTGCGCTCGGCTCGAGCAACGGCCACCCCACTCGCGGCAAACGACACCATCTCCCGCACCGCAGCACTCATAAGTTGCGCGAACGCCCTCGCGCCTGCTTGACAACGGTCCGTCCTCAGTTGAACATACGCCCAACGCGTGGGCATATGCTCAAAAGCGCGATCTTAGGGAGGTCACCCGTGAAACACGTCCTCGGCGCCGTCTGCGGCGCGTCTTGCCTGTTGCTGGCCGTCCCCGCGATGGCCGAAACGACCCTGACGATCGCCACCGTGAACAACGGCGACATGATCCGCATGCAGGGTTTGACGGCTGAATTCACCAAGAAGAACCCCGACATCACCGTGAAATGGGTGACGCTTGAGGAGAACGTGCTGCGCCAGCGCGTCACCACCGACATCGCCACCAAGGGCGGCCAGTTCGACGTGCTCACCATCGGCACTTATGAGGTGCCGATTTGGGCCAAGAAGGGCTGGCTGGTGCCGCTCGCCAATCTCGGCGCCGATTACGACGTCGCCGACCTCCTGCCCAAGATCAAGGATGCCGTCTCCGTCGATGGCAAGCTCTATGCCGCACCGTTCTACGGCGAGAGCTCGATGGTGATGTACCGCACCGACCTGTTCGACAAGGCCGGCCTGAAGATGCCGGAAAAGCCGACCTGGGATTTCGTCATCGACGCCGCCAAGAAGCTCAGTGACAAGAGCGCCGGCGTCTATGGCATCTGCCTGCGCGGCAAGGCCGGCTGGGGCGAGAACATGGCGTTCCTCTCCGCCATGGCCAATTCCTACGGCGCGCGCTGGTTCGACGAGAAGTGGCAGCCGCAGTTCAACACCCCGGAATGGAAGGCGACGCTGTCGACCTATGTCGACCTGATGAAGCAGGCCGGCCCTCCCGGTGCGAGCTCGAACGGCTTCAACGAGAACCTCGCGCTGTTCAATGCCGGCAAGTGCGCGATGTGGATCGACGCCACGGTCGCGGCGTCCTTCGTCACCAACCCGAAGGACTCCAAGGTCGCCGACAAGGTCGGCTTCGCGCTCGCGCCCAACACGGGCCTGGGCAAGAACGCCAACTGGCTGTGGGCCTGGAATCTCGCGATCCCCGCGGGCTCCAAGAAGACGGAAGCGGCCGAGAAGTTTATCGCCTGGGCGACGAGCAAGGACTATACCAAGACCGTCGCCGCGAAGGAAGGCTGGGCAAATGTGCCGCCGGGCACGCGGACCTCGCTCTACCAGAACCCGGATTATCTGAAGGTCGCCCCATTCGCCAAGCTGACGCTGGCCTCGATCGATGCGGCCGATCCGAACAAGCCGACCGTGAAGCCGGTGCCTTACGTCGGCGTGCAATATGCGGCGATCCCCGAATTCCAGGGCATCGGCACGCAGGTCGGCCAGCAGTTCTCGGCCGCGCTTGCGGGCTCGATGACGGTCGATGCCGCGCTCGCCGCCGCGCAGTCCGCAACCGAGCGCGAGATGAAGCGGGCCGGTTACATCAAGTGAACCCGAGCTCTCCCTCCTGAGCTCAGACTTGCGGCCATCCACCCGCTAGGGATGGATGGCCGCCTTCTTCCCGCAAGCGGAGAAGCCAAGAATGGCAACCCGGCAGACGCAGCTTCTCGCACGGACGCTCCTGACGCCTGCGGTCGGGCTGCTGTTCATCTGGATGATCGTCCCGCTTGCGCTGACGCTCTATTTCTCGACGCTGCACTACAGTCTGCTCGATCCCGGCTCGGAATCATTCGTCGGGCTGGAAAACTTCCGCTACTTCCTCACCGATCCCGCGTTCCTCGCGTCGCTCCAGAATACGCTGGTGCTGGTCGGCTCGGTGCTGGCGCTGACCGTCCTGCTCGGAATTCCGCTGGCGCTGCTGCTCGACCAGCCCGTGATCGGCCTTAACATCGTGCGGCTGATGGTGATCGCGCCGTTCTTCGTGATGCCGACGGTGAGCGCGCTGGTCTGGAAGAACCTGCTGATGCATCCGGTATCCGGGCTGTTTGCCTGGATCGCCTCGATGTTCGGGTTGACGCCGATCGACTGGTTTACCGACGCGCCGCTGTTTGCGGTGATCCTGATCGTGTCCTGGCAATGGCTGCCGTTCGCGACGCTGATTTTGCTCACTGCGATGCAGTCGCTCGACGAGGAGCAGAAGGAAGCCGCCGAAATGGACGGCGCCAGCGCGGTCTCGACCTTCATCTACATCACGTTGCCGCACCTCGCGCGTCCCATCACGGTGGTGATCCTGATCGAGACGATCTTCCTGCTCACCGTCTTTGCTGAAATTTACGTCACCACGGGCGGCGGCCCGGGACTGTCGACCACCAACATCGCCTTCCTGATCTATTCGCAGGCACTGATCCAGTACGATGTCGGCACCGCCTCGGCGGGCGGCCTCGTCGCTGTCGTGATCGCCAACGTCGTTGCCTTCTTCCTGGTCCGCATCGTCGGCCGCAATCTGGAGGCATGAGACATGGCGCGTATGGCGACGAGGCGGCGGGTCGTGGTCTCGACGATCGGGGCGTGGTTTTTCGGCTTCCTGATCTTCTTCCCGATCCTCTGGATGGTGCTGGCGAGCTTCAAGACCGAACTTGAGGCCTTCGCGATTCCACCATCCTTCCTGTTCTTCCACTGGACCACCGAGAACTACGCGACCGTGCAGGAGCGCAGCGACTATTTTCACCACGCGCTGAACTCGATCATCATCGCCGGCGGCTCGACGCTCATTGCGCTTTTGATCGCCATTCCCGCCGCCTGGTCGATGGCGTTCTCGCCGACCAAGCGCACCAAGGACATCCTGCTCTGGATGCTCTCGACCAAGATGATGCCGCCGGTCGGCGTGCTGGTGCCGATCTACCTGATCTACAAGTCCTTCGGCCTGCTCGATTCCCGCATCGGCCTCGTCTTCATCCTGTGCCTCGGAAACCTGCCGATCGTAATCTGGATGCTCTTCACCTATTTCAAGGAGATCCCGCGCGACATCCTGGAAGCCGCGCGCATGGACGGCGCCACCATCGGCCGCGAGCTGGTCTATGTCCTGACGCCGATGGCGATCCCGGGGCTCGCATCGACCATGCTGCTCAATCTGATCCTGGCCTGGAACGAGGCGTTCTGGACGCTCAATCTGTCGACCTCGAACGCCGCGCCGCTCACGGTGTTCATCGCGTCCTATTCGAGTCCGGAAGGATTGTTTTGGGCCAAGCTGTCGGCGGCTTCCACGCTGGCGATCGCGCCCATCATCGTCCTTGGTTGGTTCAGCCAGAAGCAGCTCGTGCGCGGGCTCACCTTCGGCGCGGTAAAGTAAGAAGGGCTGCCGGATCATGGGTCAGATCACACTTCAGGACGTGCAGAAATCCTTCGGCCCCGTGCACATCATCAAGGGCGCCGATCTCGAGATCGCGGACGGCTCCTTCGTGGTGTTCGTCGGACCATCAGGCTGCGGCAAGACCACGCTGCTGCGGCTAATCGCCGGGCTCGAGGACGTCTCCGGCGGCAAGATCCTGATCGACGGCAAGAACGTGGTCGATACGCCCCCCGCGAAGCGTGGGCTCTCGATGGTGTTCCAGTCCTACGCGCTCTATCCGCATATGAGCGTGCGCGGCAATATCGGCTTCGGCCTGAAGATGGCCGGCCTTTCCAAGGACGAGACCAACCGCAAGGTCGAGGCTGCCGCCGCGACGCTGAACCTCACGCCTTATCTCGACCGCAAGCCGCGCGAGCTCTCCGGCGGTCAGCGCCAGCGCGTCGCGATCGGGCGTGCCATTGTCCGCGAACCAAAGGCATTTCTGTTCGACGAGCCGCTCTCCAACCTCGACGCGGCTCTGCGCGTGCAGATGCGCATCGAGGTGACGCGGCTTCAGAAGCAGCTCGGCACCACCGCGATCTATGTCACCCACGACCAGGTCGAAGCCATGACCATGGCCGACAAGATCGTGGTGCTCAACGGCGGCAAGATCGAGCAATATGGCTCGCCGCTGGATCTCTACGAGAAGCCGGCCAACCTCTTCGTCGCCGGCTTCATCGGCTCGCCCAAGATGAACTTCGTCACCGGCGGGCACGCCTTGCAGAAGAGCGCAGCAACGATCGGCGTACGGCCGGAGCATCTCAAGATCGAACGCGACGGCACTGGCGGCTGGCAGGGCACGATCGCGGTCGCCGAGCATCTCGGCAGCGACACCTTCCTCTATGTCGATGCCGGTGAGCTCGGGATGCTGACGGCGCGCTACATCGGTGAATTGAGCCTGCACGCCGGCGACCACGTGTCGCTGGTGCCGGACCCCGCACGGATCCATCGCTTCGACGCGAGCGGCAACGCCATTCGAGGCTGACAAGAGACCGCAAGAAACGGCAAAGAAACGGCAAAGAAACGGAAATACCACCATGTACCTGGAAAAATTCAAGCTGACTGGCAAGACCGCGTTCATCACGGGTGGCGGGCAGGGCATCGGGTTCGCCTGCGCCGAGGCGCTGGCTGAAGCCGGCGCCAGGGTCGTCATCGGCGATCGCGACAGCAAGGTCGCCGACGGCGCGAAAGAGAGCCTGAAGGCGAAGGGCTACGACGCCGAGACGGCGATCATGGACGTGACCGACACCAGGCGCGTCGCGGAGGTCGCGAGCGATCTCGTCGCCCGCTATGGCAACGTCGACATCCTCGTCAACAATGCCGGCATTGCCCGTAGCGAGACGCCGGCGGAGACCGTGACCGACGAGCACTGGCTCAATGTGATCGACGTCAATCTCAACGGCACCTTCTGGTGCTGCCGAGAGTTCGGCAAGCACATGCTCAACGCCAAGCGCGGCGCCATCGTCAATGTCGGCTCGATGTCGGGTTTCATCGTCAACAAGCCGCAGGAGCAGTGCTTCTACAATGCCTCCAAGGCAGGGGTGCACCATCTCACCAAATCGCTGGCCGCTGAGTGGGGCGCGCGCGGCGTCCGCGTCAACGCGGTGGCGCCGACCTATATCGAGACGCCCCTCAACGCCTTCGTGAAGAGCAATCCGAGAATGTACGATGCCTGGATTGGTGGAACCCCGATGGCGCGGATGGGGCAGGTCGATGAGATCGCCTCCGTCGTACTATTCCTTGCCTCAGAGGCGGCGAGCCTGATGACCGGCAGCATTGTGCTGGTGGATGGCGGCTACACTTGCTGGTAGGCTTGCGTCAAAACTGACGAGAGCGACCGGGAGCGACAATGCCGCGAGCGTATATCGGCGTCGACGTAGGGACCACGAGCACGCGGGCAGGGGTGTTTGACGACGCCGGCACCTTGCTGGCGATCGCACGGCATCCGATCAGGACCTGGCACGAGGCCGGCGACATCGTCGAACAGTCGTCCCAGGATATCTGGGACGCTTGCGTGAGATCAGTGCGAGCCGCTATGGCGGAGGCTGGCATCGCGCCCGACAGCGTCGGCGGCATTGGCTTCGACGCGACCTGTTCCCTCGTGGTGCTCGACCGGCAAGGCGAGCCGGTCACGGTCAGTGCCTCCGGCGACAAGCAACGCAACGTCATAGTCTGGATGGACCATCGCGCCACGGCTGAGGCGCGGCTGATCAACGAAACCGGTGACGCCGTGCTGCGCTACGTCGGCGGCTCGATCTCGCCCGAGATGGAGATGCCGAAACTGCTGTGGTTGAAGCGGCACATGCGCGCGAGCTTCGACGCTGCAGGGCACTTCTTCGATCTGGCGGATTACCTGACCTGGCGCGCGACCGGCTCGCTGCAGCGCTCGACCTGCACCGTCACCTGCAAATGGAACTACCTCGCGCATGATGGCGGCGGCTGGAGCGCGCCGTTCTTTCAGCGCATCGGCCTCTCGGATTTCGTCGCTGAGAAATATGCCCGGATTGGCACCGAGATCGTCGCCCCCGGTACGCGCCTGGATGCAGGTCTCACCCGCACTGCCGCGGCAGACCTCGGCCTGGCTGTGGGCACACCGGTCGGTGCGTCCCTGATCGATGCCCATGCCGGCGGCATCGGCGCGATTGGCGGTCGTGATGACTCGGACGGCGCGACCGATGTCAGCGACCGGCTCGCCTATATCATGGGAACGTCGGCCTGCATCATGGCGACGACCAAGGAGCCGTGCTTCGTGCCTGGCGTCTGGGGTCCTTATTACTCCGGCATGGTGCCGAACTTCTGGCTCAACGAAGGCGGTCAGTCGGCTGCGGGCGCGGCGATCGATCATCTCCTCAAATCGCATCCCGGCTTTGCCGAAGCGAGCGCGGCGGCGCGCAGTGAGGGCGTCGATCTCATCGAGTTCCTCGAGCGCCGCATCATCGCACGCGCAGGCGGCGCCAGCCGCGCCGCGCTGCTGGCCTCCGACGTCCATGTCCTTCCCGAGTTCATCGGCAACCGCTCGCCCTACGCCGATCCTGACACGCGCGCGGTGATCGCAGGCCTCGATCTCGACACCGATATCGCCTCGATGGAACGGCTGTTCGTCGCCGGCCTGTGCGGGCTCGCCTATGGACTTGCCGAGGTGATCGAGGCCTTTGCCGCGCATGACGTTCGCTCCAGCATCATGATCATGGGCGGAGGAGCGAGCCGTAGCCCGCTGGTGCGGCAGATCATGGCGGACACCACCGGCCTCACGGTCGCGCTGCCGCAGACCAAAGAACCGGTGCTGCTCGGCGCCGCGATGCTCGGCGCGGTCGCCGGCGGCGCCTATGCCTCGATCGGCGAGACCATGGCCAAAATGTCGGCTCTGGGACGGAAGAGCGAGCCGACCGCGCCCGACATCGCGGCCTTTCACGCCCGCAAGCGCGAGGTCTACAAGCTGCTGCGCGAGGTCGATTGCGGCAGCCGTGCCGCGATGGCCAGAGGTCGAAGCGAATGCTGATTACCTGCGGCGATGCGCTGATCGATTTCGTCCCGACGCGAAACACCGACGGGCGCGAAGCGGTAATGCCGGCCGTCGGCGGCTCCTGCCTCAACGTCGCGATCGGCATGGCGCGGCTGGGCGCGCCGACAGGCTTCGTCGGCGGCATCTCGACCGACCTGTTCGGGCAGATGATCGCCGATCACGCGACAGTGTCGAATGTCGAACTCGCTCTCGCTACAAGCAGCGATCACCAGACCACGCTCGCCTTCGTTCGCATCGTCGCGGGCGAGTCGCACTACGCGTTCTACGATGCCGAGACTGCGACGCGGAACTGGACCTATCGGCGCGGCACCATTCCATTCGCGACCGTCGAAGCCGTCCATGTCGGCTCGACCACGCTTGTCAATGACCAGGGTGCCGCCGAGACCAAGGCCCTGATCGCGGACGCACGGGCGTTGTCGACAATCTCTTTTGATCCGAACTGCCGGCCCAACCTCGTCAAGGACAAGCCCGCCTATCTCGCGCGCATGGCGGAGTTCGCCGACAGCGCAGATCTCATCAAGATGTCCGACGTCGATTTCGCCTACCTGTTCGGCGACGAGCCGTATCACCAGCGCGCCGGCACGCTGCTCACACGGGGCGCGAGCCTTGTCGTCGTCACCCGCGGCAACAGCGGCGCCATCGCGTGGCATGCGGGGGCAGGGCAGATCGAGGTCGCTGCACCCAAGGCCGAGGTGGCCGACACCATCGGCGCGGGCGACAGTTTTCAGGCGGCGCTGTTGTTCGCCCTGCACAAGCAGGGGCGTCTCGCCCGACAACAGTTGAAGGACATCGGCGCGGACGAGCTTCGCCGTGCGCTGTCCTTTGCCGCCAATTGCGCCGGCCTGACCTGCACCCGTCCCGGTGCCGATCCGCCGTGGAGCCACGAGATCAATTGGAGCTAGTAGCTAGCGCGTCAGGCCTCGCCCCATTTCCGAGTTGTCTCGGTGGACTGCGGCCATGCGCAAGCCGAATTGGACAGGATCGGTGCACGCTGGCAAGGTCCGCGCATCCTGACGCGAGGCGGTCCTTCTATGAACGATGATCTCAGTTTCCTGTCCGCCACCGAAATACGCGCGCGCATCGACCGCAAGGAAGTCTCCCCCGTCGAACTTGTCAGCGCCGTGCTCGCGCGCGCCGAGGCGCTCCAGCCCCAGTTGAACTGCTTCATCACGCTCTGTGGCGGCGAGGCGATGGCAGAGGCGCGCGCGGCCGAGCGCAAAATGATGGCCGGCGAACCACTCGGCCTGCTGCACGGCATCCCCGTCACCGTCAAGGACATCGTTAACACCAGAGGCGTGAAGACCACTTTCGGCGCCGTTCCCTACAAGGACAATGTGCCGAACGAGGATGCCGTGGCGGTCGCGCGGCTGCGTGCGCAAGGCGCGATCCTGATCGGCAAGACCACCACGCCGGAATTCGGGAGCAAGTGCCTGACCGACTCGCCGCTGTTCGGCCGCACCCGCAACGCCTGGAGCGCGGAGCGGTCCTCGGGCGGCTCCAGCGGCGGCGCGGCGGTCGCCGTTGCCAGCGGCGTCGCGCCGCTTGCGATCGCGACCGATGGCGGCGGCTCGACACGGATTCCCGCCGCCTGCAACGGCGTGGTCGGGCTGAAGCAGAGCAACGGCGTCATCCCGCACAGCCAGGCGCTCGATGCCTTCGGCAACCAGACCTATGTCACGCCGATGACGCGAACTGTCGCCGACACCGCGCTGATGATGCAGGCGATGGCCGGCGAGGATTCTTGCGATCCCTGGTCGATCGGCGTTCCCGTGCCTGACTTCATCGGCATCGCTCTGCCGCGCGGCGATCTGCGTGGGCAGAAAATCCTGTACTGCCTGTCGCCGCCCGGACGCCCTGTCTCTGCAGATGTCGACGCCGGCTTCAAGGCGAGTCTCGACCGGCTCGCCGGGCTCGGTGCCGAGCTCGAGGAATTTTCCGGCGAGGGGTTCGACATCGAACCGATCTGGCGCGCCATCAACCACACGGTCTGGCGCACGCGCTTTTCAAAGCTCGTGGCCGAGCACGGCGACGCCCTCAGCGAAGCCTTCGTCAAGCAGGTCGCGCTTGCGACCAACGTCAGCGGCGTCGCCTATCAGGAAGCGATGTTCGCGCGCACGGCGTTGTTCCGCCGGGTGCAATCCCTGCTTGCGCGCGGGCACCTGCTGGCGACGCCGACCCTCACGCGCACCGCGCTGCCGATCGATCAAGACTTGTTCGGCACCATCGAGATCGACGGCAAGCACTTTGACAGCGTCCGGCCGCACTGGTTCCCCTGGACCATGCCGTTCAACATGACCGGACATCCCGCCATCAGTCTGCCGAGCGGCTTCGGCCGCGACGGCCTGCCGATCGGCCTTCAGCTCGTCGGCCGCTTCCGCAGCGATGCGGACTTGCTGCGCGTGAGCGCGCTGTTCGAGGCTTCGCACGACCTTCTGTCCCGCTGGCCGGATTGAGCAGATGGGCATGCAGCAAAGGACTTGTTTGCAAAGGACTTGCCTCCGGCGCCCGGACGTGTTGATCGTGCCGCGGATGAGCCCTGAATCCGAGCGCGCATGAGCGTATTTGTCCTCCGCCGTCTGCTGACTTTGCTGGCGACGCTGGTTGGCGCATCCGTGATCATTTTTTTGGTGCTGGATGCTCTTCCGGGCAATGCCGCGCAGATGCTGATGGGCGCCGACGCCTCGGCCGACGCGGTGCGCGCGCTCACCGTCAAGCTCGGGCTCGACCAGCCGCTGGCGGTTCGCTATTTGCAGTGGATCAAGGGCCTTCTCGTCGGCGATCTCGGCAACTCCTATGTCTATGGCACGCCGGTCGCGAGCTTGATCGCGGAGCGGCTGGTGCTGACCATTCCGCTTGCGATCATGGCGATGCTGATCACGGTGACGCTGGCGCTCTCGGCCGGCATCTACACCGCCGCCAACCACAACAAGCTCGGCGATGTCGGCGTGATGTCGCTAACGCAGGTAGGCGTCGCGCTGCCGAATTTCTGGTTCGCGATCCTGCTGGTGCTGTTGTTCTCGGTGCGGCTGCAATGGCTGTCCGCGGGCGGCTTTCCCGGCTGGGAGGACGGCATCTGGCTCGGTATCAAGTCGCTGCTGCTGCCGGCGGTCTCGCTCGCGGTGGTGCAGGCCGCGATCCTCGCGCGTGTCACGCGCTCGGCGGTGCTGGAAGTGCTGCGTGAAGACTTCGTCCGCACGGCGCGCGCGAAGGGGCTCGGCAAGCGCGAGGTGCTGTGGCGCCACGTGCTGCGCAACGCCATGATCCCTGTGATGACGGTGATGGGGCTGCAATTCGCCAATCTGCTGGCCGGCACCATCGTGATCGAGAACGTGTTCTATCTACCCGGCCTCGGCCGCCTGATCTTCCAGTCGATTGCCAATCGCGATCTGATCGTGGTGCGCAACTGCGTGATGCTGCTCGCGACCATGGTCGTCATCGTCAATTTCGTGGTCGACGTGCTCTATGCTTTCGTCGATCCCCGCATCAAAGTCCACGACCTGTGAGCGCGCCGCTGACCACCCTCGTCGACGCGCCGGCCGCAACGCGTGCTCTGCCGGCCCGGACCTTCTGGCGCCGCGCGCTGCGCCATCGCAGTTTTGTGCTGGGCGGTGCGCTGAGCCTGCTGGTGCTCGCCTCCGCACTGTTGTCGCTGGTGTGGACGCCGTGGTCACCCTACGAGATCGACATCGCCTCGAAGCTCCGGCCGCCCTCGGCCGCGCACTGGCTCGGCACCGACGTCTTCGGCCGCGACATCGTCTCGCTGCTGCTCGCGGGCGCCCGCTCCACCATCATGGTCGGCATCATTGCGGTGAGCTTCGGTCTCACCTTCGGCGTCTGCCTCGGCCTGGTGGCGTCGGCCCGGCGCGGCTGGACCGAAGAGATCATCATGCGCTTCTCCGATTTCACCTTCGCCTTTCCGGCCGTGCTGTCCGCGATCATGCTCTCTGCGGTCGTCGGGCCCGGCATGGTGACCTCGATCGTCGCCATCGGCATCTTTCAGATTCCGACGCTGATCCGGCTGACGCGCGGCTCGGCCAACGCGATCTGGGCGCGCGAATTCGTGCTGGCCGCGCGCGCGGCGGGGAAGGGATCTTTCCGCATCACCATCGAGCACGTCCTGCCCAACATCCTGTCGATCCTGATCGTGCAGGCAACCATCCAGTTCGCGCTCGCGATCCTCGCGGAGGCCGCGCTGTCCTATCTCGGGCTCGGTACGCAGCCGCCGCAGCCGTCCTGGGGCCGCATGCTGAACGACGCACAGACATTGTTGTTCCAGTCCCCGATGCTCGCGGTCTATCCGGGCGCTGCGATCGCGGTCGCCGTTCTCGGCCTCAATCTCCTCGGCGACGGATTGCGCGATCTGCTCGATCCACGACTGGCGCGGGAGCGATGACGATGAGCGAGCGCTCGACCATGCCGCTCATCGAGGTCGAAGATCTCGGCGTGCACCTCAACACGAGCCGCGGGCCGGCACAGGCGGTGCGCGGCGTCAGCTTCGTCCTGAAACGCGGCGAGACGCTCGGGCTCGTCGGCGAGTCCGGCTGCGGCAAGTCGGTGACCGCACTGTCGCTGATGGGACTGCTGCCCGACAGCGCGGTCATCACCGGCAGCATCAAGCTGGATGGAAGCGAGCTCGTCGGGCTTTCGGATGCGGATTATTGCAGCCTGCGCGGCAACCGCATCAGCATGATCTTCCAGGAGCCGATGACCGCGCTCAACCCAATGCACACGATCGGCCATCAAGTCGCCGAGCCGCTGCGCCGTCACAAGAAATACTCGGCGGCGCAGGCGCGTAAAGAGACGATCGCCTTGCTCGACCGCGTCGGGCTACCCGATCCGGCCAGGCGCATCGATGCCTATCCGCACCAATTCTCCGGCGGCCAACGCCAGCGCGTCACCATCGCGATGGCGCTCGCCTGCGAGCCGGATCTTCTGATCGCGGACGAGCCGACCACGGCGCTCGACGTCACCATCCAGGGCCAGATCCTCGACCTCATCGCCGACCTCGTCGATGAACGCGGCATGTCGATGATCCTGATCTCGCACGATCTCGGCGTCATCGCCGAGAACGTGCAGCGGATGATGGTGATGTATGGCGGCACGGTCGTCGAAAGCGGGCCGACCGACGAGGTGTTCCGGCGGATGGGACATCCCTACACGCAGGGCCTGTTCCGCGCCCGGCCGAAGCTCGGCGCACGCAAGGGGACGCGGCTGACGACGATCTCGGGCACGGTGCCGGAACTCGCGGATCTGCCTTCCGGCTGTACCTTCGCCGATCGGTGTCCGCTGGTGATCGAGCCGTGTCGGACCGCGCTTCCACCGATGGTGGACGTCAGACCTGGCCACTTCGTGCGCTGCATCCGGACGGACGTGTCCATGGCCGCGAATGTCGGAGCGCTGTCCGCATGAGCACGGCGCCTCTTCTCGACGTGAAGGATCTCGAGCAGCGCTACACGTTGCCGCGCGAGAGCCTGTTCCGTCCGCCGGGGCAGGTGCGCGCGCTCAATGGTGTCAGTGTGCGGGTCGATGCCGGCAAGAGCCTTGGAATCGTCGGCGAGTCGGGCTCCGGCAAGTCGACCTTCGCGCGGATGGTGATGGCGCTGGAGCGGCCGACATCGGGCCAGGTCGCGCTGCTTGGCCGCGACCTCAACCGCATCTCCGCCGACGAATTGCGCCGCGCCCGCCGCGATTTCCAGATGGTGTTCCAGGACCCTTACGGATCGCTCGACCCGCGCCAGACCATCGCGCGCATCGTTGCCGAACCGCTCACCATGCTGGAAGACGCCGATCGTAGGACTTTTCGCGCGCGCGTCGCTGCGGTGCTGCGGCAGGTGGGTTTACGCGACGCCGACATGGAGAAATATCCGCACGAGTTCTCCGGCGGCCAGCGCCAGCGCATCGCCATTGCGCGCGCGCTGATCACCCAACCGAAGCTGATCGTCGCCGACGAGCCGGTCTCCGCGCTCGACGTCTCCGTGCAGGCGCAGGTCTTGAACCTGATGCAGGATCTCCAGGAGCAGTTCGGCCTGAGCTACGTCCTGATCAGCCACGACCTTGCCGTCGTCGACTATCTCTGCGACGAGGTCGCGGTGATGTATCTCGGCCGGATCGTCGAGCAGGGCCGTCCCGAGGATTTGTTCGAGCGCTGTGCCCATCCCTATACACGAGCATTGCTGGATGCCGTGCCTCGGGCGCGCGCCGGCGGCGGCCGGCGCCGGCGCGGAGCCCAGGCGATCGCCTCGCAATCGGCGGCCGCGAGCGGATGTCCCTATGTCACCCGTTGCGCGCTCGCCGACCAGCATTGCCGCGAGGTTCTGCCTGAGCTACGCAAGGTGGGCGAGACGCATCTCGCCGCCTGCCACAAGGCGGAGGCCGTGATGGCGTTGCCGCCATTGCCCGTGGAAGGTTAGCGTCCGCGGCGGGATTAGCGTAGGCTGGGAATAGAGAAGGCCGGGAGTTACGCATGTTGAGGAAATTATCGATCGTCGCATTCGCCGCCGCGCTTGCCGCGGCCCCTTTGCCGGTGCTGGCGCAGAGCAAGAAGGACAGCATCGTCATGGCGATGGCGCTGGAGCCACCCGGCCTCGATCCCACCAACGCCGCCGCTGCCGCGATCGCCGAAGTCACGCTCTACAACATCTACGAGACGCTGACCAAGATCAACGAGGACGGCACCGTCGCGCCGTTGCTGGCGGAGAGCTGGACCGCCTCGCCCGACCTGAAGACCTATACGTTCAAGCTGCGCAAGGGCGTCAAATTCCACAACGGCGAGGCGTTCGATTCCGCGGCGGTCAAGTTCTCGTTCGAGCGCAACGCTGTCGCCACCAGCACCAACAAGGACAAGAGCCTGTTCCAGGCCTTCGAGAAGGTCGATGCGCCCGACGCCGATACGGTCGTGATCTCGGTGAAATATTCCGAGCCGAACTTGCCGTTCCTGCTGGGGCAGGCGAGCGGCTCGATCGTCGAGCCGAAGAGCGCACCCACCAACGGTACGCAGCCGGTCGGCACCGGGCCTTATCAGCTCGGGGCCTGGGCCAAGGGCTCTTCGATCACACTGAACAAGTGGGCCGATTATCGCAACGCCGCCGCGATCAAGCTGTCGAAGGTGACGATCCGCTTCATTTCCGATCCGGCGGCGCAGACCGCGGCGCTGCTCTCCGGCGACGTCGATGCGTTCCCGCGCGTGTCGGCCCAGCGCACCATCGCCCAGTTCAAGGCCGATCCGCGCTTCAACGTCATGGTCGGCGGCTCCCGCGCCAAGACCATCGTCGGCATCAACGAGCGCAAGAAACCACTCGACGACGTCCGCGTGCGCCGTGCCATCGTCGCCGCGATCGACCGCAAGGCGATGATCGACGGTGCGGTTGACGGTTTCGGCACGCCGATCGGCAGCTTCTACGTGCCGGGCGCGCTCGGCTTCGTTGACACCACCGGCATCAACCCCTACGACCCCGAGAAGGCGAAGAAGCTGCTGGCGGAAGCCGGCATCACCACGCCGCTCGAGCTGTCGCTGAAACTTCCGCCGCCGTCCTATGCGCGGCAGGGCGGCGAGATCCTGGCGGCTCAGCTCGCGAAGGTCGGTATCATCGCCAAGATCGAAAACGTTGAATGGGCGCAGTGGCTGTCGCAGGTGTTCGCGGGCAACGGGCCGCACAATTTCGATCTCACCATCGTCAGCCATGTCGAGCCGATCGACCTCGTCAAGATCACCGAGCCGGACTACTACCTCGGCTACAACAACGAGGCGTTCAACGCGCTTTACAAGCAGATCGTGTCGACGCCGGATGAAGCCGCCCGCGCAAAGCTTCTCGGCGATGCGCAGCGCATGCTGGCAACGGACGCAGTCTCCGGCTATTTGTACCAGCCGCAGCTGATCACCATCACCAACAAGAAGCTGAAGGGCGTCTGGAAGGACGTGCCGCAGTACGAGAACGATTTCTCGACGTGGGCGTGGGAGTAGGTCGCGCAGGTCGATTGCGTGATTTCGGTGACGATCTCTCCCAACGGAAGAGATCGTCACGACCCGGTCCAAACAAAAACCTGAAAAACAACCCCATGCACAGTAGCCGGGGATAATCATTTCAATGGCTTGCGCGCTGCGTGATTCACCGGTTTGCGCGCTGCGCGTTCCGCGATGCCATTGACCCATCGGGCAAAACACCGGCATGATGGCATCGTCGGAGGAGGCCGCGCTCTCTTGGTTGGATTACGCCGCCTCTGATGCTCCCCCGGCTTTGAACGATCGGAACCCTCATGCGTTAGCTCAGCGCAGGATGGCCGCATGCCGTGCGATCCGGCGCTAGGGTATGCGGAGTTCGGTTCTTGCTCAAACTGTACAGGTGGCCATCCGACGAGTGGCAGAACATTGGCGCGGAAATGCCGTCCGAGATCATCTGGGCTGATCTTTTGGACGCGACCGCGGAGGAAAAGCAATTCGTCGAGCGATTGCTGAAGATACGCATTCCGTCCGCGGAGTCGCTCAGCGAGATCGAGGCGTCGAGTCGCCTGATCTTCGATCACGGCACGCTCTATCTCGGCTCGCCCGCGGTCCGGCTCAACGAGGACAACGAGGCCGAGATTACGCCGGTGGGTTTTATCATTGGCCCGCATGTGCTGGTGACGGTGCGCTTTGCGGAGCTGCCCATCTTCGACCAGGTCAGCAAGCGCGTCGGCTCCGATGATACCCTCGAGAACGGCATGTGCGTGTTCACCAGCCTGCTCGAGGCCATGATCGACCGCGGCGCCGATGCTCTGGAGCATCTCGCCGTGAGAGTCGATACGCTGTCACGGAGCGTCTTCAGGGGCGGACTGGTTCGCACCAAGCGGCCGATCCGGTCCAGCCGCAGGATGCGCGAGGCGCTGGAAAACATCGGTGAACTGGCCGACCGTCTCGCCAAGACGCGCGACGTCCTGCTAGGCGTCGGGCGAATTGCGTCGTTTGCCGGCGACGTCGGAAGCGAATGGATCACGGAGGCATCGAAGAAGCGGCTTCACGCCGTATCGAAGGACGTCGTTTCGCTCGGCGACTACGAGACGCGGCTGACCGACAAGATCCAGCTTCTGCTCGATGCCGTGCTCGGGTTCATCAACATCCAGCAGAACGAGCTGTTCAAGATTTTGACGATCGTCTCCGTCGTCGGTGTGCCGCCCACGATCCTGGTCGGCATCTGGGGCATGAACTTCAAGCACATGCCGGAGCTGGACTGGACGTTCGGCTATCTGTTGGCGTGGCTCGCCATCATTGCCAGCGGCGTGCTGCCGCTGATCTGGTTCAAGCGGCGCGGCTGGTTCGAGTGAAGCAGCGGCGCACCGTTCGAAAACGATGCGCCGCTTCTCGGGATCAGGCGACTTCGGCGGCGAACTTGCCGATCCAGTCGCGGGCGAGCGTCACGTCGGCTTGCGACAATTGATGGCCCGCCGGCAGGATCTTGTGTGTCACGCCCGCGCCAGCTTGCAGCAGCAACTCGGCGAGCCGTGCCGAATTGCTCGCCGGCACGATCGGGTCGCCTTGCCCTGACAACAGTAGGACTGGCTTGCCCGCAAGCTCGGTCTTCGGCGGCGCGGATAGCGGCACCATCGCGCGCAGCAGGATCGCTCCTGCCAGCACATCCGGCTTCAGCAGCAACAGAGCGGCGGCGATGTTGGCACCGTTGGAAAAGCCGACCGCGACAGGCGCGGCGAGGCCGTGGCGCTGCCGTGCATCCGCGACGAAGTCGCCGAGTTCGAGCGCGCGGCGGCGGACGTCCTCCTCGTCGAATACACCTTCGCCGAGGCGGCGGAAGAAGCGCGGCATGCCGTGCTCGAGCACGCGTCCGCGCGGCGAGAGCAGGGCCGAGCCGGGCGAGATCATTTTGCCAAGCCCGAGCAGATCGTTCTCGTCGCCGCCGGTGCCGTGCAGCAGCAGGAGAGGAGGCGAGCCCGCGCTGGTCGCGGGCTCGAAGCGATGGATGAATGAATTCCCGGTCACGACACCCTCTCTTCCAAATTCGGCAGGACACCCTCGATCTGCTTGCGTTGCGCTTCGAGGAAGCTCGGCAGCTTCAGGTCACGGCCCAGCGTCGCGACGGGCTCGTCGACGGCAAAACCGGGAATATCGGTCGCGATCTCGAACAGCACGCCGCCGGGTTCGCGGAAGTAGATCGAGCGGAAGTAGTTGCGGTCCCTCTGCTCGGTCGGATGCAGGCCGTGATTGCTCACGAGCTTTTGCGCCATCTTGCCCTGCTCGGCGTCGTCGACAGCGCGGAAGGCGATGTGGTGCACGGAGCCGCCACCCTGATGCCCACGCAAAAATCCCTTGGCCTCGTAGATGTCGACGACGCTGCCTTCGACAGCACCTGGCGCCTTGAAGCGGATCACGGAGCCTTCGCGGCCGGTCTCCTTGAAGTCGAACACGTCGGTGAGGACGGCGGCCGTCTTCGCCGCGCTGTCGAGCAGCAACGTCACGCCGTGGAAGCCGCGGATCGCGTGCTCGGCCGGCACGTCGCCGTTGCTCCAGCCGGGCTCGTTCTCGGCACCGGGAACGCCGACAAGCGCGAGTGCCATGCCGTCAGGGTCGGTGAACGGCAGCACGGACTCGCCAAAGCGCTTCTCCAGCGCCTCGTAAGCAACGCCCTTCTCGGTGAAGCGCTGCGTCCAATAGCCGAGCGAGCGTTGCGGCACCCGGAAGGCGGTCTGGTGCGTTTCGCCGACGCCGCGGCGCCCGGCCGGCACGCCGGCCCACGGGAAGAAGGTCAGGATGGTGCCGGGGCGGCCGGTCTCGTCACCATAATAGAAGTGGTAGGTGCCGGGATCGTCGAAATTGACCGTCTTCTTGACGAAGCGCAGGCCCAGATCCCTGGTGTAAAACCCGAAATTCCTGATGGGATCGCCGGCAATCGCGGTGACGTGGTGCAGTCCAGACATTGTCGTCCTCCAAAACTCGGGGAGCGGTCTTGCTCTGGCTGTCAATATCGTGCCGCTTTGGATTGGAGACAATCCATGCAAATATGACGTCTATGTCTACAATTTGGAAACAATCCCGGGGGCCTGCCCTTGGATAAGGTGGTCAGCCTCCGGGCCTTCGTGAAAGTTGTCGAAAGCGGCAGCTTTGCCGAGGCCGGCCGCCAGTTGCGGCTGTCGCGCTCGGCGATCAGCAAATACATCGCCGACCTCGAGGAGAGCCTCGGCGTCCAGCTCCTGAATCGGACCACGCGGCATGCGAGCCCGACCGAGAACGGCCAGCGCTATTTCGAGCGCGCGGTCGTGATCCTCTCGGAAATCGAGGCCGCCGATCAGGCGGTGACGCAAGCCCAGTCGGCGCCGCGCGGCATGTTGCGCGTCAACGCGCCGATGTCGTTCGGCACGATGCGGCTCGGGCCGGTGCTTGCCGATTTCATGGCGCGGTATCCGGAGCTGCAGCTCCAACTGGTCCTCAGCGACGACCTGCTCGATCCCGTCCAGGACGGCTTCGACGTGACGTTGCGGATCGCGGAATTGGAGTCCTCGAGCCTGATCGCGCGAAAAATCATGCCAGTGGCGCGCATGATCTGCGCTTCGCCCGATTATCTCGCACGTCACGGCACGCCAAAACATCCGCAGGATCTGCGCGAGCATGCGTCGCTGACCTACGGCTTCCTGCTCACCGGCAATCAGTGGAAGCTGACCGGCGCCGATGGCGATCACTGGATCCAGCCGGCCTGGTCGCTCTGCGTCAATAATGCCGAAGTGCTGCGCGATGTCGCGATCAAGGGCAGGGGGCTCGCACTGCTCCCCGAATTCATCGCCGCCGATGCGTTGCGAAAAGGCCAGCTGCGGACGGTGCTGGACGACTATTCAGCGCCGCCGCTCGCGCTCTATGCGGTGTATCCGCCGACCCGGCACCTGTCGGTGAAGGTGCGGTTGTTCATCGACTTTCTGGTCGAACGTTTTGGGCGAGAGGACGACGAAGCAGGCGAGCGCAAACCCGCCGCGGCCAGTTGACCGGACGCTGTTAGGCCGGCCGGAGCAATTCGTCCAGCGCGCTCATCGAGGCCTGCCGAAGCGCGACCAGCTCGCTGGCGGCACTCTGGCATTCGAACGGTGACATCGTGGCTGCTGCCAGCTCGATCTCGCGGCAGCGCTCGAACAGGCGGACGAGGCCGAGCGCGCTCGCGGCGCTGCCGAGTTGATGCGCGCAACGCGCGAACTGCGTGTGTTCGCCAATCTCGGCGGCCTTGGCGATGTCGCCGATCAGTTGCTCGCTCGTTTGATGCAGAAGCCGGCGGAGCTTTTCGATTTGCGTCGCGCCCAGCAGCTCTTTCTGCTCGTCGAGGAAATGCCGGTCGATCAACGCGCCCGCGGCAAGTCGCACTGCTGCCGGCTCGTCCTGCGGTTCGTCCTCGATCGCCTCGCGCAGCGCGTTGATCAGGATAGGCTTGCTGACGATCTTGGCGATGCCTGCCCCTGCAAGCCGTTCGCGGGCGCGGCGCGACACGTCGGCCGTCACGGCGATGATGCGCGGCATTCTCGGCAGACCAAGCCTGCCGATCCGTGACGCCGCCTCCACGCCGTCCATGTCGGGCATGTGCAGATCCATCAGGATGATGTCGAACGCCCGGTCGCGGGCGAGTGCGATAGCCGACGCGCCGTTCGTGGCGATCGTGGGGTGATGGCCGAGCCTCTTCAGCATGGCTTCGCCGACCTCGCAATTGACGGGATCGTCGTCGACCAGCAGCACGCGAAGCTGCCGCGATGATGGCTGAACCGCGCCTTGTGCGATGCCGCTCGCGGCAATACCGAGCGGCACTTCAAGCATGAATGAGCTGCCTGCACCCGGCGTGCTCGCCACCGTCAACTCGCCGCGCATCAGGCGGGTAAGGCGGCGTGCGATTGCGAGCCCCAGGCCGGTGCCGCCGAACCGCCGCGCGATGCTGTCGTCGGCCTGGACGAAATCCTCGAAAATCCGCTCGTGCATGTCGGGCGCGATGCCGATGCCGGTATCGCGAACGGTGATGCGCAGCAGGGCACGATCGTCATGATGCTCGGCGGCGGCGTTCAGGCCGATGCCGCCGCGCGGGGTGAACTTGATCGCGTTTCCGATCAAATTGAGCAGGATGCGATTGAGCCGCACGGGATCGCCGTGCACCGAGGTATTGACTGTCGCATCGCAGGCGAGGTCGAAGGTCAGTCCCTTGCCGAAGGCCTGCGGCCGCATCAGATCGACGGCCGTTTCGATGAGCTGGTCGAGCCGGAAATCACGCGTTTCCAGAGTTTCGGCGCTGGCCTCCAGGCGTGCATATTCCAGGATGGCATCGACCAGCGCGATCAGCGTTTCCCCCGACGCAGCCGCGGTCGTGAGGCCGCGCCGCTGCGCTTCACCGAGGCTGCCGTCGTCGAGCAGTTGCAGCACGCCCATGACGCCGTTCAACGGCGTGCGCAGCTCGTGGCTGACGACCGCGAGAAAGCGCGATTTTGTCTCGTTGGCCGCCACCGCCGCGCTGCGCGCGCGCTCGGCGGCGTCGTGCTCGGCAAGCGCCTGGTCTCGGGTCTTCTCCAGCTCCGAGGTGCGCTCGATCACCTTGCGTTCGAGTGTCGCATAGGATTCGCGCAAGTGAGCGGCCATCCGGTTGAACTGATCGCCGAGCGCCTCCAGCTCGTCGCCGGTCTTGATCGCGAGCCGCAGGCCGAGGTCGCCGCTCTCGATCCGCCGCGCGCCCTGCGTCAGGATCTGGATCGGCACGGTCATGCGCCGGCTGAGAAACAAAGAGACGAGCACCGCACAGGCCAGCAGAATGACCAGAAGAAATGTCGAACGTCCGATCGATGCATAGATCGGCTCGTAGGCTTCGCTGAGCGGGAGCTCGACGAACACCAGCCAGCCCAGTGAAGGGACCGTCGCATAGGTCGACAGCACGCGTTGACCGGACAGATCCTCCTTGACCAGGCCGCCCGAGGGCGGCCCCACGCCATCGAGTGCGGCGCGGACGTCCGCATGGCTGGAGAGGTCGCTGCGACGCAGTGCCGGCCACAAATCGGGATGTGCGATCAACACCCCCATCCGATCGACCACGTAGGCCTTGCCGGTGTTGCCCACCCTGATTCCGGCGACGAGGTCCCAGATGAAGCGAAGATTGACCTCGGCGACAATCACATTCGGCGCGAGGCCCGTTCCGCGTGTGGCAAGCGTCATGAACGGCTCGGTGTCACCGAGGAAGTAGACCGGTCCGTAATAGGCGCGGCTTTCGTTGGCGCCGCGAAAGGCGGGCAAGGTGGAGAGATCGGCCTTGCTGCCGATCCTGTCCGCGACACGGCGCGACACGCGCACCTGCTCGCGGCCCTGCGCGTCGAGCTCGGCGATTTCCGCGATCGCGGGCGAGAGACGCAGGAGGCGGATGGCGTTCAGACGATCGTCCTCGTTCGTGGACAGCTCGGGGGGCAGGCGGGAGAGCCATCTGATCTGGCTTTCGATCTGGCCGATGAACTGGCCGATCTGAATGGCCGCGGACGCTGCCTGCTCGCGCTGGGTCGCCGCCAGAAGCTGCTTCTGCTCGCGATATGAGAACCAGACGTCCAAGCCGGTGTTGATGGCAAGCGCGGCGAAGGCGAGGGCGGCGATCGAGTAGAGGTATTTTCGGAACAGCCGGCCGGGAGCTGTCCGCAAATGTCCGTGGTCGATCGTCTCGTTCACTCGCGGATCTCGTCGGCGCGTGCGAGCAGCGTGAATGGGATCGTCAAATCCAGCGCGCGGGCGACCGTGCGGTTGATCAGGAGCTCGTATTTCCGCGGCGATTGCACCGGAAGATCGCCGGCCTTGGTGCCGCGCAGGATGAGATCGACATAGTCGGCTGAGCGCACTTCAAGCGTCGGCCCATAGCTCATCAGCCCGCCCGCATCCATGAAATAATGGAACGGGTAAATCGTGGGCACGCGGTATTTCGCGGTTGCCGCGACGATCGCCTGCCGGTTGACCACCAGGAAGCTGTCGACGAGCGCGATCATCGCCGCCCTTGGCGGTTCGGAAAAGCGGCTGATCGCCCCGTCAATGTCCGCTGCCGTGCTGACGGGCGCGAGCACCACCGCCACTCCGGACGCCGCGGCTTCTTGCTCGAGGGAGTCGAGGTAGAATCGTCCGGCGCCGGGCGTGGTCGCCGGATTGAACAGGACACCAACGCGCGCGATATCCGGCACGGCCTCCCGGACGAGCTGAAGCCATTTGCCGCCCATCTCGGCGGTGCTGCTGGTGAAGCCTGTGACGTTGCCGCCGGGATGTGCGAGGCTTTGGACGAAGCCATTGCCGACAGGGTCATTCGAGGTCGCGAAGACGATCGGGATGGTTTTGGTGACTGCGAGGACGGCCCCGGTTTCGACTGTCGAGCCGGTCAGGATCACGTCCGGCTTAAGCTCGAGCAACTCCTGGACCGCGGTCTTCAGTCTATCCGGTGCGCCGAAAGTCGAACGGAGCTCGAAGCGGAAATTGACGCCTTCGACCCAACCTCGCTGCCTCAAGCCCACGATGAGGCCACCCAGGCGAGAGGTCGGGCTGTCGATCATGCTTCTTCTGGTCAATTCGTCGTCGAGCCGCAATGCGGTCAGCGATGCGACCACCCGCATGCGATCAGATGTTGCGCCGAGCGCCAGCCATCCCGCAGCGGTTGTGCCCGCAAGGCGAATGAACCCGCGGCGATCGACCGCGAGAGCGGAAGGCCGTTCGGTCATGAAAGTCTTTGCATGATGGTTTGCCCCAAGCCGATGCTTAGCGCGAACGGCCGGCATCCACAATTGATGAAAAAATGCGTTTGTGACTGTTCATTCGCAGCGTTTGGCAGCCCGATACCGTATTCCTACGCCGCCAAAGAGTCGCTGTTTCGAACCCTGTCTACTCCGTGACACCTTGTAACGCATTGCGGCGTTGCAACATTTTCCGTCTCGGTTGCGATGACGGTTCGGGGAAGCCGATTCGTAGCTGCCGATTTTTAAAGCGTTGTTTCAAGTTTTTTCGAAGGTTTTCGATGCGCAAAATCTATCTCGTTCCGGCCCTCGTTGGCCTGCTCACCTCTGTTGCAACCGGGCCCCTTGCGGCCCAGGGCGCCGTGCCGAAGCAGAAAGCTGCGCCGGCACCGAGGGCCGCTGCCGGTACGCCGGTCGCTGCCGGCGCGACGTCGGCCGCCGCCGCCGAGACGCCAACCCCAGACGACAAGATCAAGGCGATCGACGGCTTCCGCTCCGCCAAGTTCGGCATGAACGAGGCCGACGTGCGCGCGGCGATGACGAAGGACTTCAATGCCAAGTCCGACGCGATCAAGGTTCAGGACAACGCGTCCGAATTGACGCGGAGCGTCCTGCTCTCCGTTCCGGAGCTTCTGCCGAACGGCGGCACCGCCGAGCTGTCTTACGTGTTCGGCTACAAGTCCAAGTCGCTGATCCAGATCGGCGCGGTCTGGTCGAAGGGCACCGACGCGGCGATCACGGCGGAGAAGCTGTTCTCCAATGCCAACATCCTGCGCGCCCATTTCCTCAGCGAGGGCTTCAAGCCCGACTCCATCGCGGTCAACATGCCCGTCAGCGGCGGCATCGTGATGTTCCGCGGCAGCGACGCCAAGGATCGTTCGGTCATCCTGCTTCTCCAGGGCACGTTCGAGAACAAGGAGAACAACCAGCGTGTGCTGACGCCGACCAGCCTGCTGCTGTTCTACGTCGCCGATGCCAAGAGCCCTGACATCTTCAAGCTGCCGCCCGGCCAGTTCTGATGCCGGAACGTTTCCACGACATTCTCCCACACGGTTGTGGATCGGCGCCAATGCCGATGAAGAGGATCTGAAATGCGCCGACCATCTGCAAAGCGAGACAATGACGAGCTGACGCTGCGCCGACTTGCGCGTTTCCGTTCGATGTCACTGCTCTGTGCGATGCAGATGGTCTTCCTGCCGGTGTTCAGCGTCCGCCTTCAGGCGCAGCCGGCGAACGTGATCACGCCGGACGGCCGCACCGGGACCAGCCTTCAAACCTCCGGCAGCGTAACCAACGTCACGACGTCGACAGTGTCCGGCAACAACGCCTTCAACTCGTTCTCGCAGTTCAGCGTCGGGCAGGGCAACACCGTCAATTTGCAGCTGCCGACCGGAACGCAAAATCTCGTCAATATCGTTCGCGACGCTCCGGTCTACGTCAACGGCACACTGAACTCCTACATGAACGGTGCGATCGGCGGTAACGTCTATTTCGCCGATCCCAAGGGTTTCGTGGTCGGCCGCAGCGGCACGGTCAATGTCGGCAGCCTCAGCGTCTCGACGCCGACGCGCGAGTTCACCGACAGCCTGATCGGCGCGGGAGGCCAGATCAACGGCTCGGCGGTCGGCAATCTGATGGCGGGGTCGTTCCCGGTCTCGCCTGACGGCAATATCCGTATTTACGGCCGGATCAACGCCCAGGACGGTGTCCGCCTGACAGGGCAGAACATCTTCGTCGGCGGCGGTGCAAGCCAGCGCGACATCGCCAATCTCGATCACGCTGCCAAATTTTCCGCCTCGGTCAATTCGAAGGGGCTGCGCAGCGCCGCGGCGATTACCGTGCGCAATGGCTCGATTCACATCGGCGCCGTCAACAACGCCACCGTGAACGGGCGGTTGACGGCACGCAGCAAGAGCGCGACGCCGAGCAACGTCACCGTTGTGGCCGGCAACAAGGCCGAGCTGGGCAAGAATGCGCGGTTGAGCACGGCGAGCAAGACTGCGGATGCCGGCGGCGTTCTCGTCAAGGCCGGCAATGACGTGACCGTCAAGAGCGGCGCCAAGATCAGTGCCAGCTCGAAGACGGGCAACGCGGGTCTGGTCGAGCTGAGCGGAAACGGCGTCATCGACGTGGGCAGCGGTGTTACCATCAACCTTGCCGCGCCCAACGGTCAGGCCGGCACGCTGCTGATCGACCCGACCGATGTGGTGATCGGCGACATGAGCCAGGGCGACGTTGGCGTAACCCTTGGGAACACGTCCGTCGCCAACGCCATCGCGGCGCTCAGCGCCGGCGGCACCTATCTGGTTCAGGCCGACCATTCGGTCACGCTGGCCGCGCATGCGGTGATCGATGCCCGCAACCTCGACGCCGCCAAGACTCATTCCGTCGGCAACGCCATCAATGTCGAGATCGACGCGCCGACCATCAGCATCGTCAACGGAGCGAAGATTCTCGCCCAGGCGATCAATATTGGTGGAACGACCTACACCAGCGGCAGTGTCACGCTGACGGCGACGGCGAACGACACCAAGCTGTCGGGCCAAGCCACCGCGACCACTGGAATCACGATCGATGGCCAGATCACTGGCGGCGACATCTCGATCGGCGCGACCTCGACGGCGACATCGAGCTTCACGAGCTCGGTCCCCGGCCTCTTCACGCTGGTCGGCACCACGCTTGCGGCCTCGCTGCTCGGCCTCAACGGCGGCTATGTGGCCGCGAGCGCCACGGCGGTGGTCAACATCAATGGCAACGCCAACATCAACGGCGCCGGCAACGTCGACATCACGTCGCACGGCTCGGAAACGGCGCAGGATCCGGCGCTGGCGAGCACCTTGCTCGGCGGCTCGCCGATCGGCGCCGCCGCTGTCGTCGGCAAGCTCGACGGCAACGTCACCACCAACGTGGCCTCCGGCGCCACGATCAGCGCGGGCGGCAACCTCAACATCCACGCCATCAATGACGCCACGCTGAACGTGACTGCGGTCGCGGCGACGTCCAGCGCGCAATTCGTCGCGACCGTTGCCTATTCCACCGGCTCGGTCTCGACCTCGGCCAATGTCGCGACCGGTGCGAACCTTTCCGTCGGCAACGTGATTGCATCAGGCAACTCGCTGACGGTACGTGCGATCAACAACAACTCGTTCTCGACCAGTGCCACGGCGGTCGCGCTAAGCACGCCGAACGCGAGCGGCGGCATCGGCGGGGCGCTCGCCATCAGCGACGTCACCACGTCCGCCACCGCAAAGCTCGGCTCGTCACTGGGCACCAGCGCGTCGTCCCGGATGAACGGCTCCGTGATGGTCGAGGCGACGTCGAATACCACGAGCAACTCGACCATGGCCTCGACCATCGTCGGTACGCCGGCCGTGATCGGCGCGATCCAGGATTTCATGGTCTCCACGGCCAGCCCGGGTTCGATCATCGCCCAGCATATGATCCCGCTGATGCCGGTGAATTTCGATCTGAAGGCCGCCGCCGCGCTGTCGCTGGCCAACAGCACCGAAAACGCCACCGCGTCGATCGGGCAGAATCCGAGCGGCGGCGCGCCCAGCCTCTATGTCAGCGGCAATGTCGCAGTCGTCAGCACTCTCATCGACCGCGGCGTGCGCAGCAACGCCACGGCTTCTGCGATCGCCTCGGACCCCACGAGCGGCGAGGGAGTCGCGATCAGCGCCGCGGTCGCATGGGGCAATTTCAACCACAATTCGAACGCCTATATCGGCGGCGGCACCGTGATCAATGCGGCCAACATCGCCGTCGACGCCAGCACGTGGATGCCGATCACCAATACCTGGCTGAAGTGGGACGGATTGACCGAGGTTCTCAGTCACCTCAACGGCAATCTCGGCGTCGGCGGCAACATTCTGACCAGCTATGCCAACGCCACGGCCGACGCGGGCGACACTGCCGCCGTCGCCGGCTCGATGAACCATTTCGTCGTGAACAACGACACCACGGCGTGGGTGGCCAGCAGCGCCAGCCTGACCGCGACATGCACGACGGCTTGCGGCAGCAGCTGGTCCGCGACGGTGAACAACGGCGACGTCCACACCTACGACGCCAGCATCCAGATCGCGGCGACGACGACGACGGCGTCGATCGACGCCGCCGGCAATGTCGGTACACTCGGCTTCCTGCCCGGCAACACGTCCGGCGGCTCCTCGGTGGGCGGCTCGCTCAATTTCGTCCAGTTCAACACCAGCACGATCGCCGGCGTTTCGGACGGTGCGTCGCTGCGGGCGGCGGACGACATCGCCATCAACGCGATCACCTCGGATCAGTTCATTGCGGTCGCGCCGTCGTCCGGAAAGGCCGCCGGCGCGCTGGCGCTGAACGGCATCACCTCGCTCGGCTTCCTCAACAACACGACGCACGCCTCGATCTCAAGCCAGGCCAGCGTCTTTTCTCCGACCCTCAACATCCTGGCGCAGCAGGATCTGTCGGTCGTGACGATCGCCGGCGCGGTCAATGTCGGCGGCGGTTCGGCGGTTGGATTGTCCGTTGCCTATCTGGGCGCGAATATGGATACGTCCGCCTATATCGGCGACAATCATTCCGACATCCGGCCCGGGCCGTTCAGCACCGACGATCCGTTTGCCGGCAACAGCGGCGGAAGCGGCTCGGTCAACGCCGACAACCTCACCATCAGCGCCACCACCTCAGGCCGGATCACGGCAGCGGCCGTCGCGGCTTCGATTTCCGAGCCGTCATTGTCCAGCTTCGCCGACAAGGCGGGCGCCGCTGGTGCCGCCGCGACCGGCGGGCCGGCGGGGATTGCACTGGCTGCAAACAAGATCAGCTCGGGCTCGGGATCGAGCACGAGCGGCTTCACCATGGACCTTGCGGGCAGCTCGTCCGTGAGCGACGTCTCGCTCGGAACCAGTGCCTATATAAGGAATACGTCGGTCAACAAATTCACCACGGCGACCGCGGTGAACACGAATACGATCGTGCAGGCACTCAACGACACGATCCTCAGCAACGGCTCCGGCTCCGCCGCGGCCAACATGTCCGGGTCGTCGTCTCAGGGAGCCGCGATCGGCGCCGCCATCGCGGCTACGATGTCCAACAATGCCACGGTCGCCTATATCTACGGCACCACGATGCAGAACCAGATGTCTGTGACGGTGCAGGCGCTCAATGGCGGGTCGGAAACCGTCGTCGCCATCGGCGTGGCGGGCGGAACGTCAGCCAATGCGGCCGCGCTGTCGGGGTCGGTCGGCATCATGACGGACAGCGCCAACGCCTATATCGAGAGCTCGACCATCACGGGCTACGCGACGGGGACCAATCGCGCGATCGAGGTCGATGCCTACCAGACCACGAACATCGCAATCGGCGGCGGCTCGCTCTACGTGTCCGGCGGCAAGGCCGGTGTCGGCATCGGGCTGACTTACGCGTCGATTGCCGATCCCGCGGGCGGCAATGCCACCGACGCGCATATCCGCAGCACGTCGATCTCGAATTATGACAGTCTGCTGGTGCTGGCCGACAGCGCCAGCGTCATTGCCGCCGGCGCGGCCACGGGCGGGGCAGGGGGCAACGGGCTTGCCGGTGCGATCGTCGTCGACGAGATTACGCCCACGACGACGGCCTATATCAGCAGCAGCTCGACGGTGAACATCAACGTCGGGCGCGTGACGGTGCTGGCGGACAGCGGCGCTGTGTCGGACCTCGATACGGCGCTCGGAAATCTCGTCAAGAAGTCGAACAACAATCATCTCGCATCGGACACGTGCACGGCTGCCGCCGGCAATGGCACGCAGAACTGCATCGATTTCAGCGCGGCGGCGCTCAACGGTGGCACGGGTAACGGTCCGGGCGCCAGCATCGTCTCCGTTGCGGGCACCATCCAGGCCGGCAAGAACAATGTCGGCGCCTCGATGGTGTACGATACCATCGCGACGACGCATTCGGCCTATATCGCCAACGTCCGGATGTCGACCCTCGGCAGTGTCAGTGTGAGTGCGCTCGACACCACGAAGATCCAGTCGGTCACGATCGGATTCGGCCTGGCGACCAGCCAGTTTGCCGGCGTCGGCGGCATGACGATCAGCTCGATCGCCAATACCGTTACGGCGGCTATCGGCAACAACCAGTCCGACCCGACGCAATCGACCGTGACGGCCTCCAACATCTCCGTCAGCGCGAGCGACAATTCCAGCATCACCGGAGCCGCCGCTATCGCTGGCGCCTCGACGCAAGGCAGCGCCGCGGGCCTGGCGCTTGTCTACAGCAGCATTGCCAACAATGTCAGCGCCGGCGTCACCGGCTCCAAGCTGACCGCCTCCGGCAGCGTCGCCGTCAGCGCGAACTCGAACGCCAGTATCTCGACCATCGCCGTTGGTATCGCGATGTCCTCGCAGGTCGGCCTGGCCGGTTCGGTCGCCACCAATCTGATGGGGACCAACGTCACCGCCAACATCACCGCTGCCGGCACCAACGGTATCAACGGCGCCGACGTGATCGCCGCCAACAACGTTGCCGTGATCGCCGGCAACAACGACAAGGCGGCGGTGTTCGCGGGCGCCGTGTCGATCAGCAAGGGCGCGGGCGGCGGCGCCGGTTCGCTGGTGACCAACAAGATCACCGGGGCCACCGCGGCCTATATCAGCGGGGCGAATACCAAGGTCGATGCGCGCGGAACCAGCGCGACCGATGCGCTGTCGGTCAACAACGGCACGCTCGTCCATGCCTTCGATCTCGGCGCCGCCCATGCGCCGAGCGACAGCACGCCCGACCTCTCTGAAAACCAGGACGCTTTGCGCGGCCTCGCCGTCGTGGCAAGCTCGCACCAGGCGGTCGTGGCCAACGTTGCGTCGCTCGCCGCGAGCAGCGGCATCGCCATCATGATCAACCCGATCACCAATGTGATGAGCGGGGCGACCAGGGCCTATATCGACAGCGCAGCCATCGACACGCGCCTGACCTCCTCGACATTGGCGCCGCAGATCGAGGTGGCCGCGTCGAGCTTCTCCTATTCCGGCACGCTCGGCGCCGGCATCATTCCGCCCACCGGCAACGGCGGCGGCGGCGCCACGATCATCAGCACGACGATGTCGCGCGACACGCGCGCCTATATCACCAATGCCACCGTCGGCGGCGTCCAGTCGCCGAGCCCGACGGTCGGCGCCGTCACCGTGAAGGCCAACGCCGAGCAGGACGCGTCCTCGATCGCGATCGGGTTCAACACCGGCTCGGTCGGGCTGAACGTGTTCCAGGCCACGACGGAAGCCTATGTCGACGGCGGCGCGCTGACGGCCGCGTCACTGACGGTGAACGCCAACAACAACACCGGCATCTTTTCCGCGAACGGCTCCGGCGCCTATGGCAGCCAGGCCGCGATCGGCGCGGCGTTTCTGGTCCAGGTCTCGGCGAACCGGACCGAGGCCTATGTCGGCGACGAATTCCACTACCAGGGCAACGGCGCGGCGCATACGACCGCGGTCAATCTGACCGGCGCGCTCGATGTCGAGGCCAAAACGAAGAACCGCTTCGAGGCCTATGCAGTCGGCGGCGCGCTTTCGACAGGGACGGCGGCGATCGCCGGCATGGCGAACGTCGAGATCGCAAACAACACCACCATCGCCGGCGTCTACGACACCACGCTGCAATCGCCCACGGGAGGCGCGGCCGGCGCGGTCACCATCAACGCGAACGAGGACGTGGCGATCAAGGAGATCGCGGGTGCACTCGCGATCGGGGCCAGCGGAGGCGGCGTCGGCGTTGGTGCCGCGGCGAACGTCATCGTCTTCAAGAGCCAGACCATTGCGGAAAGCCGCAACAGCAATTTGAATTCGTCCGGCGCGATCAATGTCGGGGCGCTCAGCACCAAGGAAGTGCTGTCCTACGCGGTCACCGCCGGCATCGGCGGAAGCGTCGGCATCGGTGCGACCGTCGGCGTCATCATCATCGGCACCAATACCGCCGATCCGGATACGCAGGGCGAGCAGACCGGCCAGCTCAATCAGGGCGGCAACGGTACCATCGCGTCGGTGAACGCCGGCACGAATTCTTCGCATGGCAGCAACGCGGTCGCGAGCGGCACCGCCGGGAATCCGAACAATGCCAACGTGACCTCGACCTACGACGTCAGCAGCGTGCTGACCGGCGGCAATGACGGCGTCACGGCGCAGATCGCGGGCGGCAACGTCACGGGCACGCAGGTCAATGTCGCCGCCACCAGCGCCAACGCGGCCAAGATGTATCTGCTCGGCGCCGGCTTTGCGAAGAACGTCGGTATCGGTGCCGGCATCGGCTACACCAGCGTCAGCAGCAGCGTGCTCGCCAATCTGAGCGCGGTCGTGTCCGCGCCTTCCGTGGCTGTTGCTGCGGTTGTCAAGGACGCCAGCACCGGACCTTATGCCGGCAAGACCATCGACACCGAGGCGATCGCCGGCGGTGCCGCGCTTTACTTCGGCGCCGACGCAGCCGTGGCGGTCGGCAATGTTGCCAACACCGTGACCGCGCAGCTCGGCGGCCAAATCACCGGCACGGGCGGCGACGGCGTCGCCGTCATGGCGCTGGACTCGTCGACCCAGGTCGTCTTCACGGGCGGCGTCACCGGCGGTGCCGTGGCGGTCGGCGCTTCGATCGCCACCGCGGGACGATCGAGCTCGGTCGCGGCGAAGGTTCTTGACGACGCCGTCGTCAATAGCTCGACCCTAGCGGTTGGCGCGTCCGGCGCCGGCCAATTGACCACGACGTCGACGGCGCTTGGTGGCGGTATCGTCGCCGGCGTCGGTGCGGACGCCGAGGCTCACGAAAATTCGACGGTGCTTGCGGAGATCGGTTCGGGCTCCTCGATCACGACCTCCGCGACCGGCGTCGGCACGCTCGTGACGGCGTCGATCACGCCCAATCTGTCGAGCACCGCGATCGGCGTCTCGGTCGGCGGCGGCGCGGTCGGCGTCGCCGTCGCCAAGTCCACGGTCGGAGCCACGGTCACGGCCGATGTCGGCGACAACGCCGTCTTCTCGGGCGGTGCGCTCGCCGTGACCGCCATGGCGCTGGTCCCGACCAGTGGCACGACGACCTATGCCTGGGCGCTCGCAGGTGGCGGCGGCTCGCTGATCGGCGCGCAGGGCAGCTTGGCCATGGCTTCCGAGAACGCGACGGTCAGCGCGTACGGCGGAACGGGGATTACGCTTCCCAACGGCGACGTGGTCATTGCGGCCGAAAATGACAGCAGCCAATACGCCCAGGCGACCGGCCTTTCGACTGGGTTCCTGGCGCTGGGTGCGACCGTCGCCCAGACGTCGTCGAGCGCGCACACTTACGCCTATCTGGGCGCGCCGGTGGATATGGACACGGCTCATCTGAATCACACTGACTACACCGGCATCCTCCAGATCACGGCCACCGGCAAGGATACCAACGTCTCCAACGCGACGGTCGGCGCGGGCGGCACTTACGCCGGCGCCGCTGCGGTCGCAACCACGAGTTCGACCGCCGTGACCGATGCGCGGTTCGACGGTGGCACGACGGATGACACGGTCTATTTCGGCGGCCTCAGCATCAACGCCAAGCACACCACGAATTATGCCGCCAGCGGTGACGCCTATCAGGCGTCCACGGCCGGTGTCTCCGCCGGCAAGGCGCAGAACGACGTCAACTCGACCACCACTGCCGAGATCGGAAACCACCTGATCATCAATTCGGCCGGCGGCAACATGGTCGTCATCTCCAACGACATCGTCAACCAGGCCGGTGGCGGCGCGCGTTCGGGCTCTGGCGGCACGTTCTCGGGCGCTGCCGCACTCAGCGACTCCCATGTCACCCAGACCGTCACCACCAACATCGGCTCCGGCACGGTCCTGAGCCTCAACGGCGATCCGCGGACCTCGGCGGCGGTAATCAACATCGAGGCCTACAACACGCTGAACACCAACGACACTGCCAGCCTGGCCACGGCCAGCTTCTTCGCGGGCGGCGGCGCCGAATCCAACATGACGGCAAACGCCACGCTCGCGGTCAACATCAACGCCCGCGAACTCTTCAGCGTCGGCAAGATCTATATTGGTTCGGCGGCGAAGATGGCGGCGGCCAACAATGCCAATGCCAGCCTCTACGGCGCGATCGCCGGCGTCGGCGCCAGCACCAACACCTGGGTGCACGCCAACCAGGCCGTCAATGTCGGCAACAACGCCAAGGTCGAGGCCTGGGGCCAGATCAACATTTTTGCCGGCATGTCGGGCGATACCATCATCTTCAGCAGCGTGCAGGCAACCGCGACGACGGTTGTCTACAACAACACCGCGATTCCGATCTCGACGCTCTACCGCGGCACGGCCAATGCAGATGACACCACAAGCCTGACGCTCGCCAACACCTCGAGCGTGCTCGGCGTACAGAACATTTCCCTGGGAGCGACCCAGGGTCAGGTCACGGCCTCCGGCAACGGCAGCAACTACAATCCGTATCTGGACATCTTCAGCGCCAAGAACAGCGATAACCACAGCCACACCAGCGGAACCGGCGATGTCGCGCTCAATGGCCTGGTGGTGGCGGGCATCAACAACGATATCACCATTACGATCGACATAGGTGCGAGCACGCCGACCGCGAGCACGACGAGTCCCTACTCGTCACTGCTGTCCGGCGGTTCGTCGACACCTACCCTCGAATATGTCGCCGACGTCGACCACTTCAACCCGATGATGAGCTGGAACCACCAGGTGGTCCAGTACACCATCGTCGGCGGCTTCAATCCCTACCAGAGTGTCGTCAACCAGCTCGTCACGCTGACCGGTCTGACCGAGACGCAAATTCGCTCACAGCTGGCGGCGGCGACGCCCGCGGCGCCCGCCACGATGTCGCCGTCAGGCACCGATCCGACCGGCGACTTCCAGCGCCAGATCAACGCGTTGATCCAGCAGGCGCCGTACACCTCCGACTCCACCGGCAATGCCTTCGCATTCGGCGATATGCTGGTGTCCGCCGGCAACGTCTCGATCCTGGCGCAGAAGCTGACTGGAAACAGCGGCACGAATCCGACTGCGCCGGCGGTGATCGCGCGCAGTTCGCCGATGATCAAGATCGAGAACAGGGGTCTCGACTTCATGGACCTGGCCAACCTCACGGTCACCAATGTAACCGGAGGAAACATCACCTACCGCCAGATCGACCATGTCGACCCGGATTCGCACTCCAACGTGACCTTCACCGCCACGCCGAGCGCGACGCCGATCATCGACATCTCGGCCACCTACAACCGACTGGATCCCTCCAGCGGGCTCGGCGTCGACCAGAACGGCAACCAGCTGACCCGCACGCCCGACATCTATTTCGACGGTGCCGTCAACAACGAGAACGGCCTGCTCAAGATCACCAACAATCTCGGCAGCATCGTCGCGTCGCAGTCACTCAATGCCGCGACCGTCCAGATGGTGGCGCCCAACGGCTCGTTCGTCTTCCTCGGCGGCATTGGCAGCTTTTACACCTCCAACCACGATGTTCTCTCGCAATGGGCCGGCGTCGAATTCAAGCCGGCTGACGACGACACGCTGACGGCGGTGATGGCGGCGGCGACCTATCTCGGCGCCTATGGCGATTACGCGACCGCTCCGCATATCGCAGGGGGAGCCGGTCACCCGTATTTCTACTACTGCTGCGTCGACGGCAACAACGGCGTTCAGCAAACGGCCGCCAACAGCACGATCTTCACTGCGCGCATGCTGGAACTGTATTACGACGGCCTGTCGCTCTATTCGGCGATCTTCCTGCCGATGGGATCGGGGGCGCCGGGTAGCGGCAACCCCAACGCCGGCAGCGTTGGGAGCACCACCGTGCTCGGGCAGATGGAAGGGCCGACGCGCCAGACCATCACCACCGCGCCGTGGGAGCGGGATACCTATACCGGCCAGGGCGTCTACAGCAACTCGACCTACGACTACACCACGACCTCGACAGATTCCCAGGGCAACACCACCACCACCAACCACACGTCTACGTTCTACTCGCCATTCAATTGCGCGGGGTGCTCTGCCTATTTCCAGGTCGTCAATATCCAGCCCGACGTGATCACGCCGAGGACCGCGCAATCCAACTCGTCCTCGAACTGGAGCTCGACCGCGCCCACGGGGTACCAAACGCCCGATAACGCGCCCTTCATCTTCGGCAAGGCGATCATCATCTCGGCGGGGGTCATCAACATCAACGGCACGATCCAGAGCGGCACGAGCAGCGATTACTCGGTCGACATCGGCGGGACCACGTTGACCGCCATCAACGACCTCAAGAGCCGCAATGCGGGAGCGGACTTTGCCCAGGCCCAGGTCAACGCGCGGAACGGCAGCTATTACGACATCACGGCCTCCGCGACGACGGAGGCCGCAGGCGACATCAAGATCGGGGTCAAGTACAACGCGCTCACCGACCAGATCCTCGTGAACGGCGTGGTGCAGGGCTCGGGCGGCTACGTCTATCTGAACGGCAAAATCATCTCGACGTCGACTCAGGATGGTGTCTCCCAGGGCACTATCGCGGTCAAAGGTGGCGCCGGCTCGATCACGGTCAACAACACAACCGGCCTGCAACTCGTCACCAACACCATCAATACCGGCGTCAGCGCACCGAGCGTGATCGAGATCGTCGATCAGCTCAAGCAGCAGACGACGTGGTACGTCTACAATCCTTCCGCTGCGGGCGGCCAGCAGGTGTCGACGTATCAAACGAGCGGCGTCAATGCGAGCCAATACACCGACACGATGCTGACCAGCCTCAGTGGCACGGCAGGCATCCAGTACGCGACCAAGGCAAACATGTTCTACCAGTGGGTCGATACGGCTACGCTGGATCGTCCGACGGACTCGACGCAGTTCGACTACGGCTGGCACTATACGCCCAACGCGGCCACCGGGCAGAACTGGACCCGCACCATCAGCCTGGTTTCGGACGTGCAGCAGGCCCAGGGCGGCGGCGGCAGCACTGGCCCACAGATCTCGAACTTCCAGGAAGTCGTCACCGCGACCGGTTCCTATCACACCGGCGGCGGCAACACCCATCCCGAGAAGTGCTGCGGCGCGGACGGTCAGTACAATTGGTACCAGGAGATCTACGATCACCTGACACTGACGCTGACCAATACGGTCAAGGCGTCGAACCCGATCAACATCTCGTTCAGCGGCGGCGGCAACAGCACGGTTCTGGTCACTTCGAACTCCGGCATCGTCGTCAACGGTCCGATCAACAACCTCTCGGGCACGACGACGGTCAACGCCACCGGGGCCAATTCGGCCATCACCAGCGGCACGAACGCGAACAACCCGATGATATCGGGCCGGAGCGTAATTCTCTCGGCGGACGGCGGCATCGGCACGATCGGCGCGAACGGTGTTCCCGTCCAGGTGCAGGTCTATGGCGGCAGCCTGACGGCGAGTTCGATCGACCACGACATCGCGATCGCGGCCATCGGCTCGCTTTCGATCAATCAGGTGATGGTAAATTCGGCGGGCAGCACGCCGCAGGGCAGTGTCTTTATCTCGGCGACCGGGGACATCAACTCGGCCTCGCCCTACGACGTCGCCAACCCCGTCGTGATCGGCAAGAACGTCGAGATCAACTCCACCGCCGGCGCGATCGGCGCGACGAGCAGCGTCGTCAATGGCGCGAGCACGCTTACCAATATCAATCCGCTGGTGATCCAGGCGACGGGCACGACGCAGGCCGGCGGCAGCGTCGACGGCGGGGTTCTCGACAGCGCCTCGGCCACCGGCACCTACATCGTGCAGTCCAAGGGCGATTTGCGCCTCGGCACGGTCCAGTCGAGCGGCGGCCCGGTGTTCCTGGAGGCCGCCGGCTCGGACGGCAACCAGGCGAGCATCCTGAATGGAAGGGCAGCGGTTGGTCTCACCCAGGCGCAGAGCCAGCATCTGCAGGACGTCTGGGCCAGCCTCGACCTGCTCAGCGGCAACGCCGCCACCAACGCCGTCAACAGCTACCAGTCGATGGTGACGTCGGCCTACAACGACTACTTCCAGCTCAAGAACATCGCGTTCACGAACGGCAGCACCTACAACCCGACTTCGGTGGGGCTGACGGTGCTGCGGGCGCAAGTGGCCGCCAAGCTCGGCATCGACCCCGCGAACGTCTCGACGACGGACATGAAGGTCGAGGCCACGACGCGGTTCCTGAGGGATCAGTTCCTGCTCGGCAAGATCACGACCGACGAGCTCAAGACCTCGCTGACGACATTGCTCGGCACCGCACCGGCAGATCCGCTGGCGACCGTGTTCGGCAGCTCGTTGTCGTCGACCCTGTTCACGAAGCTGTTCGACGGCGTAACGACAGCCAATCAGCGCCTGCCGAGCAATACGGCGCTGCAAACGGCGCTCACGACCTACAGTGCGAATTACACTTACACGCTCGCATCGACCGAGAGGGTCTACGGCATCATCACCGCGGGCGCGCAATGGACGCAGAGCCAGCTCGCCTACACCGTCTCGTCGTCGGCCGTCGGCGCCGCACCGCCGCCGATCGACGAGAACGTCGTGGCCAATGTCAGCGCCAACCAGATCATGCTCTACGCGCCGCACGGTTCGGTCGGCAATTCGGCCGCGCCGCAGGCGTTCACTTTCACCAGCGTCGATTCCTCGTCGCTGACGACCGAGCAGAGGGGATTGCTCGCGACCGCCGGCCCCGGTCAGCTCACTGTCGGCGCGGTCACCGACCCGACGACCCATGTCGTGACCTATACGGTCAGCCTGTCGCAGCAGAACCTCGTCGTCGTCGACAACCCGATCGCGATCTCGGCCAAGGCGCTGACGAATGTCTATCTCGGCAGCAAGAACAGCCTTACGCTCGGCGGTATCACTGCGAACTACGGCCCGATCGCGGCCGCGCAGGCCAACGGCATCGAAGTGACCGGCCGTGGCGACGTCAAGCTCGACGCCGTGACCAGCATCACCGCCGCCGCCGGCGTGACCGGTACGCCCGTGATCTCCGGCGATATCGGCAACCTGACCCTGATCGCCGAGCACGGCAATGTCGGTGCCCCCGGGGCCGCCGGAAGCAATCCCGCAGCCAATGCAAACGCGATCCAGATCGCGTTCGCCGATCCGAGCAACGATCAGCTCGACCAGGTCTCGTCGGCGCAGGGCATCTATGTGAAGCAGACCACCGGCGATCTCATCCTCGGCAACATTGCCGCCGGCAATGCAATTCAGCTCGCGGCGACCGGCAGCATCTACGCCGAATCCGGCTTCTCAGACCGTACCGCGATCCACATTCTGGGCACCGACCTCGATCTGCGTGCCGGCGGCAGCATCAGCTTCAACGGCTCGACCTTCCAGCCCGTGCAGGTGAATATCTCCGGCGCCGTGACCGGCTCGGCGGTCGGCGATCTCAGCATCCTCGCGGTCACCGGCGATCTCGTGGTCGGCACGGGCGGCACCTATGGAACGCTGACGGCTGGCGGAGCACTGACGCTGAACGTTCCGCGCGGCGTGCTCACCATCAATGCGGACATCACCAGCGGCGGCCTGATGCAACTGCTTGCCAACCGCGGCATGACTTTCACGGCCGGCACCAGCACGGCGCCTGTGACGGCGACCAGCAGCTCGGACGGAGTGACACTGGTGGCCGCGACACTGTCGATGGGAGCTTACGCCGCCATCAACGCGGCCGACGTGATCTCCGTGACCACCACCGGCGACGCGACCATCGGCCAGCTGAATTCGTCGCTGTCCTATGCGGCGGCCTCGAATGCGCCTTCGATCATCGTCACCGCCGGCGGCGTCGCCTCGCTGGGGGCGATCATCGACAACGGCGATGGTCAGACCAAGTTCGTCGCCGCCGGCTCGGGCGCCGAAGTCGCGCTGAGCGCATCCAACGGCATCGGCAACGCGACAAGCCGGTTCATCTTCAGCGCCGCGCGGCTGGCGGCAAGCACGAGTGCCGGCGGCATCTACCTGAAGGCTCTGACCGACACCGAGGCGAGCCTGCTCTCCGCGGTCAAGGGCAGCGTGGACATCCTCGGCACCGGTGGCCTGACGCTCGACCAGGTGCTGGCGGGCACGGCGGCGGGCGCGAGCGGCTCCTTCAGCGCCGTGGCGAACAACGGCAGCATCGTCATCGGCACCGCCGACAGCAGCGGGTCGCAGACGGTCCACGCCACCCAGAACGTGACGTTCAAGTCGCTCGCGGCAACCGGCTACAGCGGCGACGTCGGCAACATCAATGTCACGGCCGATAACGGCTCCATCCTGGCGCAGACGGTGATCTCGGGCGGCGTGACGACGCTGGGTTCGGTCTCGGCCAACGGCTCGGCAAGACTGCTCGCGGCGGGCGCGAACACCGGTCATAACCTCACGGCTTCGACCGGCAACGCACTTCTGCAGGGCACCGTTGTCAGGTGGGACAATCTCAATGTCGGCGGCACGCTCGGCATCACTGCGACGGCTGGAGGGATCACGCTCGGCACCGCCACCAGCGGCGGCACGCAGACCTTGCATGCCGTGGACGACATCGTCTTCAGGCAGCTGACCACGACGGGAATCCCGGGCGATGCCGGCGGCATCGACGTCAAGTCCGACACCGGCTCGCTCCGCGGCGGATCGATCTCCGCCAACGGCGATACGCATTTCGATGTGGCCGGAGGGGTCTCGTTCGACCGGATCAGTGGCAATGTGATCAAGCTGATTTCGTCGGGCGACCTGACCATCAATTGGGTCAGCGTGGTCAAGGAGCTCGACCTCGCCGCCGATACCATGGACGTCAAGGGCGAGCAGGTCCGCTCGAACCCGTCGGTTCCTCTGATCATGAACATCACCGGCTACAATGGCGGTACCGCGAAATACGCCAACATCTCGATCGATCCGGACACCATCATCATCAACCAGTTCAGGGTGGTGGACGCGAACTTCCTGACCGATGCGCACTCCGTGGCGATCCTGAACGGCTATGTGCCGGGCCAGCTCATGCTCACCACCGCCACCCAGCAGGTGCTGCTGGACAACCGTTCGCCGGCACCGACGAACGGGCCGTCGCTCCAGCTTTATCAGCCGGGCGGCGTGTTCACGATGAGCCAGGTCGGCAACGCCAATGTCAGCAACGCCTATGTGGTGTTCTACACCGGCGACGTCTCGGCGACCGTCACCAACTACGGTCCGACCCACACCTGCTGCAACGACTTCACCGGCGCGAGCATGGTGCGCAACATCCCGGTTGACGGCGAGGGCAAGGAGAGCATCGAGACCTGGCTCGCGAAGAAGGACGGGGGGACGTTCTACCTGCTCGGTCTGTCAGGCCAGGCGCGGCTCGACGCGCTGCTGACGCCGCGGCCGGTCGAGACCGTCGGGTCCGGCCCGGCCGTCAACATCGAAGGACTGAACGACATGCGCAAGCTGCGCCGCCAGGGGCAGCGCGTGGGGCGCACGGGCTGGAAGGATGCGGCGGTCGAGACGGCGAGGCCGCCGATTGGCCGTCTGGCACAGGCATGGTAACGGGATTTGGAATGCGGATTCTGGGGGCAGCATTTGGGGTTGGGCTGGCAGCTTGCTGCATCGCTCCCGCACGCGCGCAGGTGCCCTCGATCAATCCCGGCGTGATCCAGAACGACGTCGACCGGCAGCGCCGGCAGCTCGAACAGCAGAGCGCGCCGCCGAAGCTCAACGGGCCGGCGGTGATCGGCGGTGAGCGGGAAAAGTCCCAGCTCCTGAAGCCGGGCGGCCCCAAATTCCGCCTGCGCAAGGTCGAGTTCGACGGCTCGAAGTTCATCACGCCGGCCGAGCTCGACGAGATCGCGAAGAAGTATGTCGGCAAGAACGTCGACATCGCCTCGCTGTTGCAGCTCGTCGCCGACATCAATGCCATCTACACCGAGCGCGGCATCGTCACGGGCATAGCGACGCTGCCCGAGCAGGATGCCAAGGGCGGCATCGTCCGCGTCAAGCTGACCGAAGGCCGGCTCCAGAAGACGACCATCGAGGGTAACAAGCAGACGCGCACCGACTACATCCTTCAGCGCGTGAAGGAGCCTGAAGGCGAGGTCCTCGACGTTCCACAACTCAATCGCGATGTGATCTGGTTCAACCGAACCAACGACGTGCAGATCAAGGCGCTGCTCCAGCCCGGCACGAGCTTCGGCCTGACCGATCTCCAGTTCGCGGTGATCGAGCCGCCGATCGACACCCTGCAGCTCTTCACCGACAATCAGGGCGCGGAAAACACCGGGCGTTGGGAGGGTGGGGCCTTCTACAAGCGCCACGGTCTGTTCGGCGTCGACGACCGCCTGACCTTCTACGGTGTCCGTTCCGACGGTAATCTCAACGGCAACGCCGCCTACAGCGTTCCGGTCAATCCCTGGGGTGGCCGCGTCGGTGTCAGCTACACCGAAGGCAAGATCAAGATCATCCAGGGCCCGTTCGTCGCGCTCGACGTCACCGGACGCTCAAGCCAGGCCGCGGTCAATTTCAGCCAACCGGTCTGGGTGACGCAGAACTGGCTGGTGCTGCTCAACGCCGCGGAGACCGAGGGCAAGACGGTCAGCCGCTTCGCCACGGTCGCCGTGACCCAGGATCATTACGACAAGGCCACGGCGGGCCTCTCGGTGACCAATTCCGGCAACACCTATTCGATCACTGTCTCGCCGGCCGTGAACTACATCGAGTGGCAAGACCATGTGCTTGGCAACAACCGCGCGTTCAACACCTATACCGGCTCGTTGATCGCGACCAGCGCCGCAGGCCCGGCGAATTTCAGCACCAATGTGCTGGCGAGCTGGCAATACACGCAGGAGAAGCTGCTGCCGGGCGACCAGATTTTTTCGATCGGTGGCCCCACCACCGTGCGCGGTTATCCCTCCAACTCGGCGTCCGGTGACAGCGGCTATTACTTCAACGCCGAGCTGCACTACAATTGGTCGTCATGGCTCAGGGGATTTGACACCTACATCTTCACCGACTGGGGCGCGGTATATTCGACATTTCCCGGCATCACCGAGCTGGGTTCGGTCGGCGTCGGCTTTTCCTGGACCTATGCGTCGTTCCTGACGTTCGAGGCCAATTACGCGACCCCGCTGAAGATGGCCGTCTCGACCCAGAACCACTACGAGGCCTATGGCCGCGTCATTCTCCGGCCGTTGTTGATGTTCCAGAAGCCGGAAAATCCCGCGCCGGTGGCGGCAATTGCCGGCAGGAGCAAGTCGTAGGGCGTATGGGACGCGCTTAACGCCGCAGCGTGAATTCTTCCGCGCCGCGGCGCTGCTCCCATTTCGCCTGCTCCAGCTCGGGCTGGTCGCATTCGAGTTCGGGATAGCCGATGCAGAGATAGGCGATGAACTTCCAGGTATCAGGCACGTCGAGAATGGCGTGGATGCGATCCGGATTGAGGATCGATACCCAGCCAAGCCCGATGCCTTCGGCGCGCGCGGCGAGCCACATCGCGGTGATTGCCGCAACCACGGAATATTCCGTCGTCTCCGGCATCGTTGCGCGGCCGAGGCCGTGACCGATGTCGCTTGCCTTGTCGGCGAACACGGCGAGGTGGCCGGGGGCCTGTTCGAGACCCGACAGTTTCAGCGTGGCATAGCGCGCTGCGCGCTCACCGGCGTAGGCATTCAGCGCGGCGGCGTTGCACGCTTTGAAGTCGTCGATCACGGCTCGGCGCCGTGCGGCGTCATCGACGATGACGAAGCGCCAGGGCTGGCTGAGGCCGACCGAGGGTGAGAGACAGGCCGTCTCGATCAGGCGATCGATGGCGCCGTCCTGCAAAGGATCGCTGCGGAAGCGGCGCACGTCGCGGCGCCACACGAATAGTTCGCGCAAGTGCTGACGGAAGGTGCCGTCGAACTCGACCATATGATCAGCCTCCCATCCGGAAGGATGCCGCCACCAGTAGAATGAGGATTTCGCCGCTCTGCTCGAACGCTCCGAGGATGTCGCCGGTTTGCCCGCCGATCTGGCGGATGGCAAGTCGCGCCAGCATCAGGCCGGCGAGGGAGAGCAGGATCAGGCTGACGAGCGCCTTGCCCGGTCCGAGCGTAAGGGCGAGCGCGAGCGTTCCAACAGCGATGGCGATGGCGACGCTGCGGCCCGGCGGAGATCCCGCACTTGCCGACAAGCCGTCAGGTCGCGCAGGCGCGACCTGCGACATGAAGGCCGGCACGCCCGCGCGGGCCGCGATGTGCGCAGCGCACATTGCGAGCATGACGGCCCACGGATTGGCGATCGCCGCGAGCGCGCTCCAGCGCAGGCCGAACGACAGGATCAGCGCGCAGACGCCATAGGTGCCGATCCGGCTGTCGCGCATGATCTCGAGCTTGCGCTCGCGCGTGCGGCCGCCGCCGAGCCCGTCGGCAGTATCGGCAAGGCCGTCCTCATGCAGCGCGCCGGTGATGAGGGCGGTCGCGGCCAGCGCGAGCAGGGCGGCAAGGTGCGGTGTCAGGCCGAACCGGCTGGCGATCGCATAAACCATAGCGCCGGTAAGCCCGACGGCCAGCCCCGCAACGGGAAGCGCCCAGGTCGCGCGCGCGATGGCCCCGTCGCCCGCTGGCTTCGACGATGCCACCGGCAGGATCGTGACAAAGGACGCCGCGATCCTGAGATCGGCGATGATGTCCCGCAGAAGCTCGGCGCGCGGCGTCATTTCAGTTTCATCGGCAGGCCGGCGACAACGAACTCGACCTCGTCGGCCACCGCCGCGATGGTCTGGTTCATGATCCCGGCGGCATCGTGAAAGCTGCGCGCCAACGCGTTGTCGGGCACGATACCAAGGCCGACTTCATTGGTGACGAAGACGACGGGGCTCTTCAGGCGGGGCAAGGAGCCGGCAAGCTCTGTCATCTCCCGCTCCCAGTCGCGTCCCGCGTGCATGAGGTTGGAGAGCCACAGCGTCAGGCAATCGACCAGCCTTGCGCCGCCGCCGTCGGTTGCGACGAGCGCGGGCACGAGATCGAGCGGCACTTCGCGTTCCATCCAGTCGGTTCCGCGGCGCGCGCGATGCTTGGCGATGCGCGCCTCCATTTCCGCATCGAGAGCCTGGGCCGTTGCGACATAGACCGGCTGCCCGGGAAAGGCGCGCGTGCGCATTTCCGCACGCTTGCTCTTGCCCGACCGTGCTCCGCCGGTGATCAAAATGACGGCCATAAAGTCTCCTGTCGGCCAGCACTAATCACCAAACTTGGGCAAAGACAAAGCCGAAATCCGCCAGCCGGGGGCTTGCGCTCCGGCCGGGGTTTGCGCAACAGGGGCGGGACAGGAGGCGTGCGTGGGTTTTGCCGGTGCGATGGTCGTGGCGATGGCGGTGGATGCCCTGTTGGGCTGGCCGTCGTGGTTGTTCGCGCGGATCGGCCATCCCGTCACTTGGCTGGGCCGGCTGATCTCTGCCATCGACAGCGCCTGGAATCGCGCGTCCGATCCGCCGGCGCTTCGCCGGGCCGCGGGCGTTGCCGGCGCACTCGTCGTGATCGCGCTCGCCGTCGCGCTCGGTTGGGCGCTTCAGTCCTTGCTGCCCTTGGGCTGGATCCAGGTCGTGCTGGTCGGCGTCCTGGCCTGGCCGCTGGTCGCCTTGCGCTCCTTGCTCGACCACGTTGCTGCCGTCGCAAATCCCATGCGGGCCGGTGATATCGCCGCCGCACGCGACGCGGTCTCGCGCATCGTTGGCCGCGATCCCCTGACGCTCGACGAGGGCGGCATCGCGCGCGCGGCGATCGAGAGCCTCGCCGAGAATGCATCCGACGGCATTGTCGCACCCGTGTTCTGGGGCGCGCTGTTCGGTCTGCCCGGCATCTTGGGCTACAAGGCGATCAACACACTGGACTCCATGATCGGTCATCGCAACGAACGGCACGAAGCCTTCGGCTGGGCGGCGGCGCGCATCGACGATGTCGCCAATTTCATTCCGGCGCGGCTGACCGGATTTCTGTTCGTGCTGCTTGCGCCACAGCGATCCGAGGCGTTGTCTTGCATGATGCGGGATGCACGCCGTCATCGCTCGCCGAATGCCGGCTGGCCGGAAGCGGCCATGGCCGGCGCGCTTGGTGTGCGGCTCAGCGGTCCGCGCATCTATCACGGCAGCACCACGAACGAGCCATGGCTGAATGAAGGTGCGCGCGATCCGCTCGCCGCCGACATCGGCGCGGGGCTGATGGTTTACCGCCGCGCCATGCTGCTGCTCGCCGGAATCCTTGCGATCCTAGTCTTCGCGTGAAAGAACAGCGCATGCGCGAGCACGGTGGAAATCTCGATCTGGCCCAGCAGCGTTTCGGCGGTCGCGCCGAGGACTGGATCGATCTGTCGACGGGGATCAACCGCCTGCCTTATCCCGTGGGCGAGGTGAGCTCGCGCGCATGGAATGCCTTACCGTCGCGATCCGAGATCGAGGCGCTGCATCAGGCGGCGCGGCACGCTTACCGCAGCCGCGCGGCGGTCGTTGCGCTTGGCGGCGCACAGGCCGCAATTCAACTGCTGCCGCAATTCGCACGACCCGGCTGCGCGCGCATCCTCGCGCCGACGTACAACGAATATGCCGGGGTCCTCTCGGCTGCGGGCTGGGAGGTGGAAGAGGTCAGCGCACTCGAGGCGCTGGCCGGCGCGGACCTCGCCATTGTCGTCAATCCCAATAATCCCGACGGCCGGTGCCATCCGTCAAAGGATTTGCTGGAGCTGCTGCCGCGCGTCGGCCGTCTCGCCATCGACGAGAGTTTTGCCGATATGGACCCGCAACTGTCGCTCGCGCCGGAAGCAGATCGGCCGGGGCTGCTGATCCTGCGCTCCTTCGGAAAGTTCTATGGCCTTGCCGGCCTGCGGCTCGGCTTCGCGCTCGGCAATGAGTCCGATATTGCCAGGCTCGCGTCGATGTCGGGGCCGTGGCCGGTCTCGGGAGCGGCGATCGCGATTGGCTGCCGCGCTCTGCGTGACGATGCCTGGGCGGAAGCCACATCCGCGCGGCTCGCGCGAGACTGCGTTCGCCTCGACGCCATGGTGCAGTCGCAAGGCTGGACGCTCGTTGGCGGGACGCCACTGTTTCGTCTCTACGAGACACCCGACGCGCTCGCCGCGCAGGAGAGGCTGGCGCGTCGCCGTATCTGGTCGCGCGTGTTCGCGCGAGAGCCGACATGGCTGCGCCTCGGGCTTCCGGGCAGCGAATCCGAATGGACGCGCCTGGCCGAGGCTCTAGCGCGCTAGCGCGAGCAGGCCGTCGACGTCGAGATGTTGCTCGATGTGATCGGCGAGGGCATCGAGCGCACTCTCGACCCTGGCGTGATACGGCTCGTCGCCTGCGGGAATGTCTAGCTTTGCCAAAAACGCCTTGCGGAAATCATCCGACCTGAAAAGGCCGTGCAGATAGCTGCCCTGCACGCGTCCGTCGCGCGAGATCGCGCCTTCCGGTTCGCCGTTCAGCTTTGCGAATGGGCACGCGCGGTCGGGTCCGTCGGTGCGGCCGATGTGGATTTCGTAGGCCTCGATCGGCTGATCCGTGGCGGCGTGCACGGCCGCGACGCGGGTCAGCGTCTTCTGCGGGCTCATCACCGTTGTCACGTCCAGAAGTCCGAGACCTGGGGTGTCGCCCGCAGGGCCCTCGATCCCACCGGGGTCAGTGACGCTGTTTCCGAGCATCTGATAGCCGCCGCAGAGGCCGAGCACATGGCCGCCTCTGCGGTAATGCGCCAGGAGATCAATGTCCCAGCCCTGCGCGCGCAGGAAGGCAAGGTCGCCGCGGGTGGATTTCGAGCCGGGAATGATGACGAGCCTCACGTCGCCGGGGATGGCTTCGCCCGGCCGCACCATCAAGAGATCGACGCCAGGTTCGAGTTTTAGCGGATCGAGATCGTCGAAATTGGCGATCCGCGACAGCACGAGACATGCGATCTTGCATTGCCCCGGCTTGCGCGCATCGCTCAGGCCCAACGCGTCCTCCGCCGGCAGCTCGCCGGCGCGCGTGAACCAGGGCAGCACGCCAAAGCCGCGCCATGTGGTCTTTTCTTCGATCAGCTTGTAGCCGTCATCGAACAGCGTGGGATCGCCGCGGAACTTGTTGATGACAAAACCCTGGATCATCGCGGCATCGTCCGGGTCGATCACCGTCTTGATGCCGACGAGTTGCGCGATGACGCCGCCGCGGTCGATGTCGCCAACCAGCACGACCGGCACGTCGGCCTTGCGTGCAAAACCCATATTGGCGATGTCGGCCTCGCGTAAGTTCAGCTCGGCCGGACTGCCGGCGCCTTCGACCAGCACGAGATCGGCGCGCACCTTCAGCCGCCCAAAGCTCTCCAGCACGGCGCCCATCAATGACGGCTTCATCGCCGCATATTCACGCGCGCGCGCGGTCGCGATGCGTTTCCCCTGCACGATCACCTGCGCGCCGACATCGGTCTCGGGCTTCAGCAGCACCGGGTTCATGTCGGTGTGCGGCTCGACGCCGGCGGCGAGCGCCTGGAGCGCCTGGGCGCGGCCGATCTCGCCGCCGTCGACGGTCACGGCCGCATTGTTCGACATGTTCTGCGGCTTGAACGGGAGCACGCGCAGGCCGCGTCGCGTGAAGGCGCGCGCGAGGCCGGCGACGATGAGCGACTTGCCCACGTCCGAGCCGGCCCCCTGGATCATCAATGCGCGCGCCATCGCGAGTTTCTCAGAACTCGACGCCGGCTTGCGCCTTGATGCCGGAGCGGAAGGGATGCTTGACCAGCGTCATCTCGGTGACGAGGTCGGCGATCTCGATCAGCTCGTCCTTGGCGTTGCGTCCCGTGAGCACGACATGCGTCATCGGCGGCTTCTGCGTAGCCAGAAAATCGACGACCTCGGCGATGTCGAGATAGTCGTAGCGCAGCGCGATGTTGATCTCGTCGAGCACGACCATGCGCAGGTTGTGGTCGAGAATCAGCTCCTTGGCCTTCTCCCAGCCGGCGCGCGCTGCGGCGATGTCGCGGGCGCGGTCCTGCGTCTCCCAGGTGAAGCCTTCGCCCATGGCGTGGAACTGGCAGAGGTCGCCGAAATGGCCGGTGAGCATGCGACGCTCGCCGGTGTCCCAGGCGCCCTTGATGAATTGCACGACCGCGCAGGGGAAGCCATGGGCGACGCAGCGGACGATCATGCCGAAGGCGGAGGAGGACTTGCCCTTGCCGGCGCCGGTGTGGACGATGATGAGGCCCTTTTCACCGCTCTTGGTCGCCATGATCTTGTCGCGGGCGACCTTCTTCTTCGCCATTTTCGAGGCGTGGCGGGCATCGGTCTCGTCGACCGTTTGGGTATCCGGTTCGGGCGTCATCGGACGGGGTCCTTCGGCTTGACAAGAGGCGGCCGGGGGCAAATGGTGGCCCGGCGTTGGTTCCTGTCCTACGACAGGCGAAGAGGGAATGCGATAGGGTCCGAATCGGCAAGATTTGGTTCCAAAATGCAGCCGCCCCCGCGACCGTGACCGGAGAGATGCCCGAAGCCACTGACCCCCCTTGGGGATCGGGAAGGCGGGGATCGAAGGGGAAACCCTGCTCCGGAAGCCGGGAGACCTGCCAGCGCGGACGATTTTGGACCGGCGGACGGGGTGTTCCGCGACGGGGAAGCGGGCCTTCGCAAGAATGGTTCGTGCGCCTCTTCGCTTCCCGCCGTTTATTCTGGAAGAGGCGATGACCGTCACACTTCACGTCTGCATCACCTGCCGTGCCGGGGAGACGCTCGGCGAAGGCGAGGCGACACCCGGCAAGCGCCTGCATGGTGCGATCCTCGATGCCGGCGTGCCCGACGGCGTCAATGTAGTTCCGGTCGAATGCCTGTCTGCATGCAGCCAAGGCTGCTCGGTCGCGCTCAGCGCGCCCGGCCGCTGGTCTTATGTCTATGGTCGCCTGTCGGATGCGAATGCGCCCGACGTGGTCGCGGGCGCCGCCGCCTATGCCGCCGCGCCCGACGGCCTCGTGCCCTGGCGCAGCCGTCCCGAGATCTTCCGCAAGCAATCGCTTGCCCGCATTCCCCCCATGGCCGTCGTGCCGGAGGCCGCCGAATGAATTCGCTCGCAAAAGTCCCGGTCACGGTGGTCACGGGATTTCTCGGCTCCGGCAAGACGACGCTGATCCAGCATCTGCTCGCCAACGCCAACGGCAAGAAGCTTGCGGTGCTCGTCAACGAGTTCGGCAGCCAGGGCGTTGACGGCGAGATCCTGAAATCCTGTGCCGACGCCAATTGTCCGGAAGAGAACATCATCGAGCTCGCCAATGGCTGCATCTGCTGCACCGTTGCCGACGATTTCATTCCGACCATGGAGAAGTTGCTGTCGCGGCCGGTAAGGCCCGATCACATCCTGATCGAAACCTCGGGCCTGGCGCTGCCAAAGCCGTTGCTGAAGGCATTTGACTGGCCGGAGATCCGTTCGCGCATCACGGTCGACGGCGTAATCGCGCTGGCCGATGCCGAAGCTGTCGCCGCTGGTCGCTTCGCGCCCGACCCGATTGCTGTCGAAGCGCAGCGCGCGGCGGACAAAAATCTCGATCACGAGACGCCGCTGTCGGAGGTGTTCGAGGACCAGATCGCCTGCGCGGACATCGTGCTGCTGACCAAGGCGGATCTTGCGGGCGCGGCAGGCCTCGAAGCGGCCAAGGCGGCGATCACCGCCGAGATGCCGCGCCGCGTGCCGATGTTGCCGGTGACCGATGGCGCGATCGACGCGCGCCTCATCCTCGGTCTCGGCGCTGCCGCCGAGAATGATCTTGCTGCGCGCCCCTCGCATCATGACGGCGAGGAAGAGCACGAGCACGATGATTTTGCTTCGGTCGTGATCGATCTTCCTGAAGTCGCCGATGTCGATGCGCTGGTCGCGTCGGTCCAGCGTCTCGCGCGCGAGCAAAACGTGCTGCGCGCCAAGGGTTACATCGCGGTTGCGGGCAAGCCGATGCGCTTGCTGCTGCAAGCAGTCGGTGAACGCGTGCGCCACCAGTTCGACAAGCCCTGGGGCGCTGGTCACAGGCAGTCAAAGCTCGTCGTGATCGGCGAGCACGGAAATATTGATGAAGCCGCGATCAAGGCGGGACTCGGTATCTGATGCACGTCGTCTTCCGCGAGAGCCGCGGTCTCGAGGAGACCGCGACGCCAAGGGACATCGGCCAGGATCCGGCCGATCTCGTGGTGCTCTCGTATTCGGATTCGGATCTTGCGGCGTTCGCGGCCGGCTGGCGCCGCGGCCGCGACACTCTGCCGTCGCTGCGGCTCGTCAATCTCGCAGAGCTCCGTCATCCGCTTTCGGTCGACACCTATATCGAGCGTACGTTGTCGCGGGCGCGCGGCATTCTGGTGCGTCTGATCGGCGGTGAGTCCTATTGGGCGTATGGGCTCGCGGCTCTGCAGCAACTGGCGAAGGATCGCGGCATCGTCCTGGCCGTGCTGCCGGCCGACGGCCGCGACGACACGCGGCTGGACGCATATTCGACCTTGCCGGTCTCGACGCTGCGGCGGCTCAAGGTGCTCTGCGACACCGGCGGCCCCGTCGCGGCGCAAGCGGCGATCGCGCAGCTCGCGCTGGCCTCCGGTCTCTATGCCGGGCCGGTTATCGGCGAGATGAACGTTCCCGAGATGGGTTTTTACGACCCCGGGCGGGGCGTCATTGGGGCGCCGTCGGCCTCCGAGGGGAAGCCGCGCGCGCTGGTGACGTTCTATCGCTCCTATCTCACCGCCGCGGACACCGCCCCGGTCGATGCCCTGATTGCCGCGCTGCGCGAGAAGGGATTTGATGCGCATGGCGTATTCGTCACCTCGCTGAAGGCTGCAGGCGTTGCGGATTGGCTTGGGACGTATTTCGCGAAGAACCCTCCGGCTGCGATCGTCAATGCGACGGCGTTCTCGGCGATGGGCGAGGACGGCACGACGCCGTTCGATGCTGCATCCTGTCCGGTGTTCCAGGTCGCGCTCTCATCGGTGCGGCGGGAGGACTGGACCGAGTCGCTGCGTGGTCTGTCGCCCGGCGATCTCGCGATGCATGTTGTGCTGCCCGAGGTCGACGGCCGTCTGTTCGCGGGTGTGGTGAGCTTCAAATCGGCCGCGATGCGCGATCCCGATCTGCAATTCTCGCATCTTGCGCATCGCGCGGATGAAGAGCGCGTGAACGCCGTCGCCGCGCATGTTGCAGCCTGGCGGCGCCTTGCCGAGAAGCCGGCTGCCGGCAAGCGGTTGGCGCTCGTGCTCTCGAACTATCCGGGTCGTCCGCACCAGATCGCGCATGCGGTCGGTCTCGATGCGCTTGCTTCCGTCGAAGCGTTGCTGTCCGACCTCGCGGAGGCCGGCTTCGATGTCGCGCCGGTCCATGGACTCGGCGAAACGCTGCTCAAGCAGACCTTGAGCTGGAGCATTGCCGATTACCGCGCGGCGCTCTCGCGCCTTCCGCAAGTCTTGCAGGATGATCTCGCGCAAGCCTGGGGCGCGCCGGAGGATGATCCAAGCTGCCGCGACGGCGCGTTTCATTTCGCGGCCATCGCGTGCGGCCAATCGATCATCGCGGTTCAGCCGGAGCGTGGCGATGCGACCACGCGCGATTCCGACTATCACGATCTCGCCCGCACGCCGCGCCACGCCTATGTCGCGTTCTATCTCTGGCTGCGGGGGCAGGGCTGTGATGCCGTCGTGCACATGGGCGCGCATGGCACGCTGGAATGGCTGCCCGGAAAATCAGTGGCGCTGTCGCAGACGTGCTGGCCGGAAGCCCTGACCGGCGATTTGCCCGTTATCTATCCCTTCATCGTCAACGATCCCGGCGAAGCCGCGCAGGCCAAACGGCGCATCGGCGCCGTCACCATCGGCCATCTGCCGCCACCACTGGCAGCATCAGCGGTGCCGGACGGGTTGCGCAGGCTCGAACAGCTTCTCGATGAATATTCGACTGCCGATGGCCTCGATCCCGCCCGCCGCCAACGCTTGATCGCCGCGATCCGTGACGAGGCACGCGCGGCTGGCCTCGAAGACGATCTTGGCCTCGATGCTGCGGCCGCACCGGCCGAAGCGATCCCGCGGATCGACCGCTTCGTCTGCGATCTCAAGGAAAGCCAGTTCGGCGACGGCCTGCACGTGTTCGGCCGCGGACCCTGCGGCGACGCGGAACGAGACGCTCTGCGGGCCGTGCTTGCAGGACAGCGTGTCGCGCCGGGGCCGTCAGGTTCGCCCTATCGCGGGCGCCAGGACGTGCTGCCCACCGGACGCAATCTCTTTGCTGTCGATCCGCGCGCGGTGCCGACGCCGTCGGCGCATGCCCAAGGCATCAAGCTCGCGGAAGAATTGCTACGTCGTCATCTGCAGGATCACGGCGACTGGCCGAAGGGCCTTGTCGTCGATCTCTGGGGCTCGGCGACGATGCGTACTGCGGGCGAAGAGTTTGCGATGGCGCTGCATCTGGCCGGTCTTGCGCCGCGCTGGGATCACGCCTCCGGCCGTGTGACCGGCTACGACATCATCGCGCCGGCCGAGCTTGGCCGCCCCCGCATCGACGTCACGCTGCGTGTCTCGGGCCTGTTTCGCGATGTCTTCGCCGGCCTCGCGCAATTGTTCGAAGCCGCCTCCGAGGCGCTGGCGACCCGCGAGGACGAGGGCGATGAAAATCCGTATCGCCATCGCACGTCGCGCGTGTTCGCGCCGCGCCCCGGACAATACGGCGTCGGCCTGTCGGCCATTCCGAATGCCTTCACGCCCGAGACGCGCGAATCCGCCGGCGAAGCGTGGCTCTCGGCATCGTCCTGGGCATTCTCCGCGGACGGCGCGATCAAGCCCGATCGCGCCGGCATCGAATCGCGGCTCGCATCCGCCGATGCTTTCGTGCACGTGCAAGATTTGCCGGAAACCGATCTTCTGCTCGCGGCCGACTATGCCGCCCATGAAGCCGGCATTGCGGCGGCCGCAGCGCATCTCGGCGCGGCAGGACCATCGCTCTATCATCTCGACACGACGCGACCCGAGCAACCGCATGCGCGTACGCTGACCGAGGAAATTTCGCGCGTGGTCCGCGCGCGCGCGGCCAACCCGGCCTGGATCGCCGGCATGATGCGCCACGGTTTTCGCGGGGCGGCCGAGATCACGGCAACGCTCGAGCACATGGCGGCCTTCGCGCATCTGGCCGGCGCGGTGCCGCCGCATCTGTTCGACCTCTACTACGATGCGACGCTTGGCCACGACGACGTCCGCGCCTTCATGGCCCGCGAAAATCCGGCAGCGCTGGCCGCGATGGAGACCTGTTTCACGCGCCTGCATGAGGCCTCGCTCTGGCGAACGCGCCGCAATTCGATCGCGGCTGCGCTGCGGGAGGCATCATGAGCGCTTCCGTGGTCAAGGGCTGGTGTCCCGGCGCGCTGCGCCCGATGCAATCGGGCGACGGGCTCGTGGTTCGTGTACGTCCGTTCGGCGGACGGCTCGATGCTGCACAAATCTCTGGACTGGCCCGTCTCGCCGAACGCCATGGCAACGGCCTGATCGACGTGACCAGTCGGGCCAATCTCCAGATCAGGGGCGTCAGCGACACCAGCCACAGGCTGCTGCTCGACGGCCTTTCGGAACTGGCGCTGCTCGACCCCGACGCTGACACCGAATCCCGTCGCAACATTCTTGTGACGCCGTTCTGGCGTGCCGGAGACGCGACACAATCGCTCGCCGCCGAGCTTGAGGAGGCGCTCGCTGACAGCAAGCTCGAACTTCCAACCAAGTTCGGCTTCGCCATTGATGACGGCACCTCACGTGTGCTTGCGGGCGATTCCGCGGACGTACGAATGGAGCGCGATCGATCGGGCGGACTGCTGGTGCGGGCCGATGGCGACAAACTCGGCCGCTCCGTCGTGCGCGGCGAAGCCGTGACCACCGCGCTCGCGCTCGCCAACTGGTTCGTGATCTCAGGCGGCGCCAGGGGCGGGCGAGGGCGGATGGCGGCGCATCTGGCCGGTGCGACCCTGCCGGCGGCATTGCTCGGCGATGCCGAGCCGGCGCCGATCATGGCCGCGGCGCGTCCAGGCCTCTATTCGCAAGGTGCGATGGTCGGCGTCGCCTTCGGACAGATGGCGCATGCGACGCTCGACCAGTTCGCCGGTTTCGGACATGCGCTGCGCATGACGCCGTGGCGGATGGTTTTGAGCGAAGGCAAGCGGGTGATGCCGAACGCGACTGGCCTGATCACCGAGGCCTACGATCCTGCGCTACGCGTGATAGCCTGCAGCGGCGCGCCACGCTGTCGCGAGGCGCATGCCGATACCCGCGGTCTGGCCGCGGCCCTGGCTCCGAACATCGGCGCGGCCGCACGGCTCCACGTCTCTGGTTGCGCCAAGGGCTGCGCCCATTCCGGTGCGGCCGCCATCACTCTGGTCGCGACCGGCGCAGGCTTCGATCTCGTGCGCGCTGGGTCGACACGCGATGAGCCCATCCTGCGGGGGCTGAGCCGCGACGATATCGTCAGAGATCCCTCCATTCTGATGGGAGGGCATTGATGCCGCATCTCTACGAGACCGACGGCGCTGCGATCTATCGGCAATCCTTCGCCACTATCCGGGCTGAGACGGATCTTGCGCGCTTTTCGCCGGACGAGGAACAGGTGGTGGTGCGGATGATCCATGCCGCCGGCATGGTCGGCCTGGAGGCGCATATCCGCTTCACGCCCGGCATGGCGACAGCCGCGCGCGCGGCCCTGCAGAAGGGCGCACCGATCCTGTGCGACGCGCGCATGGTCTCCGAAGGAATTACGCGCGCGCGGCTTCCCGCGGCCAATGCTGTCATCTGCACGTTGGGCGACGAGACCGTTCCCGCGCTCGCGCAATCCATGCGCAACACCCGTTCGGCTGCGGCTCTCGAATTGTGGCGCCCGCATCTCGATGGCGCGATCGTGGCGATCGGCAACGCGCCGACCGCATTGTTTCATCTGCTCAACATGCTGGAGCACCGCGACTGTCCCCGGCCAGCGGCGATCATCGGCTGTCCCGTGGGCTTCGTCGGCGCCACCGAATCCAAGGCTGCGCTGATGGCCGATCCGCCGGCGCCGGCGCTCGCGGTCGAGGGCCGCCTCGGCGGTTCCGCGATCACGGTCGCCGCCGTGAACGCGCTGGCGAGCCGGAGCGAATAGCGATGGGACGCATCATCTGCTGCGGTCTCGGCCCCGGTGATCCCGATCTGATGAGCGTGCGTGCCGACCGCATGGTGCGCGGCGCGAAACACGTTGCCTATTTTCGCAAGAAGGGCCGGCCCGGCCAGGCGCGCCGCATCGTCGAGGGCATGCTGGCTGCCGACGTCACCGAATATCCCATGGAATATCCTGTTACGACCGAGATCGCCTTCGACGCGCCTGAATATGTCCAGCTGCTTTCCGGTTTCTACGACGAATGGGCGGAGCGCCTGGCGCGGCTGGCGCGCGGGGTCGATGTCGTCGTGCTCTGCGAGGGCGATCCTTACTTCTACGGCTCTTTCATGCATCTGCACACGCGCCTGCAAACCCGCGTCGAGATCGTGGTGATCGCGGGCATTCCCGGCATGGTCGGTTGCTGGAATGGCGTGGGACAGCCGATCGCGCTCGGCGACGACGTGACGACGGTGCTGATGGGCACGCTCGCCGAGGACGAGCTTGCACGCCGCATGCGCGATTCCGATGCACTTGTGATCATGAAGACCGGGCGCAATCTCGCAAAGGTGCGCCGCGCGCTCGCTGCCGCCGGACGGCTGGACGATGCCTGGTTGGTCGAGCGCGGCACCATGCCGGGAGAGCGCGTGGTGCGGCTCGCGGAGATCGATGCCGCCGACTGTCCCTATTTCGCGATCGTGCTCGTGCACGGCAAGGGCCGGCATCCGGACGCCGCCGAATGACGGGAACCCTGACCATTGCGGGTCTTGGGCCGGGCAGTGATGCGCTGGTGACGCCCGAGGTCTCCGCCGCGCTTGCCGCCGCGACCGACATTCTGGGCTACGCGCCCTATGTCGCGCGGGTGCCACCGCGGCCGGGGCTCAAGCTGCATCCGTCCGACAATCGCGAAGAGCTGCAGCGTGCGAGCGAGGCGCTGCGGCTCGCGGCCGAAGGCGGCCAGGTCGTCGTCGTGTCCTCCGGCGATCCCGGCGTCTTCGCGATGGCCTCCGCCGTGTTCGAGGCGCTCGAACAGGCGCCGCAATGGCAGGAGCTGCCGATCCGTGTGCTGCCCGGCATCACTGCGATGCTGGCGGCTGCCGCGCGCGCCGGCGCGCCGCTTGGCCATGATTTCTGTGCGATCAACCTGTCGGACAATCTCAAGCCGTGGGCCGTGATCGAGAAGCGCCTGCGGCTCGCGGCGGATGCCGATTTTGCCATTGCGATGTACAATCCGCGCTCGGCGAACCGGCCGGAAGGGTTTGGCCGTGCGCTTGCGGTGCTGAACGAGGCCGGCTGCGGCGAGCGCCTCGTGATCTTCGCGCGTGCCATCAGCGCTGCTGACGAAAACATCGAGACCGTCAGGCTGAACGAGGCGACGCCGGAGATGGCCGACATGCGCACGCTGGTGATAGTCGGTAATTCGCAGACCCGCCGCGTCGGCCGCTGGGTCTATGCGCCGAGGCAGGTGCGATGACCGAGCCACGCCATGATCTCGGCCACGCTCTCCACCCGTTGGCGCTCGGGGAGTTCCGGCCGCGAGATCACGATCACGGGCAGGGCCAGCATCCGGGCTGCGTCGATCTTGGCGCGCGCGCCGTCGCCGCCCGAATTGCGGGCGACGATCCGGGTGATACCTCGCGCGCGCATCATTTCCAGCTCGCCCTCAAGCGTGAACGGCCCACGCGACACGATGACGTCCGCGGCGAAGGGCCGAGGCGCTTCGGGCGGATCAACGAATCTCAGCGTATAGGCGTGCTGCGGCTTGGCCGCGAATGGTGCGATGTGCTGGCGGCCGATGGCGAGGAATATGTTTGCCGGCGCGTCGGGCAGCGCGGCGACGGCTGCGTTGACATCTGCGACCTCGATCCAGTTGTCGCCGGGAATCTTGGTCCATGGCGCACGCTCAAGAGCGATCAGCGGCGTTCCGGTTTCCGCGCACGCCTCAACCGCGTTGCGGCTCATCCCGGCCGCGAAGGGGTGCGTCGCATCGACCACATGCGTGATACCTTCACGGCGAACGTAGTCAGCAAGTCCGCTGACGCCGCCAAAACCGCCGATCCGGGTCGGCAGCGGCTGATTGGCAGGTGCACGGGTGCGGCCGCCATAGGAATAGACGGCATCGATGCCTGCGCGCGCAATCTCCGCCGCAAGCAGGCTTGCATCGGCCGTTCCGCCCAGAACGAGCGCGCGCGTCATGGCTGATCCCTGGCTGACCATTATCGGTATCGGCGAAGATGGCCTTGCCGGGCTGTCCGAAGCAAGCCGAAAGGCGCTTGCCAATGCTGAAACCGTCTTCGGCGGGGAACGGCACCTCGCGCTTGCCGGTGTGACCAGCCGGGGTCGCCCATGGCCCGTGCCGTTCGATGCAGATGTCGTGCTGAGCCGCCGCGGCCGCCCGACGGCGGTGCTCGCCTCCGGCGATCCGTTCTGGTACGGCGCTGGCGCGGGCCTTGCCGAGAAGCTCGATGCCGGCGAGTGGATTGCGCATTCCGCGCCGTCGACCTTCTCGCTAGCCGCCGCGCGACTAGGCTGGCGCCTCGAAGCAATTGCCTGTCTCGGTCTCCACGCCGCACCATTCGAGCGTCTCGTGCCGCATCTGGCGCGAGGTGCGCGCATTATTTGTCTCGTACGCGACGGCAAGGCGGCCGGCGATCTCGCGAAATGGCTGACGGCGCGCGGTTGGGGTGCCTCGTCATTCTGGACGCTCGCCGCGCTCGGCGGACCGCGCGAAAGTATCAACGAGCATCGCGCCGATAGCTTTGCGGGTGATCTTGCCGAGAGCCTGGTTGCAGTGGCCGTTGAGGCGGCGGGCATGCAGGGCCTTCCTCGCAGCTCGGGACTATCAGACGATTTCTTCGTCCATGACGGCCAGATCACCAAGCATCCGGTCCGTGCGCTCGCGCTTTCGGCGCTGGCGCCGCGTCCCGGTGACCGGCTGTGGGACATCGGCGCCGGTTCGGGCTCGATCTCGGTTGAGTGGGCGCTGTGCGGCGGTACGGTGATCGCGATCGAGGCGCGCGAGGATCGTGCCGCGAACATTCGCAACAATGCTGCGGCGTTCGGGTTGGCACATCGGATCACAGTCATCACGGGAAAGGCGCCCGAAGCTCTGGTTGCGCTGGAAGTGCCGGATGCCGTCTTCATCGGTGGCGGTCTCGACGTCGCGATGTTCGACGCCGCCTGGTCGCGCCTCGCGCCCGGAACGCGACTCGTTGCGCATGCGGTGACGCTGGAGACGGAAGCGCTGCTCGGTGAGCTGCACCAGCGCCATGGTGGCGACTTGATGCGGGTCGAGATCGCACATGCCGCTCCGCTCGGCCGCTACCGGTCCTGGGAAGCGGCGCGGCCGGTGGTGCAATGGAGTGCGGTCCGATGAAGGTCGCCGGGCTCGGATTCAAGCGGGGCGTCACGCTGGCTTCGTTGCGCGAGGCGCTTCTGGCGGCCGGTGGTGCCGAGGGCCTCGCAGCGGTGGCGACTGTCAGCGACAAGGCCGACGCGGAGGTGCTGAAGCAGCTCGCGCATGAATGCGGCGTGCCGATCAAGGCGATCGCCGCCGAAATGCTGGCCGGCATCGATACGCCGACACAGTCAGAACTCGTCGCAGAAAAGTTCGGGACGGGATCGGTCGCCGAGGCCGCAGCGCTCGTGGCAGCTGGACCTCGCGCGCGACTGATCGCGACGCGGGTGGTCTCGCAGGATCGCACCGCGACCGCGGCGATCGCGGAAGGAGACGGCGCATGACGGTGCATTTCATCGGCGCCGGACCGGGCGCTCCCGATTTGCTGACACTGCGCGGCCGCGATCTGATCGCCACGTGCCCGGTCTGCCTCTATGCCGGCTCGCTGGTGCCGGAGGGCGTGCTGGCGCATTGCCCGCCCGGCGCGCGCATCGTCAACACCGCGCCGCTGTCGCTCGACGAGATCGTCGCGGAGATCGCTGCCGCGCATGCTGACGGCAAAGACATCGCGCGGCTGCATTCGGGCGACCTCTCGATCTGGTCGGCGATGGGTGAGCAGCTCCGCCGCCTGCGCGCGCTCGGCATTCCCTACACCGTCACGCCCGGCGTGCCGTCCTTCTCGGCCGCCGCAGCCGCATTGGAGGCCGAGCTGACGCTGCCCGGCCTTGCCCAGACCGTGGTGCTGACGCGCACGCCGGGCCGTGCCAGTGCAATGCCCGAAGGCGAGAAGCTCGCCGCCTTCGCCGCCACCGGCGCGGTGCTCGCGATCCATTTGTCGATCCATTTGCTCGACAAGATTGTCGCCGAGCTGACGCCGCATTACGGCGCGGATTGCCCGGTCGCGATCGTCTGGCGTGCGAGCTGGCCCGACCAGCGCATCGTCCGCGCCACGTTGGCAACGCTCGACGCCGCTGTCGGCGGCGAGATGGAGCGCACCGCATTGATCCTGGTCGGCAAGACGCTGGGCTCGGCGGATTTTTCCGAGAGCCGTCTCTATGCCGCCGATTATGACCGCCGCTATCGCCCCGTGGGCGCAGAGCCGCGTTTTCCGGAGGTGTCGTGATGGCGGCAGGGCTCGTCATCTCCGCGCCGGCCTCGGGCGTCGGCAAGACGACGCTGACGCTGGCGCTCGCTCGCGCTTGGCGCAATAGCGGATTGCGGGTGCAGTGCTTCAAGAGCGGGCCTGACTATATCGACCCTGCGTTTCATGCGGCCGCTACGGGACGCGCCTCCGTCAATGTCGACAGCTGGGCGATGGATCGCGGGACGATCTCGCATCTCGTCAGCCGCGGCACTGACGCCGATGTCGTGCTGGCCGAAGGCTCGATGGGCCTGTTCGACGGCGTCGCCGCGCGGGGCGTCTGCGGTACCGGGGCGACCGCCGACATTGCAGAGATGCTGGACTGGCCGGTGCTGCTGGTGATCGATCCCTCGGGACAGGCACAGACGGCGGCAGCCATCGCCGCAGGCCTTCGCGACTATCGTCCCGGCGTGCGCCTTGCAGGCGTCGTGCTCAATCGCGTTGCCAGCCCGCGCCATGAAGCCCTCGTGCGGCGTGCGCTGCTGGATGCCGGCATTGCCGTGTTCGGCGCGCTGCCGCGCCATGCCGAGATCAGCCTGCCGAAGCGGCATCTCGGACTGGTGCAGGCCGAGGAGCAAGCGGAGATCGGCAAGTTGATCGACGAGGCCGCCCGCTTCGTCGCCGAGCATGTCGATCTCGATGCGGTGCTGCAATCGGCTGCCAGCTGGTCGCCGCAACCTGCCGCAAGCGGCGTGAACGCGACGCCGCCCGGCCAGCGCATTGCGCTTGCCCGTGACGCTGCGTTCTCCTTCGTCTATCCGCATATGCTGGAAGCGTGGCGCGCGGCGGGTGCGGAGATATCGACATTCTCGCCGCTGGCTGACGAAGGTCCTGATCCGGGCGCCGATGTGTGCTGGCTGCCCGGCGGTTATCCCGAGCTCCAAGCCGGGAAGATCGCGGCCAATGCGCGCTTCCGCAGCGGATTACGCGCCTTCGCAGCGACGCGGCCGGTGCACGGCGAATGCGGAGGCTATATGGTGCTGGGTACCGCTTTGACCGACGCCGACGGTATCCGCCACGAGATGACGGGCTTGCTCGGCCTGGAGACGAGCTTTGCCAAACGCCGCATGCATCTGGGCTATCGCTTGGCCGAACTCACAGCGCCGATGCCGGGTCATCAGGCGGGTGCACGCCTGCGTGGCCATGAATTCCACTATTCGACGATCCTCGCGCAGCCCGACACGCCGCTAGCGGTCGTGCACGACGCGACAGGTGCGGTCATCATCGAGACCGGCTCGCGGCGGGGACAAGCCACCGGCACGTTCTTTCATCTGATCGCGGAGGACCGGTGAGCGGTTTTGTCTCCTTCGTCTCCGCCGGCCCCGGCGATCCCGAGCTCCTCACGCTCAAGGGTGCCGCGCGGCTGCGCGAGGCCGACGTCGTGCTCTATGATGATCTTGCTTCGGGCGCGATCCTCGATCTGGCCCGTCCCGGCGCCAATCTCGTCGCGGTGGGAAAGCGGGCAAGGCGGCCTTCGACCAAGCAGCACCACGTTAACCGCCTCCTGGTCGACTACGCCGCAACCGGTGTGCGCGTGGTTCGCCTGAAGTCGGGCGATGCCGGTATCTTCGGCCGGCTCGAGGAGGAGCTCGAGACGCTCCGCGAAGCGGGCATCGGCTATGAGATCATTCCGGGCGTCACCACGGCCTGCGTCGCTGCGGCCCAGGCCGGGATTCCCCTGACCCGGCGCTATACCTCGCGCCGGGTGCAGTTCATCACCGGCGCGGACGTCACGGGCGAGCTGCCGCCAGACCTCAACTGGGCGGCGCTGGCGGATCCGGAGGCGACGACCGTGGTCTATATGGGCCGCCGCACGTTTCCGGCGCTTGTCGCAAAATTGATAGGGCATGGGCTCTCCCCAACCACGCCGGCCTTGTTCGCCGAATCCCTCGGCCGTCCCGATGAACGATTGGTCCGCACCACCATTTCGGAGCTTGCCGAGCAGCTTGCGCGGGGCGGGGCGGCCTCCACGGCGGCCGTGATCCTGTTCGGCGCGCTGGCGGGGGAATATCCGTCATGACGGCCTCGGCCGCCCTTCGCCCCTTGACGCCCGGCTTGCGAAAGAGGCACACAGGAGAGGCATGGTGCTCGACGCGGCGCAAAGCGCCGGAGCATAATCGGGAATGGGGATGGGCGGACCCAGTTGCGGCGCCCAAAACCCCAGCCGCCCCCGCGACTGTAAGCGGTGAGGGACTTCGATCAGCCACTGGGCCGCAGGGTTCGGGAAGGCCGGAGACTCCCAGTGAACCGCGAGCCAGGAGACCGGCCCTGCACGTTTTTAGGCCACGGCCGTCGGGTGTGACGGCAAGAAGGATCTGAGCCATGCATATCGAACCCGGACTAGTCTCGGACGCCAAGCTCGTGTTGAGCTACGCAACCGGCATCGCCGTCGGCGGCGTTGCGTTGAAGCTCGCGGTCGAGACCGTGCGCGAGCAGGGTATCACGTCGTTCGCGGCGCGCACGCTCGCCACCACGGGCCTCGTGTTCGTCTTCTTCGAGATCCTGCCGCACTTCCCGGTCGGCGTGTCCGAAGTGCACTTCATCCTCGGCTCGACCCTGTTCCTGCTGTTCGGTGCTGCGCCAGCGGCCTTCGGCCTCGCGTTCGGCCTGCTGTTCCAGGGCATCTTCTTCGAGCCGCCCGACCTGCCGCAATATGGCATGAACGTCACCACGCTCCTGGTGCCGCTGTTCGCGATCCAGGCGATCGCCACGCGGATCATTTCGCGCAACACCGCCTATGTCGATCTGAAGTACCGCCAGGCACTGGCGCTTTCGACGACGTATCAGTTCGGCGTCATCGCCTGGGTGGCGTTCTGGGCGCTCTATGGCTCCGGCTTCGGCGCGACCAACCTCGCCAACATCGCGACGTTCGCGGCGTCCTACGCGCTGGTCATCGTGATCGAGCCGCTCGCCGATCTCGGCGTGCTGGCGCTGGCAAAGTCGTTGCGCGGCGTCACCGCGCCCGGCCTCGTCACCCCGCGTTTGCATAGCGCGGCCTGAGAGACAAGCGAATGGGCGGCTGTCATGGTCGCCCTTCGCAGCCTCGATGTTCACGCTCTCCCTGATAGGCATCGGTTGCGGCAATCCCGAGCAGCTGACGCGCGCCGCGATCGCTGCGATCAACGCGGCCGATCTCGTCCTGATCCCCCGCAAGGGGACCGCAAAATCCGATCTCGCCGATCTCAGGCGGACGATCTGCGCGGATGTGCTCACCAGCGACACGACGCGCATCGCCGAGTTCGATCTTCCCGTGCGCGATGCGGCTGAAGCGGACTACCGCAAGGGCGTGGACGATTGGCACGATGCCGTGGCCGAGACCTGGTCGCAGGCCATCGCAGATCATCTCGAAGCTGACGGCAAGGTCGCGCTGCTGATCTGGGGCGATCCATCGCTTTATGATTCTTCGCTGCGCATTGCGCGGCGGCTCAATCCCTTGCCTGAGATCGAGGTCGTGCCCGGCATCACCTCGATCCAGGCGCTGTGCGCGGCGCATGCGCTACCGCTCAATGATATCGGCGAGCCATTCCTGGTGACGACGGGCCGCCGCTTGCGCGATGGCGGCTGGCCGCAAGGTGTCGATACCGTGGTGGTGATGCTCGACGGCGGCACGGCGTTCCAGTCGCTCGATCCGGAAGGGCTTCACATCTGGTGGGGCGCCTATCTCGGCATGCCGGATCAGGTCATCATGTCCGGCGTGCTGGCCGAGATCGGCCCGCGTATCGTCGCCGTGCGGCAAGAGGCGCGCGAGCGGCATGGCTGGATCATGGACAGTTACATCCTCAAGCGCAGGCCGTAAGGCAAGCGAGGCAACATGCTCCCCGAATGGGTCTACCAACAGTGCCCCGATATTTCGGCAGTCCATCGCGAGGCGGCGGTCGCGCGGCAGGCGCAATTGACGAAACCGGCCGGCGCGCTCGGACGGCTCGAGCAGCTCGCGATCGAGCTTGCGGGCCTGCAAGCAACTGAGCAGCCGCGCGCGGCGCGGGTGCCGATCATCATCTTCGCCGGCGATCACGGCATTGTCGCGCAGGGCGTCTCGGCCTATCCGCAACAAGTGACCATCGCGATGCTGGCGAATTTTGCCTCCGGCGGCGCCGCGATCTCGGTGCTTGCGCGTGAACTGGGATCAAACCTGGAGGTCGTCGACGCCGGCACGCTGGCGCAGCAGGAGATGGCGGGAATCGTTACCGACAAGCCGCGTAGCGGCACGCGGGATTTCAGCGTCGAAGCTGCGCTCACCCCCGCGGAGCTGGCGTTTGCCTTCGAAGCCGGTCAGCGCGCAGTTGCTCGCGCCGCGGCCAGCAAGCCCGATCTCCTGATCTTCGGTGAGATGGGCATCGGCAATACCACGACATCGGCGGCGATTGCGGCGAGCCTGCTCGGCATGGGTGCCGAGGAGATCGCGGGCAGCGGAACCGGCGTCGACGCGGCCGGCCGTGCGCACAAGGCGCGGGTGATCAACGCTGCGATTGCACACCATGGCGTTGCGGGCGCTTCGCCCGAGAAAATCTTGTGCGCCGTCGGCGGCCTCGAAATCGCAGCCATCTGCGGCGCCATCATTGCGGCTGCGCAGCGCCGCATCCCTGTGCTGCTCGATGGCTTCATCGTGTCGGTGGCGGCGCTGGCGGCGACGCGGCTCAACCCCTCTTGCCAGCCATTCTTGTTGTCATCGCATCAATCGGCGGAGCAGGGGCACCGGCTGGTGCTGCGCGCGCTGAACGTGCAACCGCTGATCAGCCTCGATCTCAGGCTCGGCGAAGGATCGGGCGGGGCCATCGCGCTGCCATTGGTGCGATCCGCCTGCGCTCTCCACAACGGCATGGCGACCTTTGCGCAGGCCAATGTGCCGGATCGTCCGGCCTGATCAAAGCATCCGCTGGTTGACGGAGACGACGCGCCAGCCGGTCGTGAGCCGGTCGATCCGGGTCAGCGACAGCGGATCGATGACAAAGCGCAGGGCCGCTTGAGGCGTCAGATCCAGCGAAATGCACAGCGCCGCGCGGATGGTGCCGGAATGCACGACGAGCGTGGCCGATCCGGCTCCGATCCGCGAGAGCCCCAGCCGGACGCGCGTGACCTGATCCTCAAAGCTTTCGCCGCCCGGCGGCCGTCCGTGCGCCGGATCGTTCCAGAACTGCGCATAGGCGCCTCCTCCGGTCGCTGCGAGATCGTCATGCCGACGACCGGTCCAGGCACCGAAATCCTGCTCGCTGAATTCGCCCACCAACTCGGGTTCTAGCCCCAGCACGCGGGCCGTCTCGACCGTGCGCCGCGACGGGCTCGCAAAGCTCGTGGCGTTCTGCGGCAGACGCTGCCGCAGCGCCTCCAACTGCGCGCGACCGCCGAGATCGGCCGGCGCATCGGCTGCATGGATCGTCCCGGCGATCCCGTCGACGGGCGCATGCCGTATCAGCCAGAGGAAGGTCTCGCCTTCCATGCTTATCTCCAAGGAAGTTGGTCGTTGTGGCAATAACGCCTGCTGGCACATTGACTCTGTCTGGATCGTAATCCTAGATGCTCGTGACGGTTTCCCCGAGAGGGGATGAAAAGGGAATGCGGTGCGGGGACTTTGTCCCCAATGCCGTGGCTGCCCCCGCAACTGTAAGCGGCGAATCTTGCGTCACGAGCCACTGGGTATCTCGGTCCCGGGAAGGCGACGCAAGGTAGTGACCCGCGAGCCAGGAGACCTGCCGTCAGCCGTGGTCACACGCGAAGATGTCGGTCGGGGAGTACAGACATTCGGCTTCATCGGAAGGCTGACAAGCCAAGGTGAGACCTCGTTCGCTGTGACGTGCCACTGACGTCATACCGAGGTCTGAACCATGTTTTCCGTCCATGCCATCCGGCTGCGCAATTTCCTTGCGTCCGCTGCGCTCACATCCCTTGCCGTCCTTGATCTGCCCGCTGCGATGGCGCAGCAGGTTCGCGAACCTCTGCCGCCCGTCGAGATATCGCCCGCTCGTCCCCGGAAGCTGGCCAGGCCGGCCGCCCGGGAAGCGCAGAGCCCACGCCGCGCAGCAGCGCGCCGGCCTGCGACTGCATCCGTAGCGCCCAAGCCTGTCGTACCGACCGCAGCGGCGCAAACGCCGCTCAACACCAATGCTGTCCCCGAGAGCGCCTCGCGTCTTGGTCTAACCGTGCGGGAGATCCCCGCCACCGTCGAGGTGATTTCAGCGAAAACTATGCGCGAGCAGGGCTATCGCACTGTTTCCGAGGTTGCGCAGGGCGCCGTCGGCGTCACCTCAGGGGATAACCCGGCCGAGCCTGCGGCGTTCTCGATGCGCGGCTTCACCAATAGCCAGATCAACACGCTCTACAACGGCATCAAGATCGGCCCGCAGAACATGACTTCGCGGATCATGGACACGGCCAATCTCGAAGCAGTGGAATTCCTGAAAGGCCCGGCCTCGCTGATCTCGGGCGAAGGTGCCGCCGGTGGCGCGATCAACACCGTCACCAAGCAGCCGCACACCGGACCAATCCGGAACGAAGCCGATTTCTCCTGGGACTCGCTGAACTCGTTCGGCGCGCATTACGGTTCGGGCGGCAGCACCAACGTAGCGGGACTCGACTATCGCTTCGATGTCAGCCGTGCTTCGCTCAACGGCTTTGCCGACGACACCAACACCAAGACGCTCGACGTCTCCGGCCAGCTCAACTACCGCATTTCGGACAGTCTCAAGATCTGGGGCGCGATCGAGTATCGGGAAGACCGTTCGAAAGCCTATTGGGGTGCACCGCTGGTGCCGATCGCCTTCAGCGGCTCGCATGCGACGACGGGGATCGTTTCGGGCAATTACTTCAACAGGACTGATCTTGGGGCTGTCACCATCGACGACCGCACTTTCAACACCAACTACAACGTCCTCGACAATCGAAACGTGGCGCAGGAGGTGTGGCTGCGCGGTGGCTTCGAGCTGAGGCTTGCGCCTGACCTGACGCTGAAAAGCCAGGCCTATGGTTATGGTGCAGAACGCACCTGGTTCAACAATGAAGTTGAGGCGTTCGACTCCACGACGAACAGGGTGTATCGCGAGCGCTTCTATGTCGCGCACAGCCAGCGCCTTGCCGGCAACATCACCGACTTGATCTGGGATGCCAACATCGCCGGCTTCGACAACCGCTTGGTCACGACGCTTTCGTCGAGTTATCTCGACTTCGTCAGGCCGGGCGCGGCAAACTTCCCGAACGACGATGTCTCCCTGGTCAATCCCGACCGCGGCTATTACGGCCTGCTCACGACCAAGCAGCAGACCGCCCGCATCGACAACGAGGCACTGTCGTTCGAGGACCGGCTGAAGTTGACGCGCAGCTTCGCGCTGGTCGGCGGCCTCCGCGTCGAGCATATCGGGCTCGACCGCAACTCGACCGACAAGACCGGGCTGGAGAACGCGAACTTCCCGTTCTCGAAATCCTGGGTCCCGACAACGGGGCGTATCGGTTACACGTGGGAAGCCGTTCCGGGTCTGACCTTCTTCAGCCAGTACGCCACCGGCGCCGACATCGCAGCCAACAACATCTTCCTGCTCAGTCCGACCGATCCGCTCAACCTGACCACTGCGCGCACCTATGAGACCGGCGTCAAGCACCTGTTCTGGGACAACCGGGCAGAGTGGTCGTTCTCGGCCTATGACATCCTGCGCAAGAACGTCTATGCCGCGGCCGGCGGCATGCAGCTCAACCTCGCCGGGCGGCAGGAGTCGAAGGGTGTGGAGCTGGCGGCATCCGTGCGGCCGATCGAGCCTCTGCGTCTCTGGGGCAACATCGCCTATGTCGATGCGCGCTATGCCGATTACAATTTTGTCGGCGGCTCGTTCTCCGGCAATACGCCGCCGAATGTGCCGCGCATCGTCGCGAACGCCGGTGCCTCCTGGCGCCTCTTCACGCCCTGGCCGGTGGAGCTCGGCATCACCGGCCGCCATGTCGGCGACCGCTACAACACCGATGCCAACGTCGTGACGATGAAGGCCTACACCGTCGCGGACGTCTACGCCTTCGTCGACATCCCCAAAACGGTGTTCGATGCGGTCGACCAGGCCCGCCTGACCTTCCGCGTGCGCAACATCGCCGACAAGCGTTATGCGATCTGGGGCGATCCGTTCTATCCCGACCAGATCCTCCTGGGCGCGCCGCGCACCTATGAGATCTCGGCTGCGTTCAAATGGTAGGATGCTGACCATGATGAGCGTGATCGTCCTGCTGCATCGATGGCTCGGGATCGCGTTCTGCCTGCTGTTTGCGATGTGGTTCGCGACGGGAATCGTGATGCACTTCGTTCCGTTTCCGTCGCTGACGGAAGCGGAACGCTTTGCCGGACTGGCGCCGGTGGATCGCGCAGAGGTGAGGATCGCGGTTGCCGATGCGGTGACCGCGAGCGGGATCGGGGATGCGACGCGCGTTCGCCTGATCCAGCGCAGCGACGGACCTGTCTATATCGTCTCGGCGCCATCGCGTGCAGGCGCAGTCCGCGCCTCCGATGGGGGCGACGCGTCGGTCGCGTCTTCCGACATTGCACTGGCTATTGCGCGAGATCACGCTCGCAGCCGCGGACTCGATGCCGCGCGGGCCGCGATTGTCGCGCGCGCGGGCTATGACCAATGGAGCGTGCCGAACGGCTTTGACCGCCATCGGCCCTTGTTTCGCATTGCTCTCGGCGACGCCGCCGCAACGGAGGTCTACGTCTCCTCGCTCACCGGCGAGATCGTTTTGGATACGACGCGCAGCGAGCGCGGCTGGAATCTCGTCGGCAGCGTGCTGCACTGGATCTATCCAACGATCCTGCGAAGCAACTGGTGGCTGTGGGATCGCGTGGTCTGGACCCTGTCGCTGCTGGCCCTGATCGCAGCTTTGCTTGGCGCTGTGCTCGGCCTTACGCGGATCAAGCTTCGCGGAGGTCTGATCGGCTCACCCTATCGTGGCTGGCATGCCCTGCATCATCTGATCGGACTCGCGGCGACGGTCTTCGTGCTGACATGGATTTTCAGTGGCTGGCTCTCCATGGATCACGGGCGGCTGTTCTCGCGCGGGCAACTGACCTCGGCAGAAGCCGGCGTGATGAACGCTTCACCGAATTGGACGGCGGCCGCATCGCTCAATCGGCAGCCAATATCGCTGTCGGCCCGTGAAATCGAATGGTTTGCCTTCAACGGCAATCTCTATCGACGGGATCGGATGGGCCTTGCCGGCCAGACCTTGATCGAGGCAGGCGATGCGCCCCGCGATAGATCAACGGGATTTCTGGATGCGCACGAGCTCCGGGGGCTGACCGCGCGCCTCGCGGCCGGCTGCGGCGTACCGTCCGTACTTGCCGACAGCGACGACTATCCCGCGCAGTCCACCGTCCCGGGTGCCCCGGTCTATCGGTCGCGCTGCGGCGACCTCTGGTTCGACATCGACGGCGCCGACGGCAATTTGCTGCAAAGGCTGGATTCGTCGCGGCGGGCTTATCGCTGGTTCTACGGCGCGCTGCACACGCTGGATTTTCCCGCCCTGATGGCGCATCCACGTCTACGCGATGTTCTGATTGTCGGACTATGTATGTTGGGACTGGTGTTCTCGGTCACCGGGATCGTCATCGGCTGGCGCCGGTTGCGGTTCTCATTGTCAGTCCGAGCTATTGGGCCGGGCCGCAGCGGCCGAAACGCATAGCCGGGGACTTGCGCGTCCGGCCGAATTCTCGAAACATGGGGCCATTAAGTGACGGAGACCTCTGTGACGCAGCTGACCGACGTCTTTGAAGCCGACGTCGCCATCTACACATTTCATATGATCATCGCCGATGGTACCAAGGAAACGGTCGAGGAGCACATTCCGGCGCTGGTGAAGCAGGGGCATGGATCAATCAAGATTTTCATGACCTACGACCGGCTCAAGGTCGACGACGATCCACCATCACAGCAGTTGTGCTCCAAAATTTCGTTCCGGATCCATGTCCGCCACGAGCCGGCCGGTGGGCTTGGCAAGCAAAAACAACCTCGTTCTACTGTGCATGGGGTTGTTTTCGCGTTTTTGGTTTTGCCCGCCCTCAGCCTTGGCGGCGCAGGAAGCCGGTGATCGTGACCTTTTCCCAGATGTCGGCCGCCGCAAACGGATCGGCTCGGTTGAAGGCTTCGACTTCGCTGCGGCCGGGCGCCTCGATCAGGAACAGGCTGCCGATCATCCTCTCGCCGTCGTCGGAGACGAGCGGCCCTGACATCACGATCTTGACGCCGAAGCGCGAGGTGTCGCTCAGGAAGGATTTATGGGCGTCGTAATTGGCGAGCCGCGTCGGCAGCGCGCCAGTGCGGTCGATGGCGTGAATGGCGAACAGCATGATGTTTCCGTTTCCTGCTCGGATTCTTGGGACGGCCGCGACGGCGGCCGTCCATGTTTGTCTTGATGGATACGCTTACTTGCCGCCGAGCTTGCCGGCTTCTTCGAAAGTCGGGCAGTTGCGCTGCTCCAGCGGCACGTCGAACGGCTGGTAATTGTCCTTGGTGATGACGGTCGGCTTCAGCACGATCTCGGCGATGACGGGCTGGTTGCGCAAGGATCGGATCGCCATCATGGTGCCGAGGCATCCCTGGAAAAATCCGTTGTAGTCGCCGCTCGCGAGCAGCTTGCCGGACTTGATCGCGTCGATCGCTTCCTTGGTGCCATTGATGCCGATCACCTGCGCCTTGCGGTTGGCGCCGTCGAGCGCCTCGATCGCGCCGACCGCCATGGCGTCGTTGGCGGCGAGTACGCCGTCGATCTGCGCGTTCGACTGCATCAAATTCTCCATCACCTGGAGCGCCTGGAGCCGCTGATAGTTGCCGGGCTGCGAGGCCAGCAGTTTTGCGCCGGCGTTTTCCTTCAGCGCGTCGTTGAAACCGCGGACGCGGTCGACATTGGTCAGCGAGCCCTTGACGCCCTCGATGATGACGATGTTGCCCTTGCCGCCCAGCGTCTTGAGCAGGAAGCGCGCGGTCTCGCGCCCGAGGCTGTAATCGTCGGCGCCGACGAAGGAGAGGAACTTGCCGCCGGCGGAGCGGTCGGTGATGTTGATAACGGGGATCTTGGCTTCGTTGATCTTCTCAACCCCCGGCACCATCGCCTTGTAGTCGACCGGCGTGAAGACGATGGCGCTCGGCTTCTTCACCACGACGTCTTCGATCTGGCTGAGCTGTTCTGGGATAGAGTCAGGCTTGGTCGGAATGTACTGCAGCGTCTTCGCGTTCAGGGTCTTCGCCATGTTGTCGGCGCCGACCCGCACCGTCTGGAAGAACGGGTTGGTCTGGTTCTTGGTGAAGACGGCGATGGTCTCGCCGTCGGCGCGAACCTCGGTGGTGAACGCGGCCGCCATCAGCAGCGGCAGCGTCAAATAATACGTCAGGTAACCCAGTTTCTTATTCATGTTGTCTCCATCCCTCATTTTGCTTGTTGGAACTCCAGAACTCATTGCGCGCGGCGGCGGGTCTTCATGTCGAGCCAGACCGCGAGAATGACGATGATGCCGGTGACGAGCGGCTGCCAGTTGGCGCTGACCGACAACAGGTTCATGCCGTTCAGCACCAGCGTCAGGATCAGCGCGCCGATAAAGGTGCCGAAGACTGTGCCGACGCCGCCGAACAGCGAGGTGCCGCCGATCAGCACCGCTGCGATCGCGGGCAGTGTCAGGCTTTCGCCGATGTCGGCCTCGGCCGAATTGAGCCGCGACAGGAAGATGATCGAGGCGAGCCCCGCCATGGTGCCTGATACCGCGTAGACCAGCAGCAGGCGCCGCGCGACCGGAATGCCGGAGAGCCGTGCCGCGACCGGATTGGCGCCGATCGCATAGATCTCCTGACCCCAGATCGTTCGCTGCGCAAACAGCGTTCCGATCCCGAGGAACACCAGCAGCAGGTAGACCGGGATCGGCAGGCCGACCAGATAGCCGCTGCCGATCTGGCGGAAGCCCGCCGGGAAGCCGTGCAGGGTCTCGCCCGCCATGTACCAATAGGTGAGGCCGTTCAGCACCCAGAGCATGCCGTAGGTGGCAATGAAGGAGGGGATGCGCAGCGCCGTGACCATGATTCCGTTGAGGAGCCCAACGATGCCGCCGCAGGCAAGCCCGGTGAGGATGCCGAGCGCGGGCGAGCCGGTCTTGTGGATCACGGTGCCGGCGATGCAGGCCGACAGCGCGACATTGGCGCCGACAGAGAGATCGAGGCCCGCGGTCAACACCACCAGGGTTAGGCCGGAGGCGATGAAGAAGGTCAGGCTCGCCTGCCTGAGCACGTTGAGGATGTTGCCGAGGCTCAGGAAGGAATCGCTGAGCACCGCCAGCACCGCGCAGATCAGCAGCGCCGCGAGCAGGCGATAGAATACCTGGATCGCGTCCTGCGACAGGAACGAGCGCGGCGGCGCGATGGCGTCTTTGCTGATGTCGGTCATGCGCGGCTCCGCAGGCCATCCAGAAACAGCGCGACGATGACGAGCACGCCAACGCTTGCGACCTGCACCGAGGAGGGCATCGAGATCAGGTTCAGCCCATTGCGTAAGACACCAACCGAGACGACACCGAGCACGGTGCCGAGAAGCCAGCCATTGCCGCGCTCGAACGAGGTGCCGCCGACCGCAACGGCGGCGATCGCATCGAATTCGAGACCGAGGCCCGCCGTCGGGTGGCCGGAATTCATGCGCGCAGTCATCAAGAGACCGGCGATGCCGGCCATGGCGCCGCCGATCGCGTAGACCGCGATCAGCAGCCGGTTCGGCGAGAGGCCGGCATAGCGCAGCGCCTCCCGGTTGCCGCCGAGTGCGAAGATGTAGGTGCCGAAGCGGGTGTGATAGAGCAGGCCGTGGAACGCCGCATAGGTCACCAGCGCCATCACGATCGGCACGGGAATGCCCAGCAGCGTCGCCGAATAGATGTCGCGCACGCTGTGGGGAATGCCGACCACGCTCTGGCCGTCACTGACGATCAGCGACAGGCCTTGCGCCATGCCGAGGGTGCCGAGCGTCGCGACGAAGGGCGGGATGCCGAGGATGGCGACCAGCCAGCCGTTGACGGTGCCGAAGGCCGCGCCGACCAGCAGGCCCGCGCCGAGGCCCAGCAGCATCGAGTGGGTCGCGAGCGAAACGATGGCGACGCAGAGCGAGGTCAGCGTCAGCACCGCGCCCATCGACAGGTCAAGCCCCTCGGTCATGATAATCAGCGTCATCGGCAGCGCGAGCATGGTCAGGATGGTCGACTGCACCAGCACGTTGGAGAGGTTGGCGACGGACAGGAAGCCGGGCGCGATGGCGCCGAACACCGCGATCAGAAGCACCAGCACGATGGCGACGCCGGGAATGCGTTGCAGTGGATTGGACTGTGAAACGACCGCGGCCTCACGCATGATGCATCCCCAGTCGCACGATGTTCTCCTCGGTGAGCTCGCTGCGCGTCAGGTGCCCGGCGATGCGCCCCTCGCGCATCACATAGGCGCGGTCGCAGACATGGCAGATCTCGACCTGCTCGGACGAGATCATCAGCGCCGCCGCGCCTTCCGCGACAAGGCGATCGATCAGGGCAAAGATTTCAGACTTGGCACCGATGTCGATGCCCCGGGTCGGCTCGTCGAAGATGAAGAGCTTTGATCCCGCAGCCAGCCATTTGCCGATCACGACCTTCTGCTGGTTGCCGCCGGAAAGAAGGCCGACAGTCTGGCGTGCGCTTGGCGTCGCGATGCGCAGCTGCCGGATCAAGCCGTCGGAAGTGCGCTGCGCGCCACGCTGGTCGAACAGGCCGCTCGGAAACAGCTTTCGCAGCGCCGATACCACCAGATTGTCACTGACCGACCGCAGCAGCGCGAGGCCCTCGCTCTTGCGGCTCTCCGGGATCAGCGCGATGCCGCGGCGGGCGGCAAGATCCGGTTCGCCGGACATAGCCTTGCCGTCGAAGAAGATCTCGCCTGAGCTCACGGGATCGGCGCCGAAGATGGCGCGCGCGACCTCGCTGCGGCCCGATCCGACCAGGCCGCACAGACCGACGATCTCGCCTCGGCGCACCTCGATATTGATGTCCGAGATTCCGGTCGAGGCGCTCAGCCCCTTGACCTCGAGCAGCAGCTCGCCGGGCTTGTCGGAAAAATTACGCGGATAGGTCATGTCCACGTTGCGACCGACCATCATGCGGACGAGCTGGTCCGGCGTGACGTCGGTAGGGCGAACGCCGTCGATGCGGCGGCCATCGCGCAGCACCGTGATGCGGTCACCGAGCGCGAACACCTCGGCCATGCGGTGCGAGATGTAGACGATGGAGACGCCGCCGGCCTTCAGCCGCGCGATCAGCGCGAACAGCAACTCGGTCTCTCGGTCTGACAGCGCCGCGGTCGGCTCGTCCATCACGAGGATGCGGGCGTTCTGGCTGATCGCTTTCGCGATCTCGACCATCTGCTGCTGCGCCACCCCTAACTTGTCGACAATGGTGGAGGGATTGATCTCAAACCCGATCATGCCAAGCACATGCCTGGCGTCGGCGAGGATCTTGCGTCGATCGATCGTGCCGGGAATGCGCCCCCGCGGCTCGCGGCCGAGGAAGATATTCTGGGCGATGTCGAGATGGGGGACGAGCGAGAATTCCTGAAAGATCACGGCAATGCCGAGCTTCTGCGCATCCGCGGTCGAGTCGATCGCGACCGGCTCGCCCTTGTAGTAGAACTCGCCGGCATCGGCGCGGTAGGCGCCGCACAGCACCTTCATCAGGCTCGACTTGCCGGCGCCGTTTTCGCCAAGCAACATATGGACTTCCCCGGGGAAGACGGCAAAGGACACGTCGTCGAGTGCCTTGACGCCGGGAAATTCCTTGCTGATGCCGCGCAGCTCCAGCAGCGGGGCAGGTGAGGTGGGTTCAATGGCCAATGCGGCGGTGCTCATGCGCGCGCTCCGCTTGCAAAGATCTTTCCGGGATTCATCAGGCCGTTGGGGTCGAGCGCCTGCTTGATCGACCGCATCACATCGACGGCCTCGCCGAGTTCGTCAGCGAGATAGTCGATCTTGCCGAGCCCGATGCCGTGTTCGCCGGTGCAGGTGCCGTCCATGGCGATGGCGCGGGCGACCATGCGGGCCTGCAGCGCTTTGGCGCCTTCGACTTCCGCCGGCTTTGCCGGGTCGATCAGGATCAGCATGTGGAAATTGCCGTCGCCGACGTGGCCGACGATGGGCGCCGTAAAACCGTGCTCGTCCGCGTCGCGCCGGGTTTCGGTCAGGCATTCCGCCAGCCGCGAGATCGGCACGCAGACATCCGTGATCACAGCACGCGCGCCGGGGCGTAAGCCGAGGCCCGCATAGAGCGTGTTGTCGCGGGCGTGCCAGAGCCGGCTGCGATCCTCCGGCGCTTTCGCCCAGGCAAAGCCATGGCCGTCATGGTCGGAGGCAATGGCCTGCGCGGCCTCGGCCTGCTCGGCGACGGAGGTCTCGGAGCCGTGGAATTCGAAGAACAGGGTCGGGGCTTCGCGATAGCCGAGTTTTGCGTAAGCGTTGATACCGCGCATCATGACGTCGTCGAGCAGCTCGATACGCGCCACGGGGATCGCCGACTGGATCACGGAGATTGCGGTGTCGACGGCCTCGTGCAGGGTGTCGAAGCTGCACACCGCGGCCGAGATCGCCTGCGGCACCGGATGCACCTTCAGCGTGATCTCGGTGATGATTCCGAGCGTGCCCTCGGCGCCGACGAACATCCGCGTCAGATCATAGCCGGCGGCCGACTTGCGCGCGCGCCTGGCGGTCCGGATCACGCGGCCGTCGGCGAGCACCACCTCCAGCGCCATGACGTTGTCCTTCATGGTGCCGTAGCGCACCGCCATGGTGCCGGAGGCGCGCGTGGACGTCATGCCGCCGATCGAGGCGTCGGCGCCGGGATCGATCGGAAAGAAAAGTCCGGTGCCGCGCAGTTCCGCATTGAGCTGCTTCCGGGTGATTCCCGGCTGCACCACGACATCCATGTCGCTCTCGTGCACCGTCAGCACCTTGTTCATGCGTGCGAAGTCGAAGCAGACGCCACCCGCGACCGCGGCCGCATTGCCTTCGAGCGAGGTCCCGGCGCCGAACGGCACGATGGGCATATTCGCACCGGCGCACAGCTTGACGATTTCGGCGACTTCCTGCGTGGTTTCAGGGAAGACGACGATGTCGGGCGGCAGGTTGCGATAATGCGACTCGCTCTGCCCATGCTGATCGAGCACGCCACGCGCGACGCTCGCGCGCAGGCCGATCATGCCCGTGAGGCGATCGGCCAATATGCTCGTGCTGACCAGCGGTCCCATCCTTGCTCCCTGTCTGCCCCTGTTGCCGGACTCTTGTCTGGTCCGCCGTCGTTCAGCTTAAGCGGCTCTTGCGCTGCTCGCGACCTGCTTCAGGCCGAAATCATAGTTGAGATGAAAATACTCGCTGTCCACCATGCGACCATCCGGCGCACGGCTGGGCGGGCAGCGCACAAATTCCCGGATCAGGCTGTCCTTGACGCCGAACACCACGTCAGAGTCGAGATATTGGTCGCCGGCGACGAACACATGGGTCACGAGCTGCTCGAAACCGGGCGCCGAGATCATGAAATGCACATGCGCGGGACGCCAGGGATGGCGGCCCTGGACCTCCAGCATGTCGCCGACCGGGCCGTCATGCGGGATCGGATACGCCGCAGGCTTGATCGACCAGAAATTGAAGCGACCGTTCTGGTCGGTGTGGAAGCGCCCGCGCATCGCGAGATCGCCGATCTTGTCGAGCTGCTGCACGTCGTAATAGCCATCATCGTCGGAATGCCAGACGTCCACGACGGCGCCGGCAAGCGGCCGTCCGTCGACGGTCGAGACCGAGCCGGTCACCAGCATCGGGTCGCCCTCCATCGGACCGGAGATATCGGCGCCGTTGTTTTTCTCGGGCGACGCCTGCACGAAGAACGGGCCGAGTACCGTGGTTTCGGTCGCGCCTTCCGGCACCGGATGGTTGATCGCGTCGACCAGCATGGAGACGCCGAGCGCGTCCGACAGCAGGATGAACTCCTGGCGTTTGTCGTCGCACATGTGGCCGGTGCGGGTCAGGAAGTCGATGCCGTAGTCCCATTCCTTCTGAGTCGGTCGCACCTCGCGGACGAAGGCATGAAGGTGGCGCACCAGCGCCTCGCTGACCTGCTTGATCCGCGGATCGGTCGCGCCTGCGATCCGCTCCAGTACCGCGTCGGTGATCGTGTTCTCGTTGAAGTTACGCATGTGTGCCTCCGCCGATCAGAGCTTGGGTTCGCCAAGCCCGGACAATCGTTCCAGGTGCTTGACGGTCGCGATGAAGTCAGCGTCGCCGTCGCCCTGCGCCACCAGCGAGCCATAGGTTTCGCGCACTTGAGCCGCGAGCTGAAGCGGAACGCCGACGGCGTGGCCGGCGCCGAGGATCAAGTCGAGATCCTTGGCCATCTGCTTGCAGGAGAAAGTCGAGTCGAAATCGCGGTTACGCAACGGCGCGGTCTTGTACTTCACCATCGGTGAGGCGACCGCGCTGTCATCGAGAACTTTCAGAATGTCCTGCCAGCCGATGCCGCCCTTGCGCGCCAGCGCCAGGCTCTCCGCCATCATGGCGGCCGACACCGCGATCATCAGATTGACCGCAAGCTTCGCATATCGCGCTTCCTCGCCGGGCCCTAGATAGGTCTGCGCGCGCGTGAAGGCGGCGAGCAGCGGCTTTGCGTTCTCGTAGGCGTCCTTCGGACCAGAGACGAAGCAGCTCAGCGCGCCGGTGTGAACGATGCTGGCGTTGCCCGAGACCGGCGCCCGCAGATAGGCAATGCCGCGCGCCTGCGCGGCGATTGCAACTTCCGTGGAGGCTTCGACGCTCACGGTGCTGGTCTCGATCAATACGGCTGCCGGCGCCATTGCGGCGATGAGGCCGGTCGCGCCGAGCATCGCGCCGCGCAACGCCGTGTCGTCCGGCAGCGACGTGACGATCGCGGCCTTTCCGCGCACGGCCTCGGCCGGTGAAGCGGCAATCGAGATGCCTTGCGCGCGCGCCTCGCTGAGCCGTGCGTCGCTCCGGTCGAACGCGGTCACGGCGTAACCGGCCTTGGCGACGAGCACCGACATCGGCAGGCCCATCTTGCCGATCCCGATAAAAGCGATGTTCTCTAGCGCGTCTGTCATTGTTGTTGTCCTTGACGCCCTCAGGCGGCGTGTCCCTGTCGTTCGATGTCGTGCACCAGCCGCCGGCCGGATTGCACGAGCAGTTCCTTTTTTGCCTCCAGACCGTCGGCCAGCAGCCGCCCGTTCCGCTTCTTCCACACGCCGCCGATCATCACGGCCTCGATATTGGCAAGGCTCGTCTGCATCACGACCGCTGCGACGGGATCGTGCACCGGGACGAGGTTGAGATCGCTCGCATTGATGATGACGAGGTCGGCGAGCTTGCCCGGCGTCAGCGAGCCGATCTGGTTCTCGCGGCCGAGCATGCGCGCGCCTTCCGTCGTGATCCAGCGTAGCGCCTCGCGGACGGGGATCGTGGTCGTCGCCGGAATGGTGCCGTTGACCTTTCGCGACTCGGCGTTGTCGAGCGATCGCTGCGTCGAGAGCGCAACGCGCGCAGCGGAGAAGAGATCGCCGGCGAGCACGGATTCCAGATCGATGCCGATGGTCGGCCGCACCCCGCGCTTGAGCAGCCGTCCAGTGATCGGAAAGCCATGGCCCTGGATCATCTCGTTCTCCGGCGTCACCGAGAAGGACACGCCGAGGTCGACCATCCGGTCCAGCAGACCGTCAGGCAGGTCGTTGCCATGGACGATGTTGATTCCGGCGCCGACGAGGCCGGCCTCGATCAGCTTCTCCCAGCCATCAGGCGTCTTCGCGGGACCGCCGCCCTGATGCATCGATGCGATCAGCTTGAGCTCCCGCGCCATGCGGAAATCGTGCATGGCGACGTCGAGCGTCGAATAATGCGGGCCGAGGATCGCGAGCCCAAGCGTGACGAGGCCGTCGCGGTCGGTGAGGGGCCCCGCCAGCAGCCGCTCGACCTCGCGGCGTGGATGCGGCACCTCCGAGAAGTGCCGCTCGCCCGGTTTCGGCTCGGGCTTTGGCGAACCGTGGAAGAAGGCAGCGCGGATGCCGCTCTCGATCAGGCCGCGCACCGCAGCGTCGGTGTGATCAGGCGTCGGATTGTTGTGGCACCAATCCACCAGCGTCGTGGTGCCGCAATTGATCTGGTTCAACGCGCCGACCAGCGTCGCGATGTAGATATCCTCGGGCCGGAATACGGTCGCGAGCCCGGCATGCATGCGGCGGAAATATTCCAGCAGCGTCCAGTTGGCGGCATAGCCGCGCAGAGCCGTCTGCCAGGTGTGCATATGCGCGTTGATCAGGCCGGGGATGACGATGCGCCCGGTGCCGTCCACAATCTCCGTTTCGGCCGCGCTGCTGCCGACGTCGATCGATGGGCGCACGTCGACGATGCGGTTGCGCTCGATCAGCACGTCGCCAGTGCTGAAATCGCCGATCGCGTCATCCATGCTGATGATGACCGCGGATTTGATCAGCGTGCGCCGCATGGAATCAAGCCACCGCTTTGACGTCGGCGGGCGGCTCGCCGGCCCAGGCGCGTGCGATCAGGTCGCGGATGGCGTTGCGCTCGAGCGGCCGCGGGTTCCAGTAGGCGTTGGTGACGGCCAGGTCGGCAGCCTTGTCGATGCCGCCTTCGGGCATGCCGATGTCGCGTAGTGCGAGCTTTGCACCTAGCCGCTTTGCGAGATCGTAGAGCCCGCGCGACGCATCGGCAGTACCGATCGCGCGCGAGATGCGTGCCATCGCATCGGGCGCGGCCGGCGCGTTGTAGGCCAGCGCATGCGGCAGCACGATGGTGTGGGTTTCGGCATGCGGCAGATCGAAGGTGCCGCCGAGCGTGTGGCAGAGCTTGTGATGAAGCGCCATGCCGACGGTGCCGAGACAGATGCCGCATAGCCAGGCGCCATAGAGCGCTTCGGTGCGGGCCTCGCGGTCGTCACTCTTGGCGGCGATGGCGGGCAGGGCACGTGCCAGCGCGCGAATGCCTTCTTCCGCCATCAGCGACGTGACCGGATTGGTGTCGCGCGCATAGAGCGCCTCGACTGCATGTGCGATCGCATTGATGCCCGAGGTCGCAGCCAGGCTCGCCGGCAGCGTCAAAGTGAGATCGACATCGTAGATCACGGTCTCCGGCAGGATGGCGGCGTCGCGTACGGTGGTCTTCAGGCCGTTCTCGGTCTGGCCGACGATCGGCGTCATCTCCGAACCTGCATAGGTTGTGGGAATGCAGAGCTGGTTCACACCCGTGCGTAAGGCGAGCGCCTTGCCGAGGCCCGTGGTCGATCCGCCGCCGAGCGAAACGACGCAGTCGGCCTCGCATGCCTTCATCTCGGCGAGCGCCCGCTCCGTGACCTCGACCGGCGTATGCATGGTCGCGCCCGGAAAGATGCCGGCATAGAGCGAGCCGAGTGCAGCGCCCAGGCTCTTGCCTTGCGCCTCCTGCTGCGGCGTCGTCAGCACCAGCGCGCGCTTGCCGCCGAGCCGCTCGACCTCGGTTTTGGCCGAGGCCAGCGTTCCGCTGCCGAACACGACGCGGCAGGGCAGGTTTTCAAAGGTGAACGTACCGATCATGCGCCGGTCTCTTTGATGGGATAATCGACCTGAAAGCGCCCGATCCGCAAGTCGCCCAGCGCCTCGCGCACGCGCAAATGTTCCGGGTGGGTGGCGTAGGCCTGGAGCGAGGCGTGGTCGGTGAATTCGGAGAACAGGACGACGTCGCAGGCGTAGTCGACATCGCTGACATCCACGCCGACCTCGATATGGGTGAGGCCGTCGATCCTGCCGCGCAGCCCCTCGAACAGGGTTTTGACCTTGATCCGGGCGGCGGAACGCTCCGCTGGCGTCTCCCCGCGCAGCCGCCACATCACGATGTGCCTGATCGGGCCCGACATTTCCCTGTTTCCTCGCCTGCTATCTTGCTTGTGTTGGCGCCATTTTGACTTGCGGGATGCGGAAATAAAGGCCAATAATTGCAAGTCTCTTTTTCTATTTGCGAAAAAATGGACCGCCTGCTCCAACTCGAAGTGTTTGCCAAGACGGCCGAACTCGGCAGCCTGTCCAAAGCTGCCGAAGCCCTGCGGATGTCGAATGCTGCCGCGAGCCGCCACCTCAGCGCGCTCGAGGAGCGGCTTGCGGTCCGGCTGATCGAGCGCAACACCCGCCGGCTGTGGTTGACGGAGGCGGGGCAGGAGCTGCTGGAGCGCTCCAGCCGGGTCTTGAGCGAATTGGCGGAGGCCGAGGACATCGTCAGCGACCGCGCGCTGTCGCCGCAAGGCACACTGCGGGTCACGAGTTCGCTGTCCTTTGCTGTGATCTATCTGGCGCCGATGCTGCCGGCCTTCCGCGCGCGCTATCCGAAGCTCAACATGCAGATCACCACCGCCAATCGGTACTCCGATTTCATCGAGGCCGGAATCGACGTGGCGATCAGGACGCGCGAGCAGGAGCCGGATTCGAACATCATCGTCCGCCGCATCGGCCAGATGCGGCGCGTGCTTGCTGCTGCGCCCTCGTATCTCGCAAGCTGTGGCGAGCCGGAACAGCCCGCCGATCTCGCGCGCCACAACATGCTGGTCTACAATCTCGCCAACGATCCTTATTCGCTGCGGCTGCGCAAGGGCAACGGCGCGCAGACTGTCCGCATCACGCCGACGCTCGACAGCAATGACGGCCAAGTCATCCGCGGCGCCGCACTTGCAGGGCTCGGCATTCTCATCCAGCCGCTCTATATCGTGCAAAGCGATATCGCGGCGGGTCGTCTCGTTCCGGTTCTGATGGACTGGGAGCTGCCGCTGCTGACGATGAACATCGCTTACCAGAACCGTGCCGGACTGCCCGCCAAGATCAGGGTCTTTTCCGACTTCCTGGTCGCTCACATCCGCGAGCATTCGCAGCCCGGGATCTGGATCGACGCGGCGAAGTGAGACGAACGCTTTGAGTTTCGACCGCCATGATCCGGCAGTTGACTGGCGAGCCGATCGATCAGTGTGCCGAGTTTGCGCTGGTCCGCGGCGACAAAACGCGCGATGGAAATTTGCTCGTGAAGGCACGGGTCTTGGGTTGGACACGCGATCCGTCGATCACCTCGAGCCGGCCGCAGCGGTTCAAGGTGTGCAGCTTCCTGCCGGGCCAGGCCGGTCCGGGCCTCAGGGAGTGGCGGACGATCTGCTTGAACGTCGTCGGTGACAACTCGACGATTTCCGCCAAGGCGAGCGCTGCCCCGTATCCGCCAGCACAATCCTGGACCGGTCGCCACAATCGGTCATTGACGGTAATGAAATTCCCCGCAGGTCGCGTGCTCGCGCGGTCGATCAGGACGGGGTTGCTGGCATGCGGCAACCACGGGCCCATGAGGTGCTCGGCGTAATAGATCGCCAGCGAATCCGAGTACCCGCCGGTGCCGTCGCGCCAGGCCCCGAACAGATAGTTCAAGCCGTTGTGCCGCGTGATCGTCGCATCAGCCAGTTCGAAGCCCGAAAGCAGCGTCGCGTGCCGTTCCCATTTGTCCGGAAACCGAACGCATTTGTAGATGGCGACGTCCCCATTGGTCGAACTCTCCGGGATCATCCACAACGCACCATCGTCCTCGATGAGGAACGGATATGAGAGGTGCCAAGGCTCCTCCAGCACGGGGACGACCTCTCCGACCGGGCCGGCGTCGTTGAACTCGATCGCCGACACGATGCCTTTTCCAACCCGGTGGTCGAGGTCTTCAAAGAAGACGAATGTTCGCCCCTGCCAGGTGATCGGGAAGGGATCGGCGTAGAAGTGGTTTCCGGGATCTGCAAGGACGTTCCAGCCGGGCCCGGAGAGATCTCCGGTCTGCCAGACGCCTGCGCCATCATTGAAGCGCCATCCGACATGCCAATGCGGGGCATAGCAGCAGAGGCGATAGATCTCCTTGGCAATCGATACGGCGAGGCCACGCGCGACGTACGCCGCTGGCGGGCGGCCGTTGCCGGCTCGGGCCGGGCGTGCCAGCTGCGGCACGATGCGCGGCCTTCCCGACAGGATGGCCGCAACCATGGTCAGGGTTCGCGCCATGACCGTTTCGAGGCCGCCGCTCAGACCGGCCGCGATTTCGGCGGAGGGGTGGCCGCGATCGAGGACTGCACCGTCGACCTCGTCCACGATTTCGATCACCGGCAGGTCGCCGGCGAGAATGGCGGCAAGGGCTGCGTTTTCGCCTGCGGCTCCGTTGAACAGCGGGCGGAGATACTGCCGGGCGGAGCAGTTCGGATCCCGCGCGGCGCCGGTGAAATCGACGATTATGTCGGCCGTGCCGGCGCGAGCCTGCATCCGTTCCGGACTGATCTTCAGCCTGTCGGCGCCGCTGTGCTTGCCCTTGTGCAACACCAAACGTTCGAGCTCGAACAGCGCGTCGAGACCGGTGGGGCGCGGCTCGGCCGTTGCCGTCCATGCGATCTGAACCGGTACATCCCGGCCGTCGACCGACAGCGTCTCGCGGCCCATCCACCGCCGCGCATGCTCAGTTTCACAGCGAAACTCGATGATCATGTCGAGCCAATCCGTTTCAATGCGACCCGGTCAAATGACCTGGCCGAGAATTCGAACGTATTCGTCCACCATGGCATCCACCGAATAGCGCAGCTTCAGGCCTTTGGCGTTTTGTCGCAGTTCGTCACTCAGTTGTTGGTCCGTCAGCAGCCTGGAGACGGCTGCCGACAGCTTCGTGTGATCGGAGGCATCAACGAACAGCGCTGTCGGCTTTCCTTCGACGGACAACACTTCGCGCAAGACCGGAAGATCGGTGACGACCGAGGGAACGCCTGCGTTCGCGGCCTCCACAGCGGCCAGACCGAAGGTCTCTGCCTGGGTCGGAAATACAAACACGTCGAGAGCGGCGAGAAACTCCGCCATCTGCCGCGGGGTGATTTCGCCGAGCAGATGCAGCCTGTCCGAGACATTCAACTCATCCGCCAACTGCGTCAGCCGGGCCTCGTCGGCTCCCTGGCCGGCGAGTGCGAGGTGCCAGGATGGTTGATCCGGCAACAGGCGTATCGCCGCATCGAGCCGCTTGTGCGGGTGCAATCTTGCTGCGCAGCCGAGCAGGACGGCATCCGGCGGCAGATTGAATTTCTGTCGCGCAGCTTGCTTCGACAGGGTGAGGGCCTTGTCGTCGAAGCCGTGCGGGACATGCACCATGCGCGACCGATAAGCCCTCGGGTAGCGCGAATACTCGCGCTGCATGTCCAGCGAGTTGAGCGTGATGCGGTCGAAGAAGCCGAGGCTTCCCATGACGATGTCGGCCGCACGGACCGGCCAGCTCATCGACAGCGCCGATGAAACCTGATTGGCGATAACGGGCGCACGGCAGACGAGGCGCGCCACGCCGGCGCCGATGACATTGCCGAAGTGCTGAAACGTCAGAACGGCGTCGGGCCTGGTGGCCCTGATATGGCGGCCGAGCGTCCACAGCGTTTGCAGCAGTGCCAGCGGATGTCCCGGCCGGTGCGATGCGCAATAGACCGTATCAGGCGGCTCATCGAACGAATCCGACTTGCGGAAGAAAAACAGATTGGTGACCCGGTAGCCCCGCGAGGTCAGCCCGGCGCCAAGCAGTCGCGAGATCTCCTGCGCACCGGCGTTCTCGGCCTGGGTCTGTACGAGAAGCACGTGCAGCTTTCGTCCGCTGCCCTCGGGCGGCGGGAGTGCTGTCGCAGCCGTCTCGCCCAACTCCTTGTTTGGCTGGTAATGGAGCACGGATCCCGATCCATTGATGAAACGAAATGTTCACCTTCTTGACTCCGTAGCTACCATGCGGGCATCGCGCGGACACCGACTAGCAATAAACGGAGTTAATGCGCGGCCTGCCGGATGGGCACCGTTCGCGAGAGAATTCCGCTGGTTCCCAACCAAATGAAGCGAGCGCGTTAACCAATTGGTCATGGTCGGATGAGGCGCGGGTAACCGCGGATTAACCATAGATATTTACGTTGGAGTAGGCCACTGAACAGTGTTCGCCAGTTGAATCCGAGTAAAATCCATGACGTTCGGTCGCCGTGCAGACCCGACAAGTTCCGGATCGACCGGTGTCGCCGCGTCGTGGCTGACTCGAAATGCGTCGAACGGCGAGGCTCGTGAAACCGCCGCACGCTCTGGCGGTGCGCTCACGGCCGCGGGTGCGCTCTCCTTCTTGCAGGACAACGCTCGCCGCATCCTGACGTTCGCAGTCGCGATTTTTGCCCTTGGCGTCGTCGTTCTCCTGGTGATTCCGGTTCGGTACGCAGCGACCGCGCTGGTCGTGGTCGATCCCCGCGAGCAACGCGTGACCACGGAGCAGGACGTTCTGCCGGGTATCGGGCAGGATAGCGCCGCGCTGCAAAGCCTGGTCGAAGTGGCGAAGTCCGACGGCTTTCTGAAGCCGCTGATCGAGCAGCTCAAGATTCGCGACGACGAAGACATTTCCGGGGGACACACCGACCCCGCGCGCCTGCTCGAGAGATTCCGCAACCGCCTCGACATTTCCCGTCGCGGACTGACCTATGTCATCGCCATCCGCTTCACCTCGAGCCGGCCGGAGCGGGCGGCCTACTACGCCAATGCGATCGCCGAGGCGTTCGTCGCCAGCCAGGGCCGCAGCCGCACCGATGCGACCGACGAGGCCGCCGACTGGCTCAGTGGCCGGCTCAAATCATTGAACGAACGGTTGAAGACGTCAGAGGACGCCGTGGCCACGTTCAAACTCGAGCACAGGATCGTCAACGCGGGCAAGGATTCCACCACCCAGCAATTGCGGGTCACCGAACTGTCGCAGCAGGTTGCCGCTGCGCGCGCCCGGACGGAAGAGGCGAAGGCCCGCTACGAGCAGGCGCAGCGCGACGTGAAGGCGAATGTCGAGAGCCCCGTCAAGCAGGATCTCCTGAGCGCTCTGCGCGCACAGCGGTCGGCGCTCAATGACCAGATTGCGCAGAAGCGGGCGGTGTTCGGCGATCGCCATCCCGACCTTGTCATGTCGTACAGCCAATTGACCGATCTGAACAGGCAGATCGAGGTCGAGCGGACCAAGGGCGTCGACACCGCAAAATCGGAATACGAGGCCCAGCGTGAGCAGCAGAAGGCGCTGGAAGGGCAGATGAAGGCGGCGGAATCGCAGCTTCTGGTCGACGGTCAGGCTCTGGTCCGGCTCCAGGAGCTGCAGCGCGACGCCGAAGCCAACAGAAACATCTACGAGCAGTTCCTCTCGCGCTCCAAGACAACGAACGAGCAGCGCCTGTTGCAGAGCTCTCAGACCAAGATTGCGTCGTCCGCCATTCCGCCGCTGCGCTCGACCCTGCCACCGCTCTCTTTGCTGCTCGCCGCTCTCGCGATCGGTTCGCTGCTGACATCGACGGCGGTCGTCGCCGCCACGGGACGCGGATCGGACAAATCCGCTCCTGATATCCGCGAGTCCGAACCGGCTCCGCGGCAGCCCGCGGCTTGGGCGCGTCCGCCCGTGTGGGCTCGCATTCCCGACCTGACGCCCGGCGAAGTCCCTAGAAACATCTGGCAAGGGCCGGTTTCCGCGACGACCGAACTCGATCTCAGTCCGCATCTGCGTCCGCTGCTGGAGCGGCTGGAGAAGGTGCCGGGGCCTCGTGGCAAGGTCGTCCTCGTGATGTCGGTCGGCAAGCAGGCCGGCGGCAACACCGTCGCGCGGTCGCTGAATCGATGGGCCGTGAACACGGGGAAGCTGAGCGTCCTGATCCGGGTCGAGCCGGACCTCGGCGGCGCCGGGGCTGGCCTCGCCAACGGCCAGACCGACGGCATGACCACCGCGGACTTTCGCAGCGTCGACGAGCTCCTGAGCGCCGGCAAGAAGCCCGAGCCACAGCCCGCGGACGATATTCGTTCGGAGTTCGATCTGATCGTCGTCCACGCCACCTCTCTGGCCTTGCAGCCGGAGGCGGCGGCGCTGGCGGATCACGCCGACCTTGTCATCCTGGTCGCTCGCGAAGACGCGGTCGATTCAGCCGCAATGCGCAGGGCTATTGCTGCGCTCTCCCGGTTTGTCGGTGTGCCGACCGGCGTCGTCGTCAACCGTGTGCCGGCGGACTCGTCGGCGTCCCGTCGCGGCGAAGTGCTGGGGCTGGCTGGTTGACGCCACGCGGCAACGGATTGCCGAGCCATGCAATGCCCTGACTGAGGGAGACGTCTATTCGCCGGGTTCCGCGCTGCGGACCGCGTAGGCGCCGCGCTTCGATGCCGAGAAGCGCAAAAGCCCCAGAACCGAAGGATCGACCCCGGTTCGCCGGCGGCAGAGGATGTTGAGGGCGATGGTCGCGAGCGCGAGCGACACAGTGGCCGAGATCGCTGCGCCAAGCACGCCGAGCCAGGGAATGAGGACGAGAAATCCGATCAGCCGCAACGCCACGTTCGCGGCAACGACAGGGACATACTCGCGCTCATAGCCGATCAACTGCAAGATCGCCGCAGATGGACCGCCCGCCGCCTGGAACGCCGTCCCGATCGCGAGCACGATCAGGACCCAGTGCTGCGCGGCGAAATGCGGCCCGAACAGGTTGAGAAGATGGGGACCGCCAACCCAGACCAGGAGAAGTCCGCTGACCACGCACAGCGCGGTCACTTCCGCCATGAGCCGTAACGTTCGCTCGAATTCCTCGTGGTTCTTGCTGAAGTACAGTGACGGGAGCCGCCGCGCGCCAAAACTGTACAATGCGGCCGACAGCATGGCGAACATGTTGGCCAGGCGCGAAGCGGCGAAATAAATTCCGGCGGTTGCCGGGTCCAGCATCCAGTAGACCAGAATGACGTCGAAATACTGGTTCGCTGCTTCCAGGATGGACGCGACCCAGAAATGGCGCGCGCTCGATCTCCAGCGCGACGTCTCGGAACGCACCGCCGTGCCGCGGAAATCCGGCAGGGCTCGCGCAATCGCGATGGTCTGCGCGACCAGCCCGACCGACATGGCAATCGTCATCACGGCGATCAATTCGGCGGGATCGAGCTGCCGATGGCCGGACATGATTGCGAGCAGAAACAGCACGACGCTGACGCGCCAGAAGAACTCCCTGTTTCCTTCTCCCATGAGAATGCTGACCAGCGAGCGAGCGATCTGGCTGCCAAGCATCAGTCCTGCATTCACAGCGATGTAGGCCGACACCGCGATGATCAGCAGCCACGAATCGCCTCTGATGTTCGCGCCGATCGCGGTTGCGCCGATCGCAATCAGCATTGCGACGGAGGAAATCCTGAGGCTCGATAGCAGAACGCCTTTGGTGAGATCGGGCTGATTTCCCACCCGATACTCGTTCAGAAATCGCACCAGCAGCGATTCCTGGCCGACCAGCCCGACGACGGCCGCCATCTGGGCCACCGAAAGCCAGGTCGCAAAGATGCCGAACCCATCGGGCGACATCGTTCGTGCCGCCAGCGAGAACAACGCAAACGCAAGCGCACCGCTACCAACCTTGAGGAGGATGGTTCCGGCAACACCGCGCGTCACGTCGCGCCGCATGAACTGGACGATGGAATCGATCATGGGAATTTAAGGGGTAACTCCCCCTGGAGAGACATTTCCGATACAGCCGAAAGCCTAGCATGCCGAAAAACCGCGAGTGTTAATGGGCGGCTCGATGCGCGTGCCGGCCGCGGCGATGTCGCGGCTATGCCGGCTGCTTCACTATGGAACATCGCTGACCCAACTGTCCCAGATCAAGCAAAGCCCGGCCCGATCGCGTGGCGGCATAGCGCCGCATCGACGGTCAATGAAGGCGAGATGAGCCGTTTGAATGCGGACTGGCTCGCCTGGAATGGACGCCGAGTTGCCGGAGACCGAAGTTTGCAGGGCATCCTCAGCAAGGTGCGTGCCGGATATCGTCAAGCCGGGCAGCCCTCTGCTTCATTAACCGAGATATCGAGAAATGATCGCGTTTGGTCCTGCGATGCGACATCAGGCGAGAGAATTGCACGTGCAACCATCGTTGACCGTGGGAGCCTGGACCATGACGCTGGATAGCAAGTTGACCGAGCCGAGCGCTGGATCTGCGACCGCGACGATCGTCGCCGACATCGCGATCGTCGGCGGCGGCCTGGCGGGATCGCTTGCGGCAGCGGTGCTCGCGCGGGCAGGGCATCGTGTCGCTCTCGTCGACAAGCGCGCGGTCTATCCGGACGAGTTTCGGGTCGAGAAAATCGGCGGCCATCAGCTGGTCATGTTGCGCAAGCTGGGTTTCCTCGATGCGCTCGACCGCGTGGCCTGCCGATATGATCAGGTGCTCAATATCAGGGAAGGCAAGGTGGTCGATGTCAGCGTCGGCCAAGCTTACGGGCTTCCCTACGCCGATCTCGTTGCCATGGCGCGCAGCCAACTGCCTGATCCGTCGAGCCTGATCGTCGACGAAGTCACTGCAGTCAATTGTAGCGAAGATATCCAGCATATCGAGCTCGCTTCCGGAAGGCGCCTCGACGCGCGTCTCGTCGTTCTGGCTACGGGCATGGCGGGCGTTCTCGGCTACAAGCTCGGCATCAAGCGGCGCGTGCTGGCCGAGCGCCATTCGGTTTCGTTCGGCTTCACGATCGCCCGCCGGGACGAAGCGCCGTTCGATTTCGAAGCGCTGACCTGTTATGGCGAGCGCACGGCGGACGGCATCGATTATCTCAGCCTGTTTCCCGTGCGTGCCGGTATGCGCGCAAACCTTTTCATGTTCCGCGACCCGGCCGATCCGATCATGCGCGAGCTACGCCGCGAACCTGAAGCGACGGTATTGCGCCTGCTGCCGGGATTGCGGCCTTACCTTGGCGATTTTCACGTGACCGACCGGGTGCAGAATTGGGTGATGGACCTGTCCATCGTGGAAGGACATCTCCAGCCCGGCGTCGTGCTCATCGGCGATGCGTTCCAGACCAATTGCCCCGCCGCCGGCACGGGCGTTGCCCGGCTGCTGGTGGACGTCGATCGCCTGTGCACCGAATATGCGCCGCGTTGGCTCAAGACCGAGGGCATGAGCAAGGAGAAGATTTCGGAGTTCTATTCCGATCCCGACAAAGTCGCGGCGGACCAGCAGTCACTGAAGATGGCGCGCTTCCGCCAGGCCCTGACGTCCCGCAACGATATCGGTTGGGACGTGCGGCGGCGGCTGCACTTCCTGCGCCGCAGTCTCACCCACCGGGTCGATCAAATGCGGCCGGGCTGGCTCGCGCATGTTCGAAGCGCGCTACGCGCCTGAGAGCCGCACCCTGTCGGCACCTCGCGCTGGTCAGCGCGTGGGCGTCGAGGTGCGGGTCGGCAGGAGCCTGAACTCCGACATTCGCTTGGCGGCGAGTTTCAGCCAGGGCGCCTGTTTCAGGGCGAACAAGGATATGGCGCCCACGGTGCTGCCCGCCTGTGTGACCGCCCACATCGGCGAAGGCTGCGCGCCGAACAGTTTCTTGTAGGGTTCGTCACCGATGGTGAAATCGAGCATCCGATCCCCGCGCTCGATGCAATCCCTCGCCACTTGCTCGAACATCAGCGCGCCCAAGGACTGGCTCTTGTATCCGGCAATGTCGAAGGCGCTCATGATGACAAGGAAGCTGCCTTGATGGCAGAGTCCGAGCACGGCGGCGATCACGTCGCCGTCCATCTTCATGGCATAAAGCCGGACAAGGGAGCCGAGACCGCGGAGCGCCATTTCGGAATAGAAGCCGTAATATTCCGGGCGCTGGAGCAGGTCTCCGTCGCCTTGTGCCTGAAAGCGCGGACCGCGCAATTTCCTCATCACGTCCAGCGCCTCGATCACGGAGGCGCCGTCGTTGCAGCATGAAAAACTCAAGTCGCCCTTCTTCTGGAGCTGCCTCGATTTTTTTGCGAGCTCCTTCTGATAGGAGCGATCCATCGCACTGGCGCGCCATTGCTCGAACGGCGCGACCAGAACGCTCGCGTAGGCATTGGAGTCCATCGCGACGCGGCGGGGCGTAGCCAGGAGGTTCTCGATCGGAAGCCGTCCGTCTGGCAGCTTGGCCATTCGCAGCAGATCGAACGGGCGGACGAGGCAGCGGATTTCTGCGCAGGCACTCTCGTCCTTGAGCAGCTCGGAAAATACCTGCGGGCTGCACACCGGCGCCAGATAGTCGGAGACGCGGAGGTCGGCGAATTCGACGGTCCGTATCGGGCCGCGCCGGACCCGCAGCAAGGGCAGCACCATCGCAAGGGTGCCCGTCGGGCGGTGGCGGACCGCGACAACCAGGGGAGTTGCGCCTGCATGAGACGCGAGCCTGGTGTAGAGGGTATCCAGCCAGAGCGGATGCTGGAACGCGGTGGCGGCCGAGTTTTCAAACAGCTTCGCATAGTCCGGCGACAGGAAGTCGAATCCCTGCTCGATGGCGATGTCGAACGTGTTGCTAGGTCTGTTCATGCGCAGCCAGGGAAAACCAGATAGCTCGGGACGATCGAGCCGGATCTGTGCTTTATAGCAGGGTCGTTACGGGTGAGACACCGGCGGCGTGTGATTTGCATTAATGCTTCGAGCAACGTTCGTATCGTTACCAAATCCTTAAATTTCGCGCCCGAGCGGCCTCGTGGCGCGGAGATCGACCTGCGCTAGCAAATAATTAACCGCGCTTAAGGAAGGTCGTTTCATGGCCAGCCTGTACACCGAGGTGGATTCCGGGGCATCCGGGAGCGCGATCTGGAAGACGCGCAGCGTTGGCGCTGAGAGGATTGCCAGGGCGGCGATCAGCTGGTCGATCACCGTCAACGTGGTCGCATCGATGGGCATCTTCAACGCCGGGCTGCTGCCGGCGGAGCTGAGCTTTCTGCAGCAGGCCATAGCCATTCTGATGTGGGGTGTCCTGATCTACGCTAGTGCATTCGTGCAGCCGCGTCTGCGGTTACAGGTCAATCCCGATCTGGTGGCGCTGGTCGCATTCTACAGCTTCGCCGTTGTCTCGGTGTTCTGGTCCAGCCTGAACGTCGCAGCGATCATGAAGAGCGCTGCGCTTGCGATGACGACGTTCGGCGCATTCTGTCTCGTCACGCGCGTCGATCTGGACGAGGTCGTGAGGACCACGGCCAATGGGCTTTTCATACTGGTCGCCGCATCGGCTTTCTGCGCGATCGCCGTGCCCGACATCGGGGTCGACCACAGCTGGATGCACAATGGTCAATGGCAGGGCGTCTACGAATCCAAGCAGACACTTGGTTTCGTGGGTGCCTATCTGATGTTCCTTGCCTGCTACCGGAAGATGACGGGCCAGGGGTGGCTGGCCTTCCTCGTTATATTCCTGCTGGCGTCAACATGCGTCCTCGCGTCGGAATCGCGCGGCGCCGGTGCTGTCGCCCTGGCTGCTTGCGCAATGCTCGTGACCTCGATGTGGTCGGTCGGCTGCATGAGGCTCTATGCGCTCCTGCCCTTCGTCATGTGCATTCTGGCCGGATTACTGATCCTGTATTTTTATGCGACGGGATATGACGCCATCCATATCGGCGACGCGAGTGTCGATTTTACCGAGCGGACCTTCATCTGGCACTACGCGATAAGCCATTTTGACGATGCGCCGTTGCTCGGCTTCGGCATCAACGGCTTCTGGACGATCCCGTCGATCTACGATTATTTCGAACAGAACCACGGCTGGGTGCTCGACAATTATCACAGCGGCTACATCGCGATCCTGATGGAAACGGGATTTCTGGGGTACACGCTATTTGCCGCGAGCGTCCTGCTGTTCTCGCACAAGATCCTCCATCTCATTTCCGCACGCACGATCGACCGATCGCACTGTGCTCTCATCATCGGATTCGTCGTCCTCAGCTTTCAGACCAATTTCACGGAGACGACATTCCTTCGCTCGACGATGTTCACATCGGTGCTCCTGGTGGGGTTTTTCTTCGCGACGTGCAGACCGGTGCAATCGACGGAATTGCAGTCTTTACCAATGGATGCAGGATGACTGCCGTACGCGCTCGTTGGCCGAGAAGCTTCAATCTTGCAGCAACGGCATTTTTCTTTACTTCGCTGTTGTCCCACGCCCATGGGGCCGAGCAGCCCGCCTCCCGCGATATGCCAAAACTGGGTCGCGGCATCAACATTCTCGGCTACGATGGAATCTGGGAAGGTGGCCAAAACGCGCCATTTCGCCTGAACAATTTGACCTCAATCAAGAAGGCCGGGTTCTCGCACGTCAGGATCAATTTTTTCGGCTTCAAGTTCATGGGCCCCGGGAATGTCCTGGACGAGATCGTCCTGAGGCGGCTCGACGCCGTCATCGAGGACGTTCTTGCAAGGAAACTCGTTCCCATCGTCGATGAGCACGATACCCACCTTTGCCAACGCGACGTTTCCGAATGCGGCGAGAAGCTCAGAGCGTTCTGGCGGCAGATCGCCGAGCGCTATGCCGGCAAATATCCGGCGCTCGTCTTTGAGGTCTTGAATGAGCCTGGTGGAGAAATGACGTCCGCCAGCTGGAATTCGCTCCTCAACGAATGTCTCGGCATCATCCGCCGCACCAATCCCGAACGGCCGGTCATTGCCGCCGTCCTCAACACGGATGAGATCCCGGTCGACGAACTGGCTCTGCCGGCCGACGACAGGCATCTCATCGTCACGTTCCATTATTACGCGCCGATACGGTTCACCCATCAGGGCGCGCCCTGGTCTCCGACGTTTTCGCGGATCGGGCCCCTGGATTGGGGCAGCCCGGACGACGAAGCGAAGGCGACCGCCGATTTCAAGAAGATGAGCGTATGGGCGGTGAAAGAGAAGCGTCCGGTTTATCTCGGTGAGTTCGGAGTGTACGAGCGTGCGCCATCCGACAGTCGCGAGCGCTATTTGTCGTTCGTGGCGAGAAGCGCCGACAGACTTGGCTGGGCATGGGCCTACTGGCAATTCGATCACGACTTCGCGGCCTTCGACAGCGCACGTCAGGCCTGGAAGCCGGGCATCCTGCGCGCCTTGATGCCGCCAACGCGTTGAAATCGCGCGCCCGATTCTTCTGCACAGTTTGCTGCACCTCCAAGCTTGCCGCAAATATCAGCCAGATCGCGATTGCCTTCAGGCGACAGTGAGAAAGTCAGCTCGGCGAGGTGGGTTGCGTCAAGCGGAACCAATTCACCTCGCGGAACGATTGTCGCGCTCAGACCTGTCGGGCAAAACACTCAGCACCCCGTCAACCCCTTCCGGCAAAAATATTCCACTTTACCGAAATTCGGAAATGGCGTATGTGTCGCCCATCCCGGCTCACCCTTGAGGGGCGACCATGTGTCGTGATGGCCGTAGGGCCGGGCTTGCGGTGGACGCGGCAGCGTCGGGCGCGAAAGTGCGGGCAGGGCGGATTGCTCTCCGTGAGCCCAGAACTTCGTGCCGACGAGCGGCGCTGTCAGGTTCGTCTCGTCATCAGGTCGGCGGCAACGTGCACAACGTCGTCGAAACCGGTGGCGACAAGCGAGCCGTGCGTACGGCAAAACCGTGTGGTCCTGGCCGTCGTTGCTACGGTCAAGCCTTGGCGGAGGCGGCATTCGCGTCAACCGGCGCGGTGTCCGCGACTTTCGTGAAGGCGAGGGAGGCCAACAGGAACTCGGCTCCCGGGAGAGCACGGCATACGCCGTAAAGCCACTGCGCAGGGAAGGCCGAGTGATTTGGCTACACCTGTATGCTGCTGTGCGGTTTCCTTGCGCTACACTTTCGCGCAGCGGACCGCGGGTGCCAGCCGGCACCCGGCCTTCCCTGCGCCCTCCTGGACAAGAGGGTGAAGCGATGAAGCAAAGCTCGGGCGCCATGCGTCGCGAGAGCGCGGCCGTGCGTCCGAAGCCTGCGCAGACGCTCGGGCACCGATGTCTTGTCCCTAACGCTAGGGACAGACACGTTCCTCCGGTCCGCTTACGGTGGTCCGCCCGGTTGCTCAGGACCGCAGGAGCAAGCGCGTATGTCGGACGAAAGCGGACGAGGAGGAAACAGGACATGAAGATCGGTTTCGCGCGAGCTTCGATTCTTGTGGCATGCGTCCTTTATGGAAATACGGCGAACGCGGAGATTAAAATTGGAGTTGTGATCTCGGCAAGCGGCCCGGGATCCGCGCTGGGGCAGCCGCAGCTCAAGACGGTTGCAGCTCTTCCGAAAGAGATCGCTGGAGAGAAGGTCACCTATATCACCCTGGACGACGAATCAGATTCGACCAAAGGGGTTCAGAACGCACGCCGCCTCGTGATCCAGGACAAGGTCGACGTGCTGGTCGGCTCCTCGCTGACCCCGGTGACCATGCCGATGCTGGATATCGCGCTCGAATCGAAGACGCCGCTGCTGGCGCTCGCCGCCGCTACCGCGATAGTTCAACCGATGGACGAGAAGCGCGCCTGGGCCTTCAAGGTCGTTCCCAATGATGACCTCATGGCGGCCGCCATCCTCAAGCATATCGCGAAATCGGGCGTGAAGACGCTCGGCTATATCGGCGTTTCGGATGGGTACGGCGAAGGCTACTACAAGGAGGTGAGCCGCCTCGCGCCCGCTCTGGGTCTGACCGTGACCACACATGAGGTCTATGCGCGCGCAGACACGAGCGTCACCGGTCAGGCGCTCAAGGTGATGTCGACCAATCCCGATGCCGTCTTCATTGCTTCCGCAGGAACTCCGGCGGTCTTGCCGCAGCAGGCGCTCCGCGAGCGCGGATACGCTGGGAAGATATTTCAAACACACGGCGTGGCCAGTGAGGAGTTCATCAAGCTCGGGGGCGCGAACGTCGAAGGTGCCGTATTTGCAGGCGAGGCCTTTACCATTGCTGCCGATCTTCCCACAGGAGATCCGTTCCGTCGCTCGACGGAGGAATTCGTGACCGCGTATGAAGCGGCGAACGGGCAAAAGCCCAACATGTTCGCTGCCCACCTTTGGGATGTCGTCGCGCTGATTGGAAGAGCTGCACCGGATGCGCTGAAGACGGCAAAGCCCGGCACAACCGAATTTCGCGCGGCTCTGCGGGACGCGCTCGAGCGCGGGCAGAACATCTATCTCAACAATGGGCTGTCGAACATGAGCAAGGCCGATCACAACGGCTACGACGAACGCTCCGCCTTTCTGATCAAGGTGGAAGGCGGGAAATTCCGCCTGGCAAAGTAGCGGCGCCCGGACGGAATCTTCGCCGGATTATTGCGGCTCGATTCCGGCGGCCTTGATGATCTTTCGCCATTTGGCGGTTGCACTCATGAACATCAGCCCTGATCAGGAGCGTATCCGCATCGATATTTTCCTGCGCGACAATCTGCCCTGACTTAGAGTTCGCTTGCGGAGTGCATCAGAACCTCGCGGCCATTGCGGCCAGGCGTTGATGGGCTCGTTCGCGGGAAGCCTCGATGGGCTGTAGCGGTCCGATGGTTGGCCCGATCGGTACGAAACGGACATTGCTGATCCCGACAAAACGCAAAATTTCGCGCAGGTACGGCGTTGCCATGTCGATGCGACCGCGGTTCATTCCGGTGGCGAAATCGCTGCCACTGGCGATGATGACGATGGTTGGCCGGTCCTTCAGCAACGGGATATATCCCAGGGATGGGTCGAATCGGAAGGTGAGCCCGGGCTGGACGATAACGTCGAACCATTGCTTGAGCTTATAGGGAATGCTGAAGTTCCACATGGGAGTCGAGATCAGCACCCGATCGGCAAGCGCCAAGCGGAGCGCCACACGCTCGGCCTCCGCAAAGCTGTCCCGCTGCGCGTCGTTGAAGGCTTCCGCCTTCATCCGTGCATATTTGGCCTCGACGATAGGGCCTGAAAATTCCGGCAGCCGCTCCCGCCAGAGATCCATGACATCCACGTCCCAATCGGGCCGTACCCGGCGAAAGCCGTCAACGAAGACGTGTGCGCCGGCGCTCGACCATGAGTCGCTGCGGGGCGAGCAGGACAGGTGCAGGAGCTTTGCCACCGCTCATCCCAGCGCTTTGATGACTGCATCGGCCTTGGTCACGACGGCAACGTTTTGCATGGCGAAGTTGATCGATGCAGCGTGCCAATCGGCGTTCATGGTGGAGCAGCAATCCTCAGGAACCACCATGAAGTAGCCCTTGTCGGCACCGGTCCGTGCCGTGTGCTCGACCGACATGTTGGTCCAGGCGCCGGTGTTGATGATCATGTCGCGGCCGGTGGCTTTCAGGATCGTTTCGAGCCGCGTGCCCTCCCAGGCGCTCATTCGCACCTTCTCGACCACGAAATCGCCAGGCCGTGGCTCGAGACCTGACACCGGCGCGGCCCCCCAGCTTCCGCGCACCATCGCCTTGCTGTCGACGAGACCCTCGAACAGCGGCGCATTCAGCGTCACGCCGGGCGCGCCGGCTTCGACCACGAACCAGACATGGATGATAGCGACGCCGCGGGCCCGCGCAGCTTCCGCAAGACGCCGGACGTTTTCGACGACTTGCTGCTGCTTCGCGTGACCTGGTGCGCCGGAATCGGCGAATGCGCCGCCGTCCATGATGACGTCGTTCTGGAGATCCTGGATGATCATGGCACAGCGTCGCGGGTCGAGCTGCATCTCGCTGTCGGCCACGATCGGCGCTGCTGGCGCGGTGCCAGTGCCTGTACCGCTGCCACTCCGCCGTCCGCTCATATAGGGCTCATGACGCGGGCCGACCTTGGTCGGGATCGCGTAGACCGAATGCGTCGAAGTCAGATAGAGGGTGCGGAAATCCGGCCCGCCCCAGGCGAGGTTGGCGACCAGTTCAGGCACGCGGAGCTTGCCGAGCAGCTCGCTCCGCGGCGAATAGACCCAGATCCCGCCGGGTGCAGTGACCCAGACATTGCCGTGCTGGTCGCACTTCATGCCGTCGGGCAAGCCGGGCTCGAGCTCGGAGCGGATGCCGCTCGCGAACACACGCGCACCAGACAGCGAGCCGTCGCCGTTGACGTCGAATACGCGGATCAGTGCCTGCACGGTGTCGTTGACATAGAGCAGTTTCTCGTCGGGCGAGAAGCACAGCCCGTTCGGCTGGTCGAATAGATTGCGGTCAACGACCAACTTCGGGTCGGCGCCGGGCACGACGCGATAAACGCCCTGGAAGCCGAGCTGCCTCGGCCGCTCGACGCCATAGACCGGCATGCGGCCATACCAGGGATCAGAGAAATAGATCGCGCCGGAGGAGTGCACGCAGACGTCGTTGGGGCTGTTGAGTTCCTGTCCCCCAAAGTGCGAGGCCAGCACCTCGCGCCGTCCGTCCGGCCGCTCGCGGATCAACGACGATGTCGCGTGCTCGCAAACGATCAAATTGAGCTCGGCGTCATAGGTCATGCCGTTGCATTTGTTCGACGGCCGTTTGACTTCGGCGATGCCGCGCCGCGCATCCCAGCGCCGGCGCACGTCGCCCGGCATGTCCGAAAACAGCAGATAATGATCGACCGGATGCCAGATCGGTCCCTCCGTGAAGTCAAAACCGGTGCCGACCTGCGCGACCGGCGCGTAGGGGTCGATCAGGGTCTCGAATTCGGAGCGCAAGGTGACGTGCGTCATCGTCCATCCTCTGGTGTCTAGGCCGGAAACCAGTTGCGCTGGGGCACAGACTGCACGATCGGTCCGGGGACCTGGTCGTGCAGCCGGCCGACGACGTTGCCGCCCTCGATCTTGGCGGGACGGTCGTGGACCGGCAGCAGATAGCGCGAATTGCTGAGCAGCTTTTTGATGGCGGCCTTCTCGGCGCGCTTGGTGGTGCCGTGATTGCCCGTGGTGCGCGGCTCCCAGTCGTGGATCTCGTTGAAAGGCGTCACGATCTGGTCGTTGAAGTCATAGATGACGTCGCCGCAGATGGTAGCAATGCCGTCGGCGGTCTCGACGATGATGTTCATCGAGCCCTCGGTGTGCGCATTCGCTGCGTCGCAGTAGACGCCCGGCATCAGCTCGATGGGACCCGTGATCTCGAGGTCGAGAAAGCGCAGCGCGCTCTTGGTGTGCAGACGGTCGATCAGATGCTTGATGTCCGGCGCCGGATATTGCGGATGCATCAGGCCGGACACGGAATACTCGAGCTCGCGGCGGTTGACGACGACGGTCGTGTTCATCGGGAACAGATCGTCCTTGCCGGCGTGGTCGATATGCAGATGGGTGTGGCAGACGAAGCGCACATCGCCCATGCGCACGCCGTGCCGCGCAAGCTGGTTCTCGATCATGTGCTCGTGATACTGCAGGCCGCGCATCCCCAGCGTTTCCATGATCTGGTTGGAGCGGTAACCCGTATCTACCACGACCGGATATTTGCCGCCGAGGATCAGGAAGCCGAGGGTGAGGACACGGCGGGTGCGGCCGCAGTCGTGGCCGAGAACCAGAAAGCTCGATTCCAGCTCGATATCGCCATAGTCCAGGATCTTGATTTCCAGCGGCATTCTGTCCCTCCCTGTGTCCGTTCTCGTTCGTTTCCTCGGCGCTCAGAGCCGATAGACGCGCATGGCGGTTGTCTTGAAAATGGCTTCGCGCTGATCATCTCGCAGCGGCGCTGCGGCGGCACGGAACGCATCGATCAGCTCGCGATAACTGGTCCACAATTTCTCGATTGGAAAATTAGAGCCGAACAAGCAGCGTTCGGCGCCGAAGATCGCAATCGTGTCGGTCAGGACGGATGCGATATGTGCGGGATCGTTGCGGTGGATGAAGGTTCCGAGCCCCGACAGTTTCGACACGACGTTCGGGCAGGCGGCGAGGCGGGCCATCCCGGCGCGCCACGCCGCGCGACCTGAGGGTGAAAGGTTCTCCAGCATGCCGGCGTGCTGGAGGATAAAGGTCACTTTGGGACAGGCTTCCGCAAGGTGTGCGGCGTCCGGCATCTGCGGCGTGAACACCTGGAGGTCAAAACTCAAACCATAGTCCGCAAGGCGGGCGATGTTGCGCCGTACCACGGGATCGGTGCAGAGATCGGGGCGGGCCGCAAAGCGATAAAGCGGGTTCTCGTGCCAATGAAGTTGCATGCGGACGCCGCGTACGAGGGAATAGCGCTTCAGGCGGTCGAGTTGCGGACGCACGTCGTCCACTGAGAAATCGGCGTAAGCCACGATGGCATGCGGCCAGCCGTGCGCCTCGGCGGTCTGCTGCACCCAAGCGGCCTCGTCCTCGAAGCGGTCATTGGACCAGTTGGTCTGGACATAGACCGAGCGGGTGACGCCGCTGCCTTTGAGGTCGCCGAGATATTCCTCGATCGGGTAATCGCGTCGAATCGGCTCATATGGTCCGAAGATGCGCGGCTGCATCGAACCGACCAGCCAGGGCAGGTCGGCCTGGCGCCAGATATGATGGTGCCCATCGACGATGTCGGTCACGCAACTCTCCTTTGTCCCAGCGCCAGCACATGCGCGACGATCGACGCGCTCGATCCGCCGTCGACGAGGTCGTCGACGAACCGTTCGATTGCGACCAGCGCTTCGGTCTGCGGACGAAAGCCGGGACCGGCCGCGAGCGGCGTCAGCCAGCTCACGCGCCACGCACGGCGCGACAGTTTCGCTACCGCATCGCGCAGCGCATCGGGTTCGCCCCGCTCCAGACCGTCGGAAACGATGATCACGGCGGCGCCGCGCGCATATCCGCCGAAGCGGGGTATGGCGAGAAAGGCCTGAAGCGCGTCGCCGATTCGGGTGCCGCCGTCCCAGTCGCTGACCAGATAGGCTGCGGCGTTGAGCGCCTGCTCGCGGCGCCTGAGACGTAACGGGCGGGTGATCCGGGTCAGCCGCGTGCCGAAGGTGAAGACCTCGACATTGGGCGCCGCCTGCACCAGCGCGTGCGCGAGCTTCATGTTCTCTTCGGTGCGGGTCTTCATCGAGCCGGAGACGTCGATCAGGAGCAGCACCTTGCGTGGGCGCTGCCGACGCTTCAAACGCCCCAGCCGAAGGATTTCGCCGTCGCTGCGTACAGAGTCACGCAGGGTGCGGCGCAAATCGGCGTAGGGCCCCCGGCGGGCCCGCATGCGGCGATGGCCGCGCCGCTTCGGCAGGCGCCTGGGCGCCTCACGGGACAGCCGGCGCAGCGCATCAGTGGTCGAGAGCTGCGCAAAGCGGCGCTCGACCAGGGCTTCCGCGCGCGCAGCTGCGAGACCGGACTCGTTGGCCTCGTCCGACATCAACGGCTCATCGTCTCCGCGGACCTCCTCTTGCAGCCGAACAGTCTCGTCGTCCTCCCCGTCATCGACGCGCTCGACTGCCTCGTTTCCGCGAAAGTGCAGATCGAAAAGCCGGTCGAACGTGGCACGACGTTCCGGCGGAGGCGCCAGTGTTGCGAGGGCTGCCTGCCGAATGTCTTCCAGGCTGCGTGGGCCGAGCAGCTGGATCGCGGCCAGGAACGAGGTCGTCTGTTCCGGTGCGACGGCAAACCTGTTCGTTCGCAACAACCCTACGAAGGAGATGAAGACACGCGCAGCGCGCGGCAGTCCGGGTTCGGTGCTCATGCAGAGGCCTCCGCCAGCAGGGCGTCGAGGCGCGGCGAAATGAAGTGCAGATCCTCCTCGTCTTTCAGCGCAACGCCGATCGAACGCCTGAAGGCATCGGGCCAGCGCGCGCCGCCCTTGTGCAGCAGCGTGGCGGCTTCAGCCCAGTCGACGGCCTCGGCGATCCCCGGCGCCTTGCTAAGCGGCTCGCGTCGCAGCTTCTCGACGGCCGCGACGACGGCCCGCGCGGTCCCCTCGGCGACGCTGGAGGCCCGCATCATCACGATGCGTGCTTCGCGCTCGGCGGAAGGATAGTCGATCCAGTGATAGACGCAGCGTCTCCGCAAGGCCTCATGAAGATCCCGCGTGCGGTTTGAGGTAAGGACGACGACCGGGCGCTCCGAGGCGCGTACCGTACCGCGCTCCGGGATCGAGATCTGGAAGTCGGACAGGAATTCGAGGAGAAAGGCTTCGAACTCCTGGTCGGCGCGATCGATTTCGTCGATCAGCAGCACAGTCGAGTCGGGCGCGCGCAGCGTCGCCAGCATCGGCCGCTCGATCAGAAACGCTTCGCCGTAGATATCGATGCTCTCATCGCCGGCCTGGCGGATGGCGAGCATCTGGCGCGGATAGTTCCATTCGTACAGCGCGGCGGACGCGTCGATGCCTTCGTAGCATTGCAGGCGGATCAGCCGGCGACCGAGGACAGCGGCAATGGCTTTGGCGGCCTCGGTCTTGCCGACGCCCGGCGCACCTTCGAGCAGTAATGGCTTGCCGAGTGCCAGACCGAGATAGGCTGCGGTCGCCAGTCCCTCGTCGGCGAGGTAATAGGCCGCCCGAAGCGCCTTCTCCAGTGCCTCGGGGCTATCGATGCCGACGATGTTGCTGCGGACGGCCATTGAAACCTCAGCGCCGCGCCTGAGGGCGTGCGCCGCCCTCGGCCTTGATCGCGCGCAGCACTTTCTCCGGCGTAATCGGCAGGTCGTCGATGCGGACGCCGACGGCGTTGAAGATGGCGTTCGCGACGGCCGGCAACACGGGATTCGCGCACATTTCGCCGGGGCCCTTGGCGCCGAAGGGGCCATCGGGAGCGGGGCGTTCCAACACGGCGATGTCGTGCGGGCAGATGTCGCCGGGGCCAGGCATGACATATTCGACGAAATCGCGAGGGCCGTGGATTGGGTCGGGATAATAGGGTTCGGGCGTCTCGTAGAGCGCGTGACTGACGCCCATCCAGGCGCCACCGACGAGCTGTTGCTCGACCAGGCGCGGATTGAGCGCACGGCCGAGTTCGTAGGCAGAGTCCATGCGGATCATCGTGACCTCGCCGGTCTCGTCGTCGACCTCGACCTCGGCGACAAGACAGGCATGGGCGTAGCAGGTTGCCGGCGACATCTCGCCAGTCTCGGGATCGACGTTGGATAGCGGCACCAGGAAGATGCCGCGGCCCGCGATAGTCTTGCCCTGTTTGAACTGCGCGGCGATGGCGACCTCCTTGGTGGAGATCGAGCGGTGCGGTGCGCCCTTGACGTGGATGTTGCCACGCCCGTCGGTTTCGAGATCGGCGGCATTGACCTCGAGCTCCTCGGCGGCGGCCTCCATCATCACGCCGCGCGCCTCGCGCGCCGCCGCCATCACGGCATTGCCGACGCGATGGGTGCCGCGCGAGGCGAACGAGCCCATGCAATGCGGGCCCGTGTCGGAATCGGCGGTGTCGACATAGACGTCCTCGACGGGCACGCCGAGCGTCTCTGCGCAGATCTGCCGCGTCACCGACTTCATGCCCTGGCCGAGGTCGATCGACGACAGCGCCACGGTGAACTTGCCGCTTGGATTGGAATGGACCAGGGCCTGGCTGGGATCGCCACCGAGGTTCATGCCGATGGGATAATTGATCGATGCGATGCCGCGTCCGCGATGTCGGGTCATCTCAACGTCTCCTGGTGCCGAACACGGATGAGAACCGGCCCGCTCCATGCGAGGGCGACGCCGGTCGCGGTGACGGCGGCGGTGCGGGTGGTGGCGGCTCGCGCGGTGGTTCGCGCGACGCGGCCGTCGGCAGGCGATCATAGCTCGTGCGCTGCTGCGCCGGCGCGGTTGTCCCCGCGTTGGTGTCGGCAGGCGTCCGCGGGATGGCGGCCCGACTGCCGCCCCCGTCCTTGCGGGAGGAGGCGCGCTTGAACTCGTCGCGGATCGGCCATTTGGCTTTCTCGGCCGCGACCTGGACGCACTCGATCAGCGCCGTGTTCTTGGCCTCGCGCCGATGGGCCTTCATGTCGCCGTCTCGATAGGCGTTGAGGATGCGGAACTCCATCGGATCCATGCTGACGAGATGCGCCAGCTTGTCCATCTGGCACTCGATCGCAAAATCCATTGCAGTGACGCCGAAGCCGCGCATTGCGGTCGCCGGCGTGCGGTTGGTGAAGACGCAGTAGACGTCGCCATAGACGTTCGGGATAGTGTAGGGGCCGGGCAGGTGGGCTGCGCATTTCACTGCGGCATAGCTCGAGAGCCGCGTATATGCGCCGCTGTCGAAATATGTCCGGATCTTGCGAGCGACGACACGGCCGTCGCGCATCACGCCGTCCTTGATGTAGATGCGCTCGGCGCCGCGCGGCGGGCCATATTGCATCTCCTCTTCGCGTCCGAACACGTAGCGCACGGGACGTCCCGTCAGCATCGCGCCCAGGATGCATAAAGGTTCGGTCAGCGTGTCCACCTTGCCGCCAAAGCCCCCGCCGACGGTGCCGCCAATGAAATGAAAGGTGTTGGAGGGGACGTCGAGGATCTTGGCGCAGGTGTCAACCGAGAAGAACAGCGCCTGCGTCGACGTATAGACGACATAGCGGCCGTTGGTGTCGGGCGCCGCGATCGATCCGTTGGTTTCGGTCGGCGCGTGCTCGATAGGCGACATCTGGTAGCGCTGTTCGAGCACGTGATCGGCGGTCGCGAGGGCGGCATCGGCGTCGCCGAAGCGGAGTTTCTGGTGGTCATAAACGTCGTGGTAAATGAAGGCATTCTTCGGATAAGTATCGTTGACGATCGGCGCGCCGGCCTTCAGCGCATCTTCGACGTCGAACACGGCCGGCAGGGGCTCATAGTCGATCCGCACCTTCGCGATCGCCTCGAAGGCCTCGCGCTCGCTGTCGGCGACGATGGCCAGGATCGGTTCACCCTTGTAGCGGACCTTGTCGATGGCCAGCGACGGTTCGTCGTCCTTGCCGAAATTGATCAGGCTCAAGAGCGTGTTGAGATTGCGGGGCACGTCGGAGCCGCGGATGATCCGGCGCACGCCGGCTGAGCGTTCGGCGTCCGCGGTGTCGATTCTCCGGATTCTTGCATGCGAATGGGTCGAGCGGACGACTTTCAGGTGCAGCATGCCCTGGAGCTTGTGGTCGTTGAAATAGCTCGACGTGCCCGTGACATGGCCGAGCATGTCCTGGCGCTGGGTGCCCTTGCCGATCTCCTTGAGATTGTCGTCGCGCTCGTCGGCGAAAATGTCCTTGCGCAATTCCAGCATGGTCTGGTCCCTTAGGCGCTTGCCCGGCCGCCGGAGGCGGCGAGGATGGCGTTGATGATCGGCTCGTAGCCGGTGCAGCGGCAGATGTTGCCGGAGATCGCCTCGACGACTTCGGCGCGACTCGGAGAGGGATTGCGGTCGAGCAACGCCTTGGCCGCCATCAGCATGCCCGGCGTGCAATAGCCGCACTGGGCGGCAAAATTCTCGGCGAAGGCGCGTTGCAGCGGATGGAGGTTGGGTCCCTGCTTCAGGCTATCCAGCGTCTCGACGGAGCGGCCGGCGACGGTCTCGGCCAGCGTCAGACAGGAGAGATGGAGTTCGCCGTCGATCAGGACGCTGCACGTGCCGCAGCCCCCTTGTCCGCAGCCGAACTTCGGCGTCATGTCGCCGATCAATTCGCGAAGCGCCACGAGCAGGTTGGTTCCGCCGTCAACGAAGATGGCGACATCGCTGCTGTTGTGACGAAATTGCAGGGCAGTCTTGGCCATACGATCTATTCCTGACCCAAGAGAAGACGACGCAGATGCACGCCGACGATCTCGCGGCGGTACCAGGCGCTACTGAGCGCGTTGTCAGACGGCGATGTTCCTTCCGCGGCTGCCGCGGCTGCGGCCTCGACGGTCGCGGCGTCGAGCGAGCGGCCTTCCAAGGCGCGTTCGGCCGCCCGCGCACGTATTTGCGTCGGCGCCATCGATCCCAATGCAATGCGCGCCCCGGCGATCCGTCCGCCACTGATCGGCAGATGTGCGGCCAGCGTGATGACCGAGCCGCCTTTGGGCTTGATCCGTGCGATCTTGCGGTAATGAAAAGCTTCTGCGCTTGTCGGACGCGTGCAGGATACCGACAAGACGAGCGTGCCCGCCTGCCTCTCGCGCGATTGCAAAAACTCCTCAATCGGAATGTCGCGCGACCCAAAGCCGCCTTGCAGGGCCACCGTGGCATCGAGTGCAAGCAGGGCGACGGTGAAATCACCATAGGGATTGGGCGCGAACAGATTGCCACCCACCGTACCCATGTTGCGGACCGCCGGACCACCAATCGAGCGGGCAGGGGCGTGTAGGAAAGCGAGGTCGCGCTCGCCCAGAATCCGGGCGAAAGTTACGCCAGCACCCAGGGTGATCCGCGGGCCGGATGGGTCGATGCGCGTCAAGGCTTGGTCATTGGCGCGCACGACGGTCGAGAGCGAGATGTCGCCTTCGTTCAGTGCGCGCATCACGAGCGTGCCGCCGCCGAGATAGCGCGCGTTGCGATCGGACGACAGCGCGGCGGCGGCCTCGCTTGAACTCGTGAAGGTCTTCACCGTCACAGTCATGTTGACACAGCCTCCTTGAGGTGCCGGCGCATCGCTTCGAATCCCGCCTGGTAGATGTCTTCCGCGACCATGTGCGTGATGCGGTCCTTGTCCTCCGGCCGCGTCGAGAAGCGGGATTCCCAGTGCCAGAAGGTGCGGTCGCCGTCCGTCACGGGCAGCAGGCGGACATGGGCCACGTAGTTGAACATCGGGACCGGCGTATCGAGCAGGCAATAGCTGAAGGTCTGCTCCAGATCCGACAGCGTCAGCAACTGCTCGCGCAGCTCCGAGCCGTCCTGCAGCTTGAAGCGCCTGACACAGCCGATCTTGTCCGAGGCCTGCGCACGCTCGATCGTGGAGGCTGCGATCGCCGGATGCCAGCGATCGTGCCCGTTGAAATCGCGCAGCACGGCCCACACGGAACCGGTCGGCGCATCCAGGATCGTGCTCTTGACGACATGCGGCACGGCGCTCACCCTCCGAACTGGCGCTTGAGGGCGTCGAAGCCGCCCTGGAACACGCCGCCGCCGATATTTCCGACGAGTTCCGCCTCCCGTTCGGGTGCGCAGTCGAACTCTGCGGTCCATTCCATGAAGGTCTGGTCGCCATCCGTGACCGGCGTCAGCCGTAGCGTCGCGACGTAGTTCTCGACCCCCATCGGGGATTCGAGGATCGAGTAGGTGCAGAACATGTCGTAATCGGACAGGCCGAGCAGCTTTTCCCGGATACGATCGCCGTTACGCAGGCGAAAATCCCTGACGCAGCCGATCTTGTCGGAGGGCTCGCCGCCCTCGATGCGGCTTTCCGCAATCGCGGGATGCCAGTTCGGCAGACCGTTGAAGTCGCGCACCCGCGCCCAGACGCGGTCGTTGCGCGCGTTGACGACGGTTGAGATGTAGACGCGGGCCATGGTGCGACCTCAGCCCTTCTTCCGGGGGCTGCGCTCGGCGGGCGGCTCGCCGTCGGCCGAAGGCGAGGGCGCAGCAGCCGGCTTCTCGCCGCCGCCTTTACGCGCGGACTCCTTGATGCCCTGCATGTCGCGCGCTTCCCGGATCAGGCCCGGCATCTTGGCGAGACTGCCGCCTTCGACGCCGATGTCCGCCAGAAGCGAGTCGATCAGCGGCGCCTGGACGCGGTAACGCAGCGCCGAGTCGATCACCTCGTCGGTGGCGCTGCGGCCGCCATTGCCGCCATGGCCATTGCCGTTGAGGCCATCGACCTGAAGGATGCGGATGCCCTCGATCTTCTCCATCGGCTTGACGCTCTCGCGGACGATGCCCTCGATGCGGTCGAGCAGCTTTCTGCGGAACAGCGAGTAGCGTGCCTGGTCGGTCAGTACATTTTCGGCCTCGTTGAGCATACGCTGCGCCTCGGCCTCGACCGCGGCGCGGATGCGCTCGGCTTCCGCGGCAATTCGCGTTTCCTCAGCCTGCTTCTCGGCGATCAGGATCTCCACGGTCTTCCGGCGCTTCGCGATCTCGCTCTCGCGCGCGGTGATGACGCGCTCGGTGGCTTCGGTCGCATGCACACGCGCCTCCTCGGCCGAGGTTTTGGCCGCGGATTCCTCCAACGACTTCAGGTGGATCGCAATCGCCTTCTCCATCAAAACGGTCTCGACCTCCTTCTCGCGATTGATTTCGAGTTTGCGCAGCTCGCGCTCGCGGCCGATGCGGGCCTCGTCCAGGCCGCGATCGGATGCGATGCGGGCGCGCTCGACCTCTTCGCGCGCGGCAATCTCGGACTCCTGGAGCGACTGGACGCGGGCGACCTCGAGTTGTTCGATCGAACGGCGGCGTTCGATCCGCGCCGCCTCCAGCGCTTGCTCGCGCGAGACGTCCGTGGTCTCGAGCTCCTTGCGTGCGACGATCTCGGCCTGCTTAACTTGGCGGTCGGCGTCGATGCGCTCGGACTTCTTGGTCGAGAGCGCAATGACGCGGTCCTCATCCGCGATCTCGATCGCCTTCTTATGCTCGATATTGAGCACCTCGCGTTTCCTGGAGGAAGTGATCCGCTCGGCTTCGAGCGCGAGATCGACGCCGATGCGCTGTCGCTCGATGGCGTCGCGACGCTTCAACTCGGCGGCCTCGAGCACGGCGGTGCGCTCGATCTCGAGCGTGCGCGTGTCACGCTCGGCCTGAATACGCTCGGCTGCAACGGACTTCTCCTGCGCAATCCGGGCGGCCTCGATGGCTTCGCGGGAGGCAATGTCGGCTTCCTCGACGACGCGGTTGCGGGCGATTTCCAGGGAACGAACACGTTCTTCCTGGGTGATACGGGCAGCTTCCGTCGCTTCGCGCGCTGCGACCCCTGCGACTTCCAGCGTCTGGTTGCGTTCGATCTCCAACTGACGGGTATTCTGCTCGGCCGCGATGCGCTCGGCGGCGAGCCTGTGCTCACGGGTGATGCGCGCGCTCTCGACGGCGCGTTGCGCCTCAATCTCGGCTTCCTGGGTGATACGCACCTGCTGGATCTCCAACGCGCGGGTGCGCTCATCAGATGCGATACGCTCGACATTGACGATCATGGTCTGGGCGATGCGGGCCTTTTCGGTCGCCTCGCGGGCCGCGATCTCGGCTTCGTCCACGGCGCGGGTCCGCTCGATCTCGCGGCGCCGGGTCTCCTCTTCGTTGGCGATGCGGGCGTCGGTCACCACGCGGTCCTGCTGGATGCGCGCTTTCTCGATCGCCTCGCGGGCGGCAATCTCGGCTTCCTCGATGGTCCGCATCCGCTCGATTTCGCGCTGGCGCACCTCGCGCTCGGAGGCGATGCGGCTGGTATCGATCGAGCGCTGGTTGGCGATCCGGGTCTTCTCGATCTCCTCCCGTGCGAGCAGCTCCTTCTCTTCGATGGTCCGGGTGCGCTCGATCTCCCGCTGACGGGTCTCACGCTCCGAGGCGATGCGGGCTTCGGCGATCGCCTGGTCGTTGGCGATGCGCGCCTTCTCGATAGTCTCGCGGGCGGAAATCTGCGCCTGCTCGGCTTCGGTCTCGCGCAGGGCCCGCTCACGCGCGACCTCGGTGCGTTGCAGGGCGCGGCGCATCTCGATGTCGCGCTCCTGCTCGAGGCGCGCCGTTTCGCTTTCGCGCTCGATCTCAAGGGCCTGCCGCTCTGCCTCCAAATTGCGGGAGCGGATCTTGATCATCGAATCCTGCTCGATATCGTTGCGCAGCTTGCGCTTCGCCTCGATGTCCTCCATCAGCCGTGTCAGACCTTCGGCGTCGAAGCGGTTCGAGGGGTTGAAGAATTCGAGATCGGTCTGGTCGAGATCGGTGATCGCGACCGATTCCAGCTCGAGTCCGTTCTGGGCGAGGGCCTCTGCCGCGTTCGCCTTGAGGCGGGCGACGTACTCACCGCGCTGCTCGTGCATCTGCTCAAGAGTCATCTCCGAGGCGACGGAACGAATAGCTGAGATGAATTTTCCGGCAAGGAGGGCGTGGAGCTGTTCGGGCTCCATGGTTCGGCGGCCGAGCGTGGCGGCCGCGATGGACACGGCTTCGCGGGTCGCCTGGACGCGAACATAGAAATCGGCCTCGATGTCGACGCGCATACGGTCACGGGTGATCACGGCGTCCTGCCGGGAGCGCACGATGCCCATCGGCTGCACGTTCATGTTGACCGGCGTGTAGTCGTGGATGAAAGGCAGCACGAACGCGCCGCCGTTGATCACGACGCGCTCACCGAGCAGGCCGGTCCGGACGAATGAGGTCTCCTTGGACGAGCGGTGATAGAGCCAGTTCACGATGTAGACGCCGACCACGATCACCACGACGGCGACGATCAGCCAGAGGATCAATTCACCGACTAAAGTCCCTGACATGTTTCTCTCCCTCGTCCTTCCGGCGTTATCGCGCGCCGATCGCCTTGAATTTGCGCACCTGATCCGTCAGCGCCCGCTCGACCGGCAGCCGCTCCATCGAGGAGGCGCCGTAGAAGCCGTGGCAGTGGCGCGTATTCCTCATGATGAAATCGGCATCGTCCGGATCGGCAATCGGTCCGCCATGAGCGAGCACCAGAATGTCTGGATTGACGCTGAGCGCGGCGGAGGCCCAGGTGTCGATGTGCGCTGGGCAATCCTTCAGCTTGAGCGCGGTCTGCGCGCCGATGGTGCCCCCGGTCGTCAGGCCTAGATGACAGACGATGATATCCGCGCCCGCGATCGCCATCGCGGCGGCTTCCTTCTCGCTGAAGACGTAGGGCGTCGTCAGCAGGTCCTTCTCGCGCGCCTTTGCGATCATGTCGATCTCCAGCGCATAGGACATGCCGGTCTCTTCGAGGTTGGCGCGGAACACACCGTCGATGAGGCCGACGGTCGGAAAGTTCTGCACGCCGGCGAAGCCGAGCGCCTTCAACTGATCCAGGAAAAGATCCATGTCGCGGAACGGATCGGTTCCGTTGACGCCTGCGAGCACTGGCGTCCTGGTCACGACGGGCAGCACTTCGCCGGCCATTTCCAGCACGATGGCGTTGGCGTCGCCGTAAGCCATCAGTCCCGCGAGCGAGCCGCGGCCGGCCATGCGGTAGCGACCGGAATTGTAGATGACGATGAGGTCGACACCGCCGGCCTCCTCGCATTTGGCCGACAGGCCGGTGCCTGCGCCGCCGCCGACGATGGGCTCGCCGCGCCTGGCCATGTCGCGGAATCGTTTCAACAGTGCTGCGCGTTCAAACCGGGCCATCGGTCACCTCGCTAGTCTCCGGCGCGCCCCGGTGCGGCCGAACAATGTTCGGAACGCGCCGACAATGGTGGAGGCGAACTCGGGATCGTTGATGTTCTTGGAGACGCGGATGAGCTGACGGTTGGCGGTCTGCCGCACGTTCCGTTCCAGCGCGCGGAACAGCGCCGCATCGGCGTCCGGATCCCAGAATGGCTGTCCTCGCGCGTCGAGCGCGGAGACGCCGCCCTCGGGCAGGAAGAAGCGCACCGGGCCGTCCATCCGGTTGAGCCGATCGGCGACCCATTGCCCCATGCGCTCGTTCTCCTCCGCCGTGGTCCGCATCAGGGTGACCTGCGGGTTGTGGGCGTGGAATTTCCTGCCGCGGTAGCGCTCCGGGATGGTCTCGGGGGCACCGAAATTCACCATGTCCAATGCGCCCACCGAGCCGATGTAAGGCACCCGGCCGCGGATGATGGCGCCAAAGCGGTCGTCGGTTGCCGGAAACACGCCGCCCATCAGGAGATCGCCGACCTCCGTGGTCGTGAGGTCGATGACGCCTGCGAGCTGTCCGGAATCGACGAGCTTCTCCATTGAGCGGCCGCCAACGCCGGTGGCGTGGAAGACGATGCACTCGAAATCCTCGCCCAGGCCGGCCGCGATCTTCTGTACCGCCGGCGTCGTGACCCCGAACATGGTGATGCCGACCGACGGCAATCCGCTGTCGCCGCGATCCTTGCGTGCATGCTGTTCGAGGCGCGCCTTGACCATGCCGGCCAGCGCGTTGGCGCCATTGGCGAGCACGGCGCGTGAAATCGAGTTGAGGCCCTGCACGTCGGCGACCGAATGCATCATGGTGATGTCCGCGGGACCGACATAGGGCCCGACGTCGCCGGAGGCGACGGACGAGATGATCAGCTTCGGCACCCCGACAGGAAGGGTCCGCATACCCGGTGCGACCAGTGAGGCCGCGCCCGAGCCGCCCGCCGAAATCACGCCGGCAACATTGCTCTGGCGCCGCAGCCAGCTGGCGAACGCCTCGGCCATCGCGGTGACGGCGGCGCCGCGGTCGGGTCCGAACACCGCCGATCCGCCCCGACCATGGTTCAAGGCGATCTCCTGGGCGGAGACGTCGCTGGCCGCGTGCCTGCCGCTGGTGGAGACATCGACCAATCGCGTGCGCAGGCCGGCCCCCGTGATGATGTCGCGGATGAAGCGGAGCTCCGTGCCCTTGGTGTCGAGCGTACCGACGACGAGCACGACCGGGTGGCCCTGCGTTTGCGCCGCGACCGGTTCGCGCCTGCGCCGTGCCGTCTCGTCGAGACGCATCGCCTGTGTCGAGAACGTACGGGCGGCCGCCTCGATGCGAGCGATCGGCACCGGCTGCGACCAGCGCGTCGGCGGCGTCGGGTTCGACATGTAGATGCGGATCGCGCCGCCTGGGCGCGCTTGCCGCGGGGCGGGCTTCGCCTCCGTACCCGCTGCCGGCGCGTCGAGGTCGAGCTCGAGCTCGGCGTGCAATCCGACGCCGAGCAGGCGCTGCTGCAGTTCGCGGTCGGCGGCCAGCCGCGCCGAATCGATGATGCGGTTGACGCGACCGTTGACCATGATGGCGACGTTGCGCGACACGGCGGTCGCCACGCCAATATTCTGCTCGATCACAAGGACGGACATGTCGCCGTCCTCGCCAAGCTGTAGCAGCATCTCCTCGACCTGGGCGACGATAACAGGCGCAAGCCCCTCGGTGGGTTCGTCCATGATCAGGAGCCGCGGGTTGGTGAGCAATGCGCGCGAGATCGCGAGCATCTGTTGCTCGCCGCCGGAGAGTTGGCCGCCGCCGTGATTCTTGCGCTCGGCCAATCGCGGAAACGTCTCGTAGATGCGCTCGACCGTCCAGGCGCCGCGGCGCAAGCCTGCAGCAAGCTGCAGATGCTCGTCGACGCTGAGCGAACGCCACAGGCGCCGTCCTTGCGGGACGTAGCCGACGCCGAGTCGGGCTATGTGGGCGGGCGGCCGCCGGGTAATGTCATCGCCGCGGACGCGGATCGAGCCGCCGCTGACCGGCGCCAGCCCCATGATGGCCTTGCACAGAGTGGTCTTGCCCATGCCGTTGCGGCCGACGACCGAGAACACGCCGGCCTCGAGCGTCAGGTCCACGCCCTGCAGCGCATGCGAATGGCCGTAGTAGACGTCCAGGCCGCGGACTTCGAGCGCGGCTGCGGATCGGCGGGCCTCACTCATGGCCGCCTCCGAGGTAAAGCTCCTGCACCTCGGGATCGGACTCGATCTCCTGCGGACGGCCTTCCTTGAAGATACGCCCGTTGTGCATCATCGTGACGCTCTCGACGACGCGCAGGGCCACGTCCATGTCGTGCTCGATGATGATGTAGCCGATATGCGCCGGCAGTGAGGTCAATATCTCGATCAGCTCGGCACGCTCGGTCGGCGACAGTCCTGCGGCCGGTTCATCGAACAGGACGAAGCGAGGCGCGCCGGCAAGCGCCAGTGCGATCTCGAGCTGGCGCTGCTGGCCATGTGCGAGCTCGGCAACGTGCTGATCCTTCACGCCCGTGAGATGGACGGCCTGCACGAGATTTTCGGCCGCGTGCATCAGCGCGTCGTTCTGGCCGGGGCGGAGAAACGAGAAGCGCCCCCGTGAGACGCCACGGCAAGCGAGATAGACATTGTCCTGGACTGTGAGGCCGGGGAACAGCGCGGAGATCTGGTAAGTCCGGCGCAGGCCGCGGCGGATTCGCTCATAGGGCGGGAACTGCGTGACGTCCTCGCCGAAGAAGCGGATGGTGCCGGAAGAAGGCGGGAAGTCGCCGGTGATGCAGTTGAACAGCGTGGTCTTGCCGGCGCCGTTGGAGCCGAGCACGGCGCGCCGTTCGCCGGGGCGGACGGTAATGGTGACGTCGGTGAGCGCCGCGAGCGCGCCGAACATGCGCGTCACGCCGCGAAGCTCCAGCGCTGCGCCGGCACCGACGGCAGAGAGGCGTTGCGCGACGCTATCCATGGCTGGATCCTTGGCCAGATCCTTGGCCAGATCCTTGGCCAGATACTCGGCCACGTCGGCCGCTTGAACTGACCGCGCCGGAACGTTGGCGCTGCCGCCAGCTCTGCCAGAGCCCGATGACGCCGTCCGAGGACCAGAACACGATGGCGAGGAAGCCAAGGCCGATCAGGAGCCGGAAGCGGTTGCCGTCGAGCCCCAGCTTGACCAGGAAGTCGAGGGCGAAGGTGCGCAGCAGCACGAAGATCAGCGCGCCGATAAAGGGACCGATGGGCCGCGTGATGCCGCCGACCACTGCGATGATGAGGATATCGATGCAGGCTGCAACGCTCACGGATCCCGGCGAGATCTGTCCATAATTCCAGACTTGGAGCACCCCGGCCAGCGCCGCGACAAAGGACGCGAAGGCGTAAGCCGCGACGCGGTGCGCATTGACGTGGAAGCCGAGTGCCGCCATGCGGCGGGGATTGTCGCGCACACCTTGCAGCGCCAGGCCGAACGGGGCGCGAGGGATGTAGTCGACGGCGAAGTAGCAGAGTGCGGCAACCGCGAGCACGATATAGTAGTAGGGAATGTCGGCGCGCCAGTTGACGCCCCAGAAATGCGGCGTGGCAACGGTGTTGATGCCGGTATGACCGTTGAAGATCGCCCAGTTCTGGTTGGTGAAATAATAGAACGCCGCGCCGATCGCGAGCGTGATCATGATGGTGTAGATACCTTCAGTGCGCACGGCCAGCGCGCCGCCAAGCGTGCCGAACATGGTCGCCAGCGCGAGTGCCATCGGAACCGCGAGCCACCACGGCCAGCCCAGGCTGATATTGGCGTTGCCGCTGACGCCGAACACCGCGACCATATAGGCCGAGAAACCAGCGATGGTGAGCTGCATCAGGCTGACCATGCCGCCATAGCCGGCAAGAAACATCAGACTCAGCGCCATGATTCCGAGAATCAGCGCGGTCGCGAAGATCTCGATCAGGAAGAAGCCGTTGGCGATCAGCGGCATGATCAGGAGAATGGCCGCGACGGTCCAGGCCGCTGGATTGTCGATCTCCGGCCATCCGCGCAATTTGGAGCCCTGAACCGCAGCCGTGGGACGAACCGTGACGTGGGCGTCGTGAGCGAGGGACATGTCAGCGCCTCGCCAACAGGCCCTGCGGCCGAATTGCCAGCACCAGCACCATGATCAGGAAGGTCACGACGATAGCGTAGGTCGGGATGTAGACCGAGCCGAGCTGCTCGGCGAGGCCGATGATAAGCGCGCCCAGCGCGGCTCCCGGGATCGAGCCCATGCCACCGACGATCACGACAACGAGGGAGGCGAGCAGGAAGCGGATATCCTCGCCGGGCGAGAGCGACTGGAAAGTCCCGCCGACGACGCCGGCGATGCCGGCGAGCCCGGCGCCGAGCGCGAACACCACCACGAAGACGAGCTGGATCCGCACTCCGGTCGCAGCCAGGATGTCGCGATCGTCAACGCCGGCGCGGATGATCATGCCGATGCGCGTGCGGTTGAGCGCCAGCCACATCGCCACGCCGATCACGACGGAGGCGGCGAAGATCACGAGCCGGACCAAGGGATAGCGCAGATAGACCGGCTCGCCTGATGATTTGATCGCGGTGACCAGCGGCAGCTCCACAGGTCCGATCAGCCAGTTCGGGGTCTGAATCTGATAGAAATCGCCGCCGCAGGCCCACAGCATCAAATCGGCGAACACGATCGAAAGGCCGATCGTCACCATGGTCTGGCGCAGGTCCTGGCCCTCCATGCGGCGGAAGACGAGGACCTGAAGCAGGACGCCGACCAGTGCCGTCAGGATGAAGGCGACGATGAAGCTGAGAACCCATGAGCCGGTCGAGGCGCTGATGGCGTAGCCGACATAGCCGCCGAACAAATAGAGCGAGCCGTGCGCGAGGTTGACGTTGCGCATCAGGCCGAAAATCAGCGTAAAACCGCTGGCGACCAGGAAGTAGAGCCCGCCGAGCGTGATGCCGTTGAAGACGGCGTTGAGGAAGACGCGCTTGCGGCCGATCGCCTCTTCAAGGCCCTGCGGCCACACCGCGAAAATCAGCCAAAGCGCCACCGCGATCGCGATGATGACAATCAGTGCCCAGGCGGGATGGCGTTCGACAAAGCGGGTCATGATCGCCGCTCCGTCTTCACGTCACCCCAACTCTCACCCCGCAAGCGGGGCGAAGGGGCACGCAGACCGTTGCCGGCCGCAAGCCCTGCCATGAACGTGCGCTCCCTATCGAGTGCGATCCTCTTTTCGGGACCGCGTTTGGCGCATCCTAATGCGGCCATAAGGGAGGCACTTGATCGTGAGTATCTTTTCGCGTGCCGTCAGGTGCGCAAAACCTTGGCCGCGCGGCGATAATCGGTCGGCGCCATGCCGACATTGGCGGCGAAGAAGCGGGTGAATCCGCTCTGCGATGAGAAGCCGAGGTCGAAGCCGATATCGGCGATCGGCGCTTCGCTCGCCACCAGCGCCTCCAGCGCCTGCTCCATCATCAGCGTGTTGAGATAGAGGTGTGGGGTGACGCCGGTCTGGGTGCGGAATAGCCGATAGAAATGCGGCCGCGACAGGCCGGATTCGCGCGCGATAGTGTCGAGCTCGATCTCGGCGCCGGGACTCTCCGACATCATCTTGATGCACTTGCGCACGCGAAAATCTGTGACGGAGCCGTTTGCGCGCGGATCACGCGCGGTCGCGGCCTGCTGCCAGCTTTCGTCGTAACAGATATCGATCAGACCTCTCAGCTCGCCATCGAGGCTGTTGAGCGAGGGTGCGCCGCACACGAGGGCGGCTGCGTGCCTGATATGCTTGTCCAGCGCAACCGACCGCGTGAACTGGGTACGGCCGAAGCGCAGGCGGTCGGCGCCGGGCGCATCGGGCGCGAACCACTCCGCATTGACATAGAGTACGAAGAAAACGGCGCCGCCTTCCAGATCGGATGGGAGGAAATTATGCGGCTCCCATGGATTGACCGCGACGACAGAACCTTCGGTGAGTTCGTAATGTCCCTCGCTGACGTCGATGCAAGCGGGACGTCCCCCGACATGGAAGATCAGATGACCTTCGCGATGTGCGTGGATGTTGAAAGGGCGGTTCAACTGATAGACCGTCGCCCGGCCAAAGCGGCCGTGGAAGACGGCGAGCGCCCGGCTCATGCCTTCCCTCCCAAAAACTCTTGTCGTTTTTTGGTAGCGTTCAACAACCAGGGAGAGAATGCAAGGGCGCACGAAGTCCGCGCCTTGCAAATCTCTCCCAAGTCCGCCATCGCTCGCGAACGAGACTACGTCAGTACTTCTTACATTCCGGTACTGTACGGCTTGGCAAACCGATCTTGGCGAACACCGCGGGATCGTAGCCGAGCGTCTGGTTGACGTTCGGAATCACCTTCACGACCTTTGAAAACAGCGCGCCCTTTCCGTCGTCGACGACCTCGGTGACGAAATTGGTGCCGATCGCCTGGCGGTTGGAGTCCAGCTTGATCTTGCCGTTGGGGGCGTCGAGTTCGATCTTGGCGAGTGCTTCCTTGTACTTGGCCTGGTTGTTGGAGAGATCACCGTTGACCTGACGCAGCGCCAGGATCAGCGCCATGGTCGAGCCGTAATAGTTGGTGGCGAGCAGCGAGGGGCTCGGGAAGCGCTTGTTGGGCGGGAAGGCGTCCTGATAGTCCTTCACGAACTTCTGCCAACCGGGGTTTTCCCAGGTGTCGGCCTGGCCGCTCGCGGCCAGCGTGCCGACCAGCGCGTTCTTGGCGTTGCCCTTGGACGACAGGATGGTCTGGTCGATCATGATCGAGCCGCCCATCAGATGCGCCTTGCCGCCGGCCTGTTGGTACTGATTGAGGAAGTTGACGGCGTCGGCGCCGCCGAGGCCGAGATAGATTGCATCGACGTCGTCGGGCAGCGCGGCGATGACCGAGGCAAAGTCCTTGGTGCCGAGCGGCACCCATTGCCGGTTGGTGACCTGTCCGCCGGCACCGCAGAATTCGAGTACGAGGCCGAATACCTGGGTGTAGATGAAGGAGTAGTCTTCGCCGACGGTGGCGATCTTGCGATACTTCTTTTCCTCAAAGGCGTATTTTCCGAGGCCGACCTGCCATTGCGCGCCGTCCATGTTGTAGCGGAAGAAATTCGGAGCCGGATCGACATAGGTCGTTTCCTGGGCACCGGAGGCGGCGTTGATGAAGGTCAGCTCGGGATGGGTCTTTGCAAAATTCTTGACCGCGATGCCTTCGTCTCCGGACAGCGGCGACAGCAGAATCTGCACCTTGTCCTGCTCGATCAGTTTTCGTACGGCCCGGACTGCGGAGTCGGGCGTCGCGTCGGTCGAGGCGATGACAAATTCGAGTTCCTTGTCGCCGACCTTCTTGCCGAGCACGTTGAGGGCCGTCTGGAAGCCGCGGATACCGTCCTCGCCGAGCACGGTGTAGGTGCCTTCGAGCGTCGCGGTGACGCCGACCTTGATCTTCTCCTGTGCGAAGGCGGTGCCCGAAAGTAACAGGCTGCTCAACGCGATCAGTCCTAGACTGCTTTTCAACATTGCTCCCCTCCCTGGGCGTTCTTGTCGCGGTTTTTTACCGCATCCTCGCACGTCCCGCCGCGCGGTGCGGCGTTTTGGCGAGGCTGGCGGTTCTTGAAATGGAAGCTAACCGAACTCGGATGCAGCGCACGTGTCGGAGCCGGGCGCGGCTTAACGGCCAGTCTCATTTTGAATGTTGCGTCGCAAATCGTTCTGCGGTGCACTCTCGCGCATGTCTTCGGCAAAGAGATGAACGAGCAGCGTGCTTGTTGCAGGCTCGGACGCGTCAGTTCTGGCTAATGCGAAGCCCTTTTGGCCGGGAGCGTCGGGTCAATCATCCCGCCAAGAAACCGCCGTCTACGGCAACAACCGTTCCGGTCGCGTATTGCGAGGCCGGCATGCAGAGGAAGGCAACGGCGCCTGCAATGTCTTCCGGTTGCCCCCAGCGCTTGAACGCGGTGCGGTCGGCGATGCGCCGATAATGTGCGAGATCGGTGCGGCCGGCCGCGTTGATCGCCGTTTCGATATAGCCGGGCGCCACGGCATTGACGCGGATACCTTCCTCGGCCCATTTCAAGGCGAGCGCCTTGGTCAGCATCACGACGCCGCCTTTGCTGGCGCAGTAGGCGGGAATCCGCGGCAGCGCCAGCGTGGCATTCATCGAGGCGATGTTGACGATCGACCCTCCTCTCTCGGCGAGCAGCGGACGGAACGCCATGCAGGTTCGGAACGTGCCGGTGAGATTGACGTCGAGCACCTTCATGAAGGTCTCGATTTCGAATTCCTTGTCGCGCGCGAGAATCCCGGCGCAGTTGATCAGCGCGTCGACGCGCTCGTGCTGTCGGGAGAAAGAGGTGACAGCGTCGTCGTTCGTGACGTCGAGCGATGCGAGCGTGAGCCCGGTACGCGATTTCAGCAGGGTGCGCGCAAGATCGGTCTCGTTGGCACCTGTTGCAGTCACCGTTGCGCCGAGGTCGCAAAACTGGTTGCTGATTGCGGCGCCGATGTCGCCGGCCCCGCCGATCACCACGGCATGAAAGCCGGGGGCAAGAGAAAAGCTTGAGTTCATCGCAAGGATCTCACTTCAGGATTTGGGAGGCGAAGCTGTCGATTCGCGGACTACCAGCGAAAAATCGATCTCTCGATGCATGATGGTTTGCTCGCCAGCGAGGCTGCGCACCAGATATTCGCCTGCGCGCTGCCAGGTTTCTCCGGTCGGAACATGGATCGTGGTCAAGCTAGGTCGCAAATGGCGGCTCCAGTCGAGGTCGTCGAAGCCGACGACTGATAGATCGCGCGGCACCGAAAAACCGCTGCGTTCAGCCTCGAGCAGGACGCCGTAGGCGATAACGTCGTTGCCGCACACCACGGCCGTTGGACGATCACTCAGATTGAGGAGATAGCGCGCCGCCTCGCGCGCGTCGTCCAGCGTATAGGGCACCTCGACGTGCCATTGCGGGGGGCGTTCGAGGCCGTTTTCCGTGAGCGCGCGGTGAAAGCCGGCAACGCGGGCGCTGGCGCGGTCGTTGTTGCGCTGGAGGGCCGAGACGATTCCGATGCGGCGATGGCCGAGTTCGATGACATGCGTGGCTGCGCGGTGCGCGGCAGCTTCGTTGTCGGTTCCGACACAGGGGTAGGGCCGGTCCGGCTGATAGATGCCGACATTGATGAAGGGCACTGCATTGTCCGCGAGCAGCTTGCGCAACCCGTCATGATGGCAGTCGCCGCGAAGCACGAGGCCATCGACACCGCGGCTGATCAGGTTGCGCGCCTGCTGTAATTCGACATCGAGATCATAGCCGCTGGTGGTGAGAAACAGCATGTATCCAACCGAGGAGAGATACTGCTGAAGCGAGGCGATACCGCGTGCGAACATCGTATTGTCGATCGTCGGCACGATCGCGCCCAGTGTGCGCGAGCGCCGCGACGACAGGATGCGCGCCGGTGCATGCGGGATGTAGCCGAGTGCCTCGATGGCCTGCGTGATGCGCGCGCGTAAAGAGGGACTTACCGCGTCGGGGTTGTTGAGAACGCGCGAGACCGACGCGGTCGAGACGCCGGCGCGGGCCGCAACGGCGCGGATGCCCTGCTTCACAGATTTGGCGTTCGTCAGTCTCATAAATGTAACGTTACATTGACTTCAGGCGGCCGTTGGGTAGCGGCGATGTTGTAAATCTGCCCTAGATTGTGCGGTTTGTCCATCGCTTGACAGGGCCGATGTGATGCTTAGGATGTAACCGTTTTCAGCTAATGTTCAAACAGATCGCGTTCAAAAAGGTCCGCCAGCTTAAGGCGGGCCAACCGGGAGGAGAGTTCGATGAAGGCCAGGATGCTCGTGACGCACGTCGCGTTGCCGGTTCTCGCTATTGCCGCCGCCGGTGCGCAGGCGCGCGCGGCCGATTTCGACTGGATGAAATTCAAGGGCAAGACGGTCACCTTTCTTGCCAACAACAATCCGGTCTCGCAGGCGCTGCTGACCTACAAGGCCGATTTCGAAAAGCTGACCGGCATGACGCTAAAGGTCGACGGCTATCAGGAACAGCAGATGCGCCAGCGTCTGGTCACGGTCATGAATGCGAGCAGCGACGAGGTCGACGTGTTCATGACGCTGCCCTCGCGTGAAGGCGAACAGTTCGCCGCCGCCGGTTGGTACGGGGACCTCACCGCGATGGCCAAGAACGATGTCGCCACGGAATACGACCCGGCCGGGCTGAGCCAGGCCCTCCTGAAGGCTGCGACATTCGGCGGCAAGCTGACCAGCATGCCCATGAACATCGAAGGTCCTATCTTCTATTACCGCACCGACATCTTCAAGAAATGCGGCATCGAGGCGCCGAAAACCATCAAGGACGTCGAGGCCGCGGCCGAGAAGATCAAGACCTGCGACAGCGCGGTCACGCCGTTCGTCTCGCGCGGCCTCAAGCCTGCGATCGCTTACACTTTCAGCAATGTGCTGCACAATGTCGGCGGCAGCTACATCGCGGCCGGCAAGTCGAACCTCTGCTCGGCCAAGGGCAAGGAGGCACTCGACACCTATAGCCGGCTGCTGCGTGACTTTGGACCGCCCGGCGTCGTCAACTACAGCTTCCAGCAGATTTCCGCGCTCTACCGCAGCGGCCGCGCTGCGATGGCGTTTGAATCGTCGAATGAGTTGCGCACGGTGATGGAAGGCGGCGCGCGCCTCAAGGATACGGGACTCTTGCCGTTCCCGGCGGGCGAGGCCGGGCAGGTGCCAACCACGATCGGCTGGGGCATGGCAGTGTCCTCGCACAGCAGGCAGCCGGACGCAGCCTGGTATTTCGTGCAATGGGCGACCAGCCCCGAGGTGCAGAAGAAGATGGCGCTCCAGGGCATCGCTCCGCCGCGCCCGTCCGTCGCCAAGGATCCTGAATATCGCAAGTGGATCGACGAAGAACCGGTGCGCAAGGAATGGCAGGCCGCGCTCGACGTGCTCGCCACCAAGGGCTCCTCCGAGGTCGGCTATCCCATGGTCGCCAACCCCGAGTCGCGCGAGTTCATCGGCCAAGCCGTGCAGGATCTCATCCTGAAGCAGAAGCCGATCGACCAGGCTTGTGCTGACGCCGACAAGGCGCTCGACGCGCTGATCGCACAGAAGTAACGGCCCGATGCCGGTCGGCTTCGTGCCGACCGGAATCTCAACCGATCAAGGACACGGACGCATGTCTGATGCGGCTGCGACAATAACGCGGGACCGACAGCGACTGGAAATGTCGGCCCTCTCGGCGCCGGCCGTGATCTTCACGGTCGCGATGATCGCGTTTCCGGTCGTCTATACGATCTGGCTCGGCTTCCAGACTTTCTCCTCGACCGGCAAGCAATCCTTTGCCGGCCTCGCCAATTACTCCAAGCTGATCTCCGACTACGAATTCTGGCACGGGCTGTGGATCACCATTGCGCTGTTCGTGCTGTCGCTGATGCTCCAACTCGTCTTCGGGGTCTGGCTCGCGCTGGTGCTGTTCCACGCCAAGCGCTTGCCCGGAATCGTGCGCTCGCTATTCATCTCGCCGTTCATGATGCCGCCGGTGGTGGCCGGCATGATGTGGCTGGTGATCCTCGATCCTTCGCTGGGTGCGGCCAACTATATCCTCCAGTCGTTAGGCCTGCCGCCGTCCGACTGGCTGGCATCGCCGTCACTGGTCATTCCGACCATCGCACTGATCGACAGCTGGCAGTGGACTCCTTATGTCGCTTTGATCGTGCTGGGTGGCCTGCAATCCTTGCCACCGAGCGTCTACGAAGCCGCGCAAATCGACGGCGCAACTCCATTCAAGACGTTCCAGCGCATCACGCTGCCGCTGCTGCTGCCGACGATCGTCACCGCGGCGATCCTGCGCAGCGTCGATCTCCTGCGCTTCTTCGACATCATCTACATCACCACCCAGGGCGGCCCGGGCAACGCCTCGAACACGCTCAACATCTATGGCTTCCGGGTCGGCTTCGAATTCTTCAACATCGGCTATGCCAGCGCGCTGATGCTGACGCTGACAGCGATCGTGTTCGGCGCCGTGCTCGCCTTCAACCGCCTTCGCGGCGCGGTGGCATGGTGACACCATGACGGACGCAGTCAACACCGATCGCTGGATCCGCTGGCTCAATCTGGTGCAGCTCGTGCTGGCCGGAATCATCATCATGGCGCCCACGGTCTGGATGGTGCTGTCCTCGTTCAAGCCATCGTTCGAGGTGACGGCCTATCCGCCGACGCTGGTCTTTACGCCGACGCTGGATAACTATGTCGAGCTGACGAAGACCACGCCGTTCCTGAGCTATGCCCTCAACAGCCTCATCGTCACCATCGGCTCGACTGCGCTCGGGCTGCTGTTCGGAATTCCTGCCGCTTTCGCCGTGTCCTGGACGCGGATTACGTGGCCGGCGATCCTGACGCTCGCGGCGCGCATGGCGCCCGGCACGCTGTTCCTGCTGCCGTGGTACGTCATGTTCAGGCAGGTCGGCATGATCGGATCGTACACGGCGCTGATCCTCAGCCACGCGGTCATCACGCTGCCGATCGTGATCTGGGTACTGCTGCCGTCGTTCGATGGTATCCCGCGCAGCATCTTCGAGGCGGCGCAGGTCGATGGATGCAGCGTTACGCGCATCCTTTGGCGTATCGCGCTGCCGCTGGTGGCATCCGGCGTCGCCGTCGCCGCGATCCTCGCCTTTGTATTCTCGTGGAACTACTTCCTGTTTGCGCTGGTGCTCTCGAATGGTGACACCAAGACGCTGATCGCGGCGGCCTTCAACTTCATCGGCGAAGGCTCGACGCAATGGGGCGCCCTCATGGCCGCGGCGACGTTGATCGCATTGCCGCCGCTGGTGCTGGCCGCCCTGGTTCAGCGCTGGCTGGTGTCTGGGCTGACGCTCGGTGCGGTGAAAGGTTAGGTATCTGATGAATTTGTCACCACGACCGAATTCGATCATGCAGGCGGCGGTCTTCCACGGCCACGACCGCATCACCATCGAGCGGGTGGCGATGCCTGACGTCGGGGCAGGCGAGCTCCTCGTGCGTGTCTCGCGCACCGCGCTGTGCGGTTCGGACTTCAAGCTCTGGCACAAGGGCGCCGAGTTCACCGCTGGCCACGAGATTTTCGGCGTCGTCGAGCAGCCCGGTCACCGCCTGCATGGCCGCCGTTGCGCCGTCTATATTCCCTTGCATTGCGATCACTGTGCCGCCTGCAAGCGCGGCGATACCCAGATGTGCCTCGAAGTCTCCAGCCTGATCGGTTGGAACAGGCCCGGCGGCTATGCCGAATATGTGCCGGTGCCGGAAAATTGCCTGCTTCCGGTGCCCGACGATGTCGAGGACAGCCTCGCGCCGCTCCTGCTCGACACCATCGGCACGTCCGGCCACGCCGTGCGCTTTGTCAGCCGCGTGGTGCCGCCGGGCGAGGCGGGGCCGGTTCTCGTGATGGGAGCAGGACCTGTCGGTCTCGGCGTCGTACTGGCGCTCCGTGCGCTCGGCTACGACGACATCCACATCGCCGATCCGAACGCGGCGCGCCTGAAGATCGCGCAATCGTTCGGTGCGAAGGCGCATCCGGTGGGCGATGCGTCAAAACGCTTTGCCCTCATCATGGAATGCTCCGGCGCGCATGCCGCGCGCAACCTCGGGATCGAACTCGTGCTGCCGCGGGGCGCGCTGGTGTTGGTCGGCGAGAACGCCGCGCCCTGGACTATCGAGGAAGGCAAGGTGTTCCGCCGCAAGGATTTTTACATGATCCGGACCTTCTATTTCCCGGTCTCGGACTTCGAGCCGAATGTCGAGTTGCTACGCAAGTACAAGGACGAGTACCGCGTGCTCGTCGATGGCGAGTTCGGCCTGTCGGCTCTGCCCGAGAATTTCGCGCGGTTCGCCAAGGGCGAGTTGATCAAGCCAGTTCTGGCGCTGGATTAAACGATCATGGCCTCGATATCGATCCGTAACCTCGTCAAGCGCTACGGCAATTTCACCGTGATCCCCGATCTCAATCTGGAGATCGCTGACCACGAATTCGTAGTGTTCGTCGGCCCGTCCGGCTGCGGCAAGTCGACCCTGCTGCGCATCATTGCGGGCCTCGAGCCGATTTCATCGGGAGACCTTTATATCGGCGACAAGCGCGTCAACGGCGTCCAGGCCGCGCGGCGCGACATTGCGATGGTGTTCCAGGACTACGCGCTCTATCCGCACATGCGCGTCTACGACAATATGTCGTTTGCGCTGGAGTTGCGGGGGACGCCGAAGGCGGAGATCGATGCGCGGGTGAAGCGCGCCGCCGCGCTTTTGCACATCGAGCCCTATCTCGACCGCAAGCCGAAGGAGCTCTCCGGCGGTCAGCGCCAGCGTGTCGCCATGGGCCGCGCGATCGTGCGCAATCCCAAGGCGTTCCTGTTCGACGAACCGCTGTCCAATCTCGACGCAAAACTGCGCGGGCAGGTGCGGGCGGAGATCAAGGCGCTGTCGCAGGAGCTGAAGACCACCATGGTCTTCGTGACCCATGACCAGATCGAAGCCATGACCATGGCGGACCGGATCGTCGTACTCCAGAGCGGCACGATCCAGCAATATGACACGCCGGAGACGGTCTACGAGCGGCCGGCCAACCAGTTCGTGGCCGGCTTCATCGGCTCGCCCGCCATGAATTTCTTCGCCGTAGAATGGCGCGAGGAGCGTGCGATCCTTTCGCAAGGAGGAGCAACGCTGCCGTTGGATGGCGAGACCGCGGGCCGCCTGCGGCAGGCCGGCAGCGCTGTCGTCGGTATTCGCCCTGAACATTTTACGATTGCTCCCGATGCCGCCGACGGCATCGCCATCAACGTCAAGCTCGTCGAGCCGCTCGGCTCGGATACGCTGATCCATTTCGATCTCGCCGGCGTGTCGTCGATCGCGCGGGTCGATCCGTCCCTGCGGCCAAAGGTCGGCGATCGTCTCGGCCTGCGTCCGCAGGCGGGCAAGACCCATTTGTTCGATGCGACCAACGGGCAGGTCTTGCGGTGAGCGCGTCGGCGAACATCGGAGATATGTCGGCGCTGGCGGACGTGGCGTCCGGGGCCCGGCCTGTGCAGGTGGTCTGCCTGGGATTGTCCGCGCTCGACCAGGTCTGGCGCGTCGATCGTCTGTTCGCGGGTGGAAGCGAGAAGATCAAGGCCGCCGGCTACGGCACCCTTGGCGGAGGCATGGCCGCCAATGCGTCGGTCGCGGTGGCAAAGCTCGGCGCTTCCGTCGCGTTCTGGGGCCGGGCAGGCAATGATGCCGCGGGCGCGGAGATGCGCTCCGCGTTTGTTGCCGAAGGCGTCGATGTCGATAATTTCCGGCTGTTTCCCGACGGCCGCTCCTCCGTCTCCGGAATCATCGTCGACCGTTCGGGTGAGCGGCAGATCGTCAACTTCCGTGGCCTGTTCCCGGAAGCTGCGGATTGGCTTCCGCTCGAAGCGGTCGCCCGCGCATCCTCCGTGCTGGCCGATCCGCGCTGGGTCGAAGGTGCCGCAACGTTGTTCCGTGAAGCCCGCGCGCGCGGCATTCCCGCGGTGCTTGACGGCGACGTGGCCGATGCCGACGTATTCGAGCGGCTGCTGCCCTTGACCGACCACGCGATCTTCTCCGAACCCGCGCTCACATCCTTTGCCGGCTCGGCTAGAGATGAATCTCTTGCCTCGCTCGCGCGCTTCGGCTGCCATGTCATCGCCGTCACGCGCGGTGATGCGGGCGTGAGCTGGTACGAGAATGGCCAACTGCACCAGCAGGCCGCGTTTGCGGTCGATGTCGTCGACACCACCGGCGCGGGCGACGTCTTCCACGGCGCCTATGCGCTTGCGATCGGCGTCGGCCTCGATGTGCGCGCCGCCATGGCGTTTTCGGCAGCGACAGCTGCGATGAAATGCCGCCACGCCGGCGGCCGCAACGGAATCCCCACCATCAACGAGTGTCTTGCATTCATGAGGACGAAGCCATGAGAACGATTGGAAAGAACCGCGGCCTGGCACGGCTCGCAGACGCGGATGGCCACTTTCGCATGGTCGCGCTGGATCAGCGGCCGCCACTTTTCGATGCTATCGCGAAAGCAAGAGGCATCGCGCGGGATCAGGTCGAATATTCCGACGTGACGGCGGCCAAGCGTCTCCTGGTCGAGAACCTCGCGCCGCATTGCAGCTCGATGCTGTTCGACCCAAATTTCGCGGTGCCTGCCGCGATCGATCTGCTGCCGCCGCGCTGCGGCCTGATCATGACGCTGGAAGAGCATCGCGTCGAAGAAACCGCAGGCGGTCGCAAGTCACGCGCAATCACCAACTGGAGCGTGGAGAAAATCCGTGCCATGGGGAGCGATGCCGTCAAGGTGCTGGCCTGGTACCGGCCGGATGCCGATGCCGCGGTGAACGAACATCAGAAGCGGTTTGTCCGCGAGATCGGCGAGGACTGCGCCCGCCACGACATTCCCTATGTCCTCGAACTGCTTGTCTATCCGTTCCTCGGCAGCGCCAATCACACCGCTGATTACGTGGAGTCGCCGGGCAAGCTGCCGGGCCTCGTCATCGACAGCGTCCGCGAGTTTGCCAAGCCGGAATACTGCGTCGATCTCCTCAAGCTGGAGAGCCCGCTGGCGGCCAATAGCCTGCCGGCCCGCGACGGCAGTGCGCAAGCGAAAGCCGCGCAGAAGGAATTCGATTCGATTGGCGATCTCTGCCGCGAGCGCAACATCCCCTGGGTGCTGCTGTCGGGTGGCGCTGCGCCCGAAAAGTTCGAGCGCGTCCTCGACTTCGCCTATGCTGCGGGCGCCGGCGGCTTCCTCGCCGGCCGCACCATCTGGCTCGATGCCGTCCTGAAGAATTTTCCGGACCGCGCGGCGGTGTCGGCAAGCCTGCGCAACGATGGCCTCAACGTGCTCGAACGGCTCAGCGAACTGACCACGGCCAAAGGCACGCCGTGGAAGGCGCGCTTTCCTGTGTTCACTGATATCAAGCAGGAAGGTGACTTCGCGCGCGCCTATTGAGAGGGTGGCAGTTCAGCGTGGTCCGATCTCGCTCGCAGGATCTGCAACATGACGACTGACAGCTTCACCATCCGCTCGATCGAGGCGTTCTGCTATCGCTATCCGTTGGCGACGCCGGTGGTGACGTCGTTCGGAAAAATGCTCAACCGCCCCGCCGTCTTCGTTCGTGCTGTCGACGAAGACGGCGTCGAGGGGTGGGGCGAAGCCTGGTCCAACTTCCCCGCACCGGGGGCGGAGCATCGCGCACGGCTCGTCAACGAGGTGCTCGCGCCCGGCCTCGTAGGGCGCAAGTTCGATAGTCCCGCGCTGGCATTCGAGGTCCTGACCAAGGGCACCGAGGTGCTTGCGCTTCAATGCGGCGAGCCCGGCCCGTTCGCGCAGGCGATTTCGGGCATCGATCTCGCTCTGTGGGATCTCTCCGCGCGTCGGCAGCGCTTGCCACTGTGGCGGCTTCTCGGCGGGCAGTCGCGCAGGATCAAGGTCTATGCCAGCGGCATCAATCCCGGCGGCGCCGCGCAAACAGCCGAAGCCGCGCTCAAGCGCGGCCATCGCGCGTTGAAGCTGAAGGTCGGGTTCGGAGCCGAGACCGATCTCGCCAATCTGGCTGCACTGCGCGCGATCGTTGGTGCCGACATGCTCGCCACTGATGCCAATCAAGGCTGGTCAGTCACGCAGGCGCTGGAGATGATGCCGCGCCTTGCCGAATTTGATTTGCGCTGGTTGGAAGAGCCCATCAGGGCCGATCGGCCGCGCGAGGATTGGCACAAGCTGCGCGCCGAGGCGAAGATGCCGATTGCCGCCGGCGAAAACATTTCGAGCGTCGAAGGCTTCAAGGAGGCCCTGGCCGAAGACGTGCTCGGTGTGATCCAACCCGATATCGCGAAGTGGGGCGGGCTCAGCGCCTGCGCTGGACTGGCTCGCGACATTCTGAAGGCGGGCAAGACCTTTTGTCCGCACTATCTCGGCGGCGGCCTCGGCTTGCTTGGGTCCGCACATGTTCTCGCCGGTATCGGTGGCGATGGCTGGCTGGAAGTCGATGCCAATGACAACCCGTTGCGCGATCTGTTTTGTGGCCCGATCCTCAATGTGAGGGAGGGCACGGTTGAATTGGACCAGGATCCGGGGCTCGGAATAGTGCCTGATCTTTCATATATCGAACGCTATCGCAGCATTTAGACTTGCGGGCGATCTGTCGGCTTCTGGCCACTGTGGATCACTCTTGATTGAGCTCGATTTCTTTGGCCACGATTTCGAGGCGTGGAAAGCTAGCAATGAGGCCCAGCGGCTCCTAGGTGAGTAGGCGATCCTCACGGCCGATGCCCATAGGCGCAGATGGTCGATGCTTGCGGACCGGTCGATCCGATTAGAACCAGCGCCAGCCGCAAACACGGCGGCCGCGATGCCACCAGCAAACCCATCGGCGCCGACGCCGGCGCGGCGGAGGCCCCCAACCGGGACCCCATTGCGCTTCCGTCACGAAGTCGGGCCGCTTATCGGCAGGTCCGGGGTTGGACGCGACCGGCATCGCCTCCGCTGTGCCGATGAAGCGAAGTGCAATCGCGCCAACCGCGCCAGCGGCGACGGCGTTCTGGGCGAGACCGAGGAAATCGCGACGGGTGGGAGCGTTCATGGTTTTCTCCTCTTCGGGTTAGGTTAAGCGGCTCTCCGCGGGGATTGCAGCGCGTAGAGCAGCCAAGCGAGCCCGTGCGAAATCAGATCGACTCCCAGCAGGAATCCAAGCGCCCAGACGCTGATGGATGGGAAGCCAAACACGATCAGGAAGCCGGCGAGCAGCCCGATGACGCCAGAAGCCAGCATCAGCCAGCCACCCTGTCGCCAATGTGCAAAGCTCAGCACGCACCGGATGATGCCCGATGCCAACAGAACCGCGCCCAGCAGGGAGGTCAGGATGAGGGCACCGGCCGCCGGCTGCATGAGCAGCAGCAACCCGAACGCGAGATAGAGCGCGCCGAGCAGGATCTGCCACAGGAATCCGCCCCATCCCTTCGTCCAGAAGGCGTGGATGATCTCGAATGCACCGGCAAGGATTGCGGTAAGCCCGATCAGCTTGACGCTGATGATCGTTGCGAAGACGATGTCGCCCAGCGCCAAGATGCCGGCCGCGATCATCACGACGCCAAGGAGCGCGCATGTCCACCGGGATGGAGAACTAAAGGTCTTTACCTGGGGGCTGCTATCGTAGGTGGCCACGTCATCCTCCCGCATTCCGGCGGCCAATCAAGTTAGCGCCACGGAAACGCTAGTCGCCGCCGCGCAACATCGACATCCGATGAAACCCTGAATGTGTCGGCGGGAATATTGGCGGTGTCCCGAAGCCTGCCGGAAAGTGCTTCCCGGCGTTCTGGACGCGCGGGTCAGGTGGTTCGCGCCGGAACCGATCGTGCCTTCAGGCGCTCGCGCAGGCGCTGGAATGTCACATAGAGCATTGGCACCATAAAGATTCCGATCGAGCTTGCGCCGAGCATGCCGGCAAAGACGGCGGTCCCGACCGCCCTGCGGCTCAGTTCAGCGGCGCCGGTTGCGAGCACCAGCGGCAGCAGCCCGAGAATGAAGGCAACCGAAGTCATCATGACCGCGCGGAACCGCATATGCGCCCCCTCGATCGCGGCCTCCGCAAGTTCCGTCCCGGCTTCTCGTCGTTCCTTCGCGAATTCCACGATCAGGATGCCGTTCTTGGCGGCAAGCGCGATCAGCACCACGAGGCCAATCTGGCCATACAGATCGAGATCGAGGCCGGCGATTTTGATCCCGATATAGGAGCCGAGCACGCCGACAACGACGGACAGCAGCACCGGGATCGGGATCACCGTGCTCTCATAGAGCGCCACCAGGAACAGATAGGCGAACAGCACGGCCAGCGCGAGCACCGCTCCGGTTTGTCCTGAAGCCTGTTGCTCCTGATAGGCGGTGCCGGTCCACTCGAAACTGTAGCCCGCGGGCAGTACGGCATTGGAGACCTCCGCCATGGCCGCTATCGCGGTGCCCGAGGAGACGCCTGGCGCCGGGCTGCCATTCACCGTCACTGAGCGATAATTGTTGTAGCGGGTGATGACCTGAGGCCCGGTTACGATCTTGATGCCGGCGAGCGACCGCATCGGAACCATCTGACCGGTATTGTTGCGCACATAGATGCGCCAGATATCGGAAATGTCGGCGCGGTCGAGCGCCTCGCCCTGCACGTTGACCTGCCAGGTGCGTCCATAGAGGTTGAAGTTGTTGACGTAGATGCCGCCCAGCGTCGCCTGAAGGGCGGTGAAGATATCGCTGATGGTCACGCCGAGCGCCTGCGCCTTGCGGCGATCAATGTCGAGATAGATCGATGGATTGGTCGCGGTGAAGGTCGAGAACACGCGCGTCAGTCGTGGATCGGCATTGGCCGCTCCGATCAACGCACTCGTGACACTGGAAATCGCGGCTGGGTCCTGTCCTTCCAGCGCCTGGAGCTGGTATTCGAACCCGCCTGAGGTCGAGAGTCCGATGATCGGCGGCATATTGAACGGTAGCACATTGGCCTGCCGGATTTGCGCGCCGGCTGCGTAAGTCTGCCGGATCAACGCCTGCACCGAATCCGCGGCCGCCTTGCGATCGGCAAACGGCTTGAGGCGCGTCACCACCAGCGCACTGTTGGGCTCGGACGCCCCGTCGAGCAGGGAGAAACCTATGATGGCCAAGACGTGGTCGACCGCAGGCATCTGCGTCAGGACGCGCTCGATCTGTCCGGTGACCTCGCTGGTCCGCGCGACAGACGCGCCGTCCGGCAGTTGTATCGAGGTGAAGAAGGCGCCCTGGTCTTCCTCGGGAAGGAACCCCGTCGGAGTCAGGTGCGACATCCCGAAAATGCCGGCCGCGAACATTGCGGCGAGTATAAGAGAGAGGCTTGCCACGCGCAGCAGACGTCGTACACCGCCGCTGTAGCGGTCGCGAATCCAGTCGATGCCGTCAAGAACGCGTCCGATCACGCCGCGCCGCGGTCCGGTATGCCGTAGGATGAGCGCACACAAAGCGGGCGACAGGGTCAGCGCATTGAGCGCCGAGATTATCATGGCGGCGCTGATCGTCACCGCAAACTGCCGAAACAACGTGCCGGAAATGCCGGGAATGAATGCGATCGGAACGAAGACGGAGAGCAGCACCAGCGTGATCGCAACAATCGGCGCCGTGATCTGCCTCATGGCCTTCTTGCTGGCTTCGGTCGGCGAAATATCCGGTTCTTCCTCCATCACACGCTCGACGTTCTCCACGACGACGATGGCGTCATCCACGACGATGCCGATGGCGAGCACCATTGCGAGCAGCGACACCGTATTCGCTGAATAGCCGAGCATCAGCAACACGGCGAAGGTGCCGACCAGGCTGACCGGCACGGCAACGGCCGGTATCAGCGTCGCGCGAAGATTGCCGAGAAACAGATAAACCACGATCACGACAAGGACGAATGCCTCGCCCAGCGTCCGCAGAACTTCCGAGATCGTATCTCGTACGAAGCTCGTGGAATCGTACTGCACGAGATAGCTCAACCCCGTCGGGAATCGCTTGGACAGCCGCTGCATGGTGGCTGCGACCGCCTGCGCGGTCGTTACGGCATTGGCGCCCGGCGCCAGATAGATCGCGAGAGGCACCGCAGCGCGCCCGTCGATCCTCGCTTCGCTGTCAAGGTTCTGCGCGCCCATCTCGACCCGAGCGACGTCCTTGACGAGCAGCGTCGAACCGTCCGGGTTGGCGCGCAGCACGATATTGGCGAACTGGTCGACCGTTGCGAGCCGCCCCAGGGTCTGCACGTTGAACTGGAATTGCTGGTCGTCGCTGATCGGACGCGCACCGATGCGGCCGACCGGCGCCTGGACGCTCTGCGTGCGAATTGCTGCGATCACGTCCGAGGGCGTGAGGTTGAGGCTGGTCAGCCGCTGCGTATCGAACCAGATCCGCATCGAGTAATTCATCTTGGCGAACAGGTGAGCCTGGCCGACGCCGGGTGTGCTGGAGATCGCGTCAAGCACATTGATGATCGCGTAATTGGTGATGAACAGCGGGTCCTGCTGACCTTCGGCGCTGTACAGCACCAGAAATTGCAGGATCGCCGACGATTTCTTCTGCACCGTCACGCCCTGCTGCTGTACCTCAGTGGGCAATTGCGACAGCGCGCTCTGCACCCGGTTGTTGACGTTGACGGTGTTGATATCGGGGTCGGTGCCGAGCGCAAACGACACCGTCAGGGTGTAGCTGCCGTCGTTGCCGCTGGTCGATTTCATGTAGAGCGCACGATCGACACCGATCACTTGCGCTTCGAGGGGCTGAGCGACGCTGGTCTCCACGACCTCGGCAGACGCGCCGGGAAAAGTGCCGGCGACCGTGACCTGCGGCGGCACGATGTCCGGAAACTGCGCCACCGGGATCCGCGTCAGCGCGAGCGCGCCTGCGATGGTGATGATGAAGGCAAGGACCATCGCAAGTCGCGGGCGATCAATGAAGACGGCGGACATCATGGCTTTTTGTCCTCCGGGCGCGTGCCGGTCGAGGCGCCACGGTCTGGCAACGAGGGTGCGTCGCTTGCGCCGGCCTTCATGCTCGACTGGATCAGCGCACTGGCCGGACCCGGCGAAACCGCCTGACCTGGACGAACCCTTTGCAGGCCTTCGACGATGACCTTGTCGCCGGCGGCGAGGCCATTGATGACGGAAGCGATGGTGGGCGTCGACTGCCCAAGCTGGATACGGCGTTGTTCGGCCTGGTCGCCGGTGCCGACGATGAGAACGTAGTTGCCCTGCTGATCGGATAGCACCGCCGAACGCGGGACCGCCAACACCTCGATGGGCTGGATGCCTTCCAGGACGACCGTAACGAATTCGCCGTCGGTCAGTTCGTGGACGGTCACGCCCGCGACGGACGGCGCGCGCAGGATCGGGTTGTCGATCTCGCCGCGCACGGTGATCGTGTCGGTATTCTGGGCGATTGTGTTGTCGACAAAGTTCAGCTTGCCGGACTGGCCATACATGCGGCCATTGGGCAGTCGCAGCCGGATCACCACGGCTTCCAGACCCCCTTGCGGTCCATAACGTTCGCGCAGTTCGAGTGCCTGACGCAGCGGCACCGGGAAGGTGACGTACATCGGATCCTGGCTGACGATCGTGGTCAGCACGCCCGAGCTTGGACCGACGACATTGCCTTCAGTCACGGCTGTGCGTCCGATCTTGCCGTCGATCGGCGCGCTGATCATGGTGTAGTCGAGGTTGATCTGGGACGCATTGACTTGTGCTTGTGCGGCCTGGACCTGGGCTTCCAGGCTGCGCTCGTTGGCGATCGCTGCGTCGTAGGTCGATTGCTGACCGGCTGGCCCACTGAGCAGCGTACGCGCGCGCTCGGTCGTCTGCTTGGCGTTCTCAAGCATTGCCTGGAGCTGGGCCACCTGCGCCTGCTTTGATGCAAGATCGGCCTCGAACGGGCCGCGCTCGAGCCGGTAGAGCGGAGCGCCCTTTTTGAGCTCGGCACCGTCGACGAACAGTCGCTGTTCCAGAAACGCGGTGACGCGAGCCACGATATTGACCCGATTGACCGCCTCGATCCGCCCAAGAAATTCGCTGCTCTCGGTGATCGGTCGCTTGATCGCTTCGACGATGCCGACAGCAGGCGGAGCGCTGGAGGCTGGCTGTGCTAAGGCCATGCCGCCAGCGATGAATGTCAGGAAACTCGCCGCCAGCATCCTGACCGAAATTTCCGCAATATCCATTGTCCGCTCCCGGCTCCAGGGCTTGGGACAAGCTGCTATCGCTGTCCGCGCGGGCCGAGTGTCAGGTTCGTAATCCCCGCCGCAAGGTTCAATCCGATTGATCGCTCGATCGACAGCGGCTGGAGCGCAATCGTCCGGCGAGAGCCTCCAATGAGAACGTTTGCTCCGAGCCCGGGACCGAACGCGACATTGCCGCTCGCGCCCACGTAGCTCCCCCGCAGCGTGCCGGGGCCGACGCGCGAGTTCCTGGCGAAGACGGCCCATGAGAGGCTTCCGGCGCTGGTCACGCCGATGTCGAGACCAACCCGCCTGATCCGCCCGTCGTAGACGTACTGCCGAGTCGGGCGTGTGGTCGTGAATACGCAACGAAGCTCCTGCGCGGAGCCAAGCACCAGCCCAATGCGTGGTGTGCTGGCGCATATGAGCCGGCCGACTCTGAACGTTTCCGCGCGCGCGGGCAGGGCGTCGGCGCACATCAAAGCGGATCCGCAGATGATTGCGAGAAGCAGGTTAATGCGCATTCAGGCCTCCGTTTGGCTTCCAGTGTTGTCGGGCAAACTCGCTGGGCTGCGGTCCTGACGAAGCCAGAACGTGATACCGAGGCCAATCAGCAGGACGGCGCCCAACAGGAAGAAGATGATGGATTGCTGCAACCAGGATATCGCCGGAACCGTGATGCCCATCGCGAGGCCGAGGAAGGCGATCTGGGCGGACTGGAGACTGACGCCGGCGAGGAATGTCCCGAGCGCGAGCAAGGTAAGGAGAACCAGGCTTGTCGCCGGCGTCGGCAGCAACTGCTGAACTCCGGATATCAGCATGATGTTCATCGCGACCAGAACGGCGACCCAATGCAGCGCCTGGGTCCAGATTAGCCGCCAGCGCTCCTCCCTGCCGTCGACCTCGGGCCACTTGTTGATGACGCAGACTACGCCGATGGCAAGGGCAAGGAATTCCCAATAGCCGACGAGAGGCTGATGCGAAGCATTGGTGTAGGCGACGCCCGCAATGGCGAGCACAAGCGCGACGATGTAGGGCAGCTGCTGCCACAGCAAGCGGGTCATCCCCGGATGTATTGACGGCGGACCCGTTGCGGCGTTCCGTTCAGCTTCGAGCTCGCTCATGCGGCACCTCAGGATCGTCCCTTGTTGACCACCAGCGGGGGATCGCCGAGATAGTCCTCGACGTAGAACCTGATGATCGCGACCCGGCCGACCGCGACGAGTGGCATGGCGAGCGCGATGCCCATGACGCCGAACATGGCGCCCAGCAGCACGATCGCCACCAAAGTCCAGGCCGGGGGGATTTCGACGGCTTGGCGCTGGATCAGGGGGCCGATCACGTATCCTTCGATCGACTGGATCAGGGTATACACCACGACGGCCCAGATCAGCGGCGATCCTCCGAGCGGCATAGCGACGAGCGCGATCGGAATTGCGGCGACGATCGGCCCGAGATACGGGACGAAGTTCGATAAGCCCGCCTGCAAACCAAGCAGGAAGGGACCAGGCAGCCCGATCCAGTAGAGCGCGATCCAGACGCACAGCGTCATCAGGACGATGCGGATAAGTTGTCCTACGAACCAGAGCCGCAGGACGCTTCCCATCTGGTCCATCACGCCGCGCATCCGTGCGCGATAGGACGGCTTCGCGAGTATGACGAGACTTTCGCGGTGGCTATCGGGATCGAAGGCGAAGAGGATGCCCAGGAACAGGATCACCAGCACGCCAGTCAGGAAGCTCGACGCTCCGCCAAGGACGAATTGGGCGTGGCTGAAGAACCGGCCTTGGTCGGAGACCAGCCATTGCGTGAAATCCCGGCCCCATTCGGGACCGAGCAGATCGACGCCATAGGTCAGAAGATGCTGCTGCAGGACGTCAAATTGGCTGTCCATGACCTTCAGCAGAAGACGAGTTTGCTCCGGAAGCTTGCCGGCTCCCCACACGAGGCCAAGTCCGACCGCCGCAGTGAGCAGCAGCAGCACCAAGGTCAGGCGCCAGATACGACCGAGGCGGACGACAGGCGCAATCGCCCTTGCGGCGGCATCCAGAAGGGCTGCAAACAGCACGCCCGCGAAGATGATGAGCAGGCTCGAGATGGTTTTCCAGATCAAAAAGAGGGCCACGCTTACGCCGAGCAGAGCGAGACCCGTTGCGAGAATGCTGCGCGGGCCGTGTTCGACCGCCGGCGTCCTGCGGATCGCGCTCTCGTGGAGTTGCTCTTGTCCGGACGTCACGTCGCTCATCGGGGGAACTCGGGGATTGCAGCTGGGACCGGCGCATCCGCCCATCAGGTACGAACACGGCGGCTGCCATAGTGAGGATGCGAGCCGCCGCGATGGCGCCAATGGCGATGCTTGGTCGGGTTCGTATTCGTATTTGGTGTGGCGACTGCGGGCGCTGTCGCTGCGGGTTTCGGCGCCGACGCGGTCGATTGCGCTTGGGAGAAACTCGGCTGCGCGGCCGCGATCGACCCGATTAGGATCAGAGCGCCGTAAACCTGCCGGACGTTCATGTTCGCCTCCATTTGGTCCCAACACCTCAGATCGAGATTGCACCCACGGCCAGCGCATAAACTCCGGCACAAGCAGCGAGCGTGATCGCGGCAAAGATGATCGCCTCGAACGGCTTGAAGACGGATTCCTTGCGCTCGCGCTTGGCCAGAACGAACAGAACCGTTCCCGGCGCGTAGAGTATCGATGACAGCAGAAGAAACGTTGGACCGCCCGCGTAGAGCATGCCCATGGCGTAGAGCGTTGCGATCGCCGAGCGGATCCCGTCGACGGTGCGGGCGCGTTCGCCGGCACGGTAGGAATTGCCGAGATATGACAGTTTGAGGCCGTACGCCGCGACCAGGAAATAGGGGATCAGCGTCATCGCGCTGGTCATCTTCAGGGCGACCGTGAACGCGTACTCCGCGAACCAGGTGACCAGAACGAAGGCCTGGATGACGCAGTTGGTGAGCCAGAGTGCTCCGACAGGGACTTCGTGTTTGTTCACGACCGCGAGAAAGGAGGGCATGGTGCGGTTGACGGCCGCGGAATGCAGCACCTCCGCAGCGAGCAGCGACCAAGAGAGGTAATTCCCGAGGATCGAGACCAGCAACGCCAGGCTGATGAAAATGCCGCCCCATCGCCCGACCATCGCTTCCATCACGCCGGCCATCGACGGTGTCGGCAGGCCCGCGAGCTCCCGTCGCGGCAGCACCCCGTAGGATAGTATCGTCACAAGGACGAGAAGGCAGAGAACGGACAGGAATCCGGTGACGGTCGCAAATCCGATGTCGGAGCGGTCGCGGGCGTAGCGCGAATAAACGCTCGCACCCTCGATTCCGACGAAAACGAATACGGTGAGCAACATCGTGCTTCGGACCTGTGAGGACACCGCTGCCGCGCCCGGCTGCTCGGTCCCCCAGAAATTCTGCGAGATCAGGTCCGGATCGAGGACGATGAACGCCACGCCGATGAAAAGCAGGATCGGGATGATCTTGGCGTAGGTCGCAATCGTGTTGAGCGTGGCGGCGTTCTTGATGCCTCGCAGTACGAGGAAATGGACGCTCCACAGGAGGAGGGATGCCGATGCGATCGCCGCCGGCGTCGTGCCGTCGCCGAAGATCGGAAGGAATTGGCCGATTGTCGCCTTGATCAGGATGAGGCAGGCGACGTCTGCGAGGCAGCATCCGATCCAATAGCCGGCCGCCGAAGCGAAGCCGATATATTCACCGAAGCCAGCCTTGGCATAGGCGTAGATGCCGGCGTCCAGGTCCGGCCGACGACGGGAGAGCGCCTGAAAAACGAAGGCGAGCATCAGCATGCCGGTGCCCGCGATGATCCAGGCGATCAACGTCCCGAGGACGCCCGTGGCGTGTCCAAACGATGCGGGCAGCGCGAAGATGCCGGAGCCGATCATCGACCCGATCACGAGCGCGATGAGCGCGCTACGCGAAAGCTTTTGGTCGACCTCGTTCGACGAAGGAGCCATGAGGAGAATGGCTTTCCGGCCGGAGATGAAGTGGGCGCGACCTCGAAATGAAACGGGACCGGCCACTCTTGGTCGAGATCTTAGAAGCGACCTCCCGGTCGGAACATCAGGGATTCCATGTAGAGGGCAATGTCGGAAATCGGCCCGACGGCGACCCCGCGGCAGCGGGACGCCGGCGGGGAGGAGCTGTGCTCTAATGCCGACTGGCCGGTCCAGGCGCCGCGGCGACGATCAGCACGAAGCTGGCGCGGCAGAATTCGCCTGCTTTTGCGATTTCTGCTGCGATACGCCTGGCGTGTACGACCGCGGCTTCCTGATCCACGTGCTCATATCCGGTCCCGTCCAGGCAGAGCCCGTACTTGTCCACGATATGAAAAAAGTAGCGCATGCGGATTGAGTAAGCCGCTGTGCCGCGAGCTACCAGTGACAAACGTGTAAGGAATCTAGGCAAAATGGATAAGGAACTCGCGCGCACGCTATGGCTCGCGGGTCACCAGCGTCCGGAGATAGGTATTGTATCTGCCTGCGATCGGGTGATCAGCTGATGTTCCAATCGCAGGCCGGCCGGTATTGTGCATACTTCCTGCCCAGACGCGAGGAGGCCAAGCGATGTCCGACTATGATCCGAACGCGACTTTCTCGACCACGGCTGGCACGTCGCCTGCGATCGACGTTGGATTACGCGCCTACATGCTGCGCATCTACAACTATATGGCCGCGGGCGTTGGCCTGACCGCCGTTGTTGCGTGGCTGACTTATGAGGTTACCGGTCCCGCATTGCTGGAGAGCCCGCTGATGTGGGTCTTCATTCTAGCTCCGCTCGGGCTGGTGTTTTTTATCGGAGCGCGCATCAATACGCTGTCGGCGGCAACGGCGCGGCTGTTGTTCTTCGTCTATGCCGCGCTGGTCGGTGTCTCGCTCTCGATCGTGCTGCACATCTACACCAGTGCCTCGATCACGCGCGTCTTCTTCATCGCGGCCGCAATGTTCGGAGCGCTCAGCATCTTCGGTTACTCCACAAGGCGAGATCTGTCCGGGCTTGGGAGCTTCCTGTTCATGGGCCTGATCGGCGTCATCGTCGCAAGCCTGATCAACCTCTTCCTGAGGTCGACGGGACTCGATTGGTTGATCTCGATCGTCGGCGTCGGTGTCTTCGCGGGGCTCACTGCCTACGACACCCAGCGGATCAAGGCGATGTATGACAACAGGGACGACGAGACCACGGCAGGTCGCAAGTCCGTGATCGGGGCGCTGTCGCTCTATCTGAACTTCATCAATCTGTTCATGATGCTCCTGCGCCTCTTGGGCGGTCGGCGCTGAAGGCTAAGCTCGAGCGGTCGTTGTCGCGGACCGGCTTTGCTATCCTGCTCGTCGATCAATGACCGAAACGACTGCATCCATGTCGACGACGAGGAGCTTATCCACGGCACCGAACGTAGCCGCGCGCGCCGCCTGTGCGACTACCCAGGGCCTCCCTCTCAAGCACGAGAAATGACTGGCGCGCCTCACCTCAGGTCGACGCTGGAAAGCAGAGACCGGCGGTTTCAGGAAGCCGGTCGCTCCGCCGCGCTGGCGAGCGCGTCACGCAGGATCTTTTCCTTGGTCTCGTCCAGAGAGGTCTTCAGCACGACCCCGCCGGCGTCCTTGATCTCGTTGAGGACCTTGTCGGCGGTCATGTTCTTGATCAGGACGAAGAGGGCCGCGTTGCCGGGGTGGAGCGATGCCGAAAGCTCCTTCACGAACGCGTCGTTGATGCCGAAATCGGTCAATGCGCCTCCCAGCGCTCCGGACGCGGCGCCGAGCGCCACACCGATGATCGGATTGAGGAAGAGGACGCCGATCAGGAGGCCCCAGAAGCTGCCGGAGATCGCGCCCGTCGCCGTGGTGTTGACGAGCTGGTTCAGCTTCACGCTGCCTGTTTCTGTCTTCACAGCGATGACGGCATCGCTGATGGAGATCAGATACTCTTTTTGCAACTTGAGCAGCCGCTGGCGGACGTCCTCGGCCTTCGCCTCGCTCGGGTACACGATCGCGACAAGATCAGACATGAAGGCCTCCGTTCACATTGAGGTAGCTCGTCCAGAAGGGACTGATCCCGGCTGCACGGTGCGACATCGAGACTAGAAGGTGAGAGGCCAGCCCGGCATCCGAGAAAACCCTCGGGAGCAGGGAGGATGTTCCGGACCTGCCGGAACGCGAATCCTTCGCCGGCCTTAGAGATTCAATTGGCGGCGAACATCAGCGCGGCGAGCAGCAACGCGACCAGGAGGAGGGATATGGTGGCCGTCGACCATTGGCGAAGAATGCCGTCGCCCGTTTCGACGAGGCTGCCGAGTCCGATACAGGTTCGCCGCAAGGGGGCGATCAGCTGCATGATCGTTTTCCCGGCTGCCGAAAACGCCAGGGGATGCGGCCAGGGGCTGAGCAGGATCGCAAGCGCGGCACCTCCGAACACGGTTACGAGCAATTTGACGAGCGCTTCGACTCCGAACAGTTTCGATTCCACGGTATATGTGATCGGTAAATACGGCTCCCATGGCAGCAGGCCAAGCAGTAGTGAGCAGAGTGCCAAGGCAAGCGCCGCCAAACCGCTGCCGCGTGGCGGCTTCGCGACAAGGGCGACCGGGTGATCCGAAGGCGAAAGCGCATGGGCAAGTACCAGAACGGTATAGGCGGCCGTGAACATCCCGCCGACCTGGAGCACGCCAGCCCACCACCACTGTCCCGTCCTCGCCGTCTCCTGGAGCAACAACTCCTTTGCGAGGGACGCGCCGCTCGGTTGAATTCCCATCAGTGCGAAGCCGGCTAACCCGAAGGTCATGACGCTCAAGGGCAGGGCGCGTGCGGCGCCGCGGATCCCGGTGATGCGATCATGGCCCAGTCCTGCGTAGATCGACCCGACTGCCAGGAACATTGCCGCTTTCGCGGCGGCGTGGGAGATCGCCTGCATCAATCCGCCCGCCAGGGCCTGTCCCGTTTCGAGCCGTCCTGAGGCATCGAGAGCGAGTGGAAACAGCAGGAAAAGGTACCCGATCTGGGCCATTGTCGAATATGCGACGAGCAGCTTGAGGCGCTCCTGCCGCAGGGCGACGATGCTTCCGACCACGATCGCGCCGGCTCCCAACGCTGCGAGAAATTGTGCAGCGGCAAAGCCGGGCACGCCGGGCAGCACGTTGAACCACACCCGCAGGAGGATGAAGAACGATCCCTTCACGACCAGGCCGGACAGGATCGCGCTCGCTGCGGCCGGGGCGCCGGCGTGAGCGGGCGGCAGCCAGAGGTGTAGCGGAAACAGCGCGGTCTTGGCGAGGAGGCCGGTCGTCATCAACGCTGCCGCAATCAGCGCGCCGGGCTCCGTGGAGACGCGATGAGACAGCAGCACGATATCGAGCGTGCCGTAGAGGCCGTAGAGCAGCGCCGTGCCCATCAGGTAGAGGACGGACCCGACCAACGCGAAGAGAAGGTAGCGCAACGCTGCCTGAAGCGTCTCCGCCTGGCCCTCCAGAGAGACCAGCGGCACCGCGGCGAACGTCAGTAATTCCAAGGCAACGTAAAGGGTGAAGAGGTCGCCTCCGACGAAGATGGTGTTCAGCGCCGCCCAAACCGCTAGCAGAAGAATCCAGAATGCGAACGGTGCCCGGCCGTATCCTGCTGCAAGACGAAAATCGGCTGCGGCAAAAATGGCGACCGCACAGACTACGATGGCCGTGGCGGCGAGCATCACCGCCGACAATCCGTCCGCGCGCAGGGCAACCCCAAGAGGTGGCGGCCAGGCACCGAGCAGATAGACCATGTGACCGTCGTTCTGCGGCAACGCCAGGAGAACGCTCCCGGAAATTGCTAAGCCGACCGGTATGACCGTGAAGGCGACCCGCCGGACATAGCGGTCGCCGAGCGCGAACGCCAGCAGCACGCCCGCGACTGGCACGACGATCAACAGCACCAGCAGGAGATCTGCCGCCGTCGTCGCCAGCGCGGAGGGAGTGGCCATCATCAGCCGCCGGGCGCGTCGGAACGCGAGCTCGTCGGCGCGCGACTGCCGAGCGTCGTGGAGCCGCTGGTGTGGAACAACCGCAGCAAAAGGGCGATCGCCATTGCCGTCGCGGAAAACGCGACCACGACCCCGGTGATTACCAGGGCCTGCGGCACCGGATCGTTGCCAACACCCGCCGCAGCCCCCCTCCGTCCGACGATCCCGAACAGAAGGAACACGCCGCTGCCGAGCAAGTTGAACGCGAGGATCTTGCGGAGCGATTGCGGGTTCGTGATCAGGCCGTAAAGCCCAAGCCCGACCGCAGCGGCCGCGCACAATCCGAACACCGATACGCTGCTCATCGCTATGTATTCCTTTCCGGCGCGCCGGCGAGGAGGAGGGCGAGGGTCGCTGCGATCGTGAGGATCATCGCGACCTCGATGCCGAGAATTAGCGGTTTGGCGAACGCAACCGGATAGGCGAGGAAGGCCGCTCCGAAACAAAGCCCGCCGAGGCCAACGACAAGAAACAGGCAGGGCCCGGCGACCAGGATAAACCGTAGCCATCGGCTGCTCACCGGTGGTGTGTCCGCCAATCCAGCCATGATGACCAGCAGCCACATGGACGCGAGAACCGCACCGCCCTGAAATGCTCCGCCGGGGTGATCGGCGCCTGTCCACAGCATGTAAATGCCGACGACAATCCCCGCTGGGGGCAACAGGCGGGCGAGGAAGGCGAGAACGCCATTTGGGTCGGCTTCGTGACGCGGTCCCGGACGGCCGCCCCAGGCCCGGTCCGACGCGAGCGACCAGACGCCCACGACGGCCAACAGGAGCACGACCTTCTCGAGCATGGTGTCCAGCCCTCGAAATGCCATGAGGACATTGGTGACCGGATTGGCCATTCCGGTCGCCCCGGCATTCGCGACGACCGCCGGTGCCAGGGTCGGAGCATAATCGGGCAGGATCAGGATCGCGAACGCCAGGGCTGCCGCGATCGATGCGGACAGGATAGCGGCGATCAGACGTGTAGAACGGTCTGGTCGTTCGGCTGCCGTCGCCTCGGCATCGCCCAACCGGGCAGCCGCACCCAACAGCACAACGCCGCCCAAGCCGCCGCCGATGGCGGCTTCCGTCAGTGCGACATCGACCGCGTCGAGACGGACCCAGATCAGCGCAACCAGGAGACCGTAGGCGACGAAACCGACGGTCGCCGAATACGTCTCGGGGACGGCGATGGTCCAGATGGCGAGGCCCAGTACCACGGCGGCGAGTGCGATCTCGAAGACCGTTGCGATGCTCATCTGGCCCCGCTTCGGCGCACCGCGCGCGCGATCAATTGCGAGACGGTGGCGCCCGCCAGCAGTGCGAACATCCAGATGCTGATCAACTTCAGCCCGTCGCGAAGGCCTTCAGCTTGCGGGAGCAACCCGAGCACGACGAATCCAAGGCCGAGGTTGTCCGCCTTGGTCAGCGCGTGGAGGCGGGTCAAGGTGTCGGGGAAGCGAAGGAGGCCCACTGTACCTGCCAGGAAGAAGAACGCGCCCGTCGACACGCACGCAATCGTCATGATGTCCCGCGCGAGGTTCATTTGCCCTCCGCCGAACCGACGCCGTCGCTTTCCAGGCGGGACAGCCCTTTTTTGACGAACGCGATAGACGCGAAAGTGGCGAGCAGCGCGAGGATCAACGCCACGTCAACGGCCGCCCGGACGCCTGTCACGGTGCCGAGGAGCAGCAGCACGGCAATGCCCGCGGTGCCGATCAGCTGCGCAGCCATCATCCGATCGGCATCGCCCGGACCGCGCAATATCGACACCAGGCCGAGGGCCAGCAGCGTCAGGATCAAGCCGACGGCGGCGGTCAGGAATTCAGTCATTGTAGAGGGCCCGAATGAGCGCCGCTTCTTCGGCGGCGAGATCGGCAAGGACCGGCTGCGTGACATCGAGGCAGTGATAGATGATCTGTCCGTTCTCCTCGCCGGCAGGCACTGTTCCGGGCAGCAGGCTGGTCAGTGTCGTGAAAACGTTTTGCCGCACGCCTCGCGGCAGCCGCGTCGGATAGGCTACGAACCCGGGACGCAGAGGCAATCGGGGGTTCAGCGCGCGGCCTGCCACGTCTATTCCGGCGACGACGGAGTGATACAGGAAAAGCGACGCCAGACGGGCAATGGCTGGGAGCGACCGCCGCGAACTGCCCGGCTCCAGCAAGTACAAGCTTGTCCAGGTTGCTACCGCGATTGCGACCGCTGCGGCAGGAACGTCTCCGACCTGAGCGCCAGCGAGCACGAGCCAGAGGCAGCCGAACCCGACCGCACGCGAAGCAACGCTCGACCACCACCCTCGGGTGATGGTGCCCGCCGGCACGTTTCGTTGTCCTGAGGATCCGCTCATGCTGGAAATCCTCCATCGGCATCACATCGCATCGTCGGGCTACAGGGTACCTGAAGGGATCAGCCTTCGCGTTGGTGCACGACTGCGCGTAGCGATACATCATAGGTCGTTCGTCCGGCGCCAGCGTGCCGGTGCTTCGCCGGACGATTCCATCATGTGTCCTGGGCGTAGGCGGCGATATCGGGTGATTGCCTAATCGGGTCTCGGGAATCTCCCAAGCCGCGAACCCGGGCAAACCGCGATTACATCCGGACGCATCGGGTAGATTTACCGATGTCCGGGACCGGCGCTTCCGGCAAAAATGGCGGCGGGGATCGTCGGAAGACTGAGGCCTGCGGAAAGCCGATTTGCCAGGCGACGTTTCACACCGGGAACGGAAGAGCTCATGTTCAAGCGCGGCAGCCATTCCTCGTTCAGACGCATCAGAGCTATGGCCATTTTGACGGCGCTCTCGCCGGTGCTGGCAGCCTGCGGGAGGGAAACGGCAGCGAATGACACGCCAGCGCCTCGTATAGTGCGCACGACGACCGTGGAAAAGCGCAAGCTCACGACGCCCCTGACGTTCTCCGGACGGATCGAAGCCGAAGATGAAGTCAATCTGGCATTCCGGATCTCGGGTCGGCTGTTGAACAACGACACCAGGATCGGCGATCGGGTCAAAGCCGGTCAGGTGCTGGCGCGATTGGAGTCCCAGAACGAGTTGAACGCGCTGCGCCAGGCACAGGCGTCGCTTGCCGCGGCACAAGGGCAGCTGACACAGGCGCGCAATCATTTCGACCGTCAGGAGACGCTCCTGGCGCAGGGTTGGACCACACGGGTCAACTACGATGCCGCGACGCAGGCCCAGCAAACGGCGCGGTCGCAAGTCGACGCCGCCGAAGCCGCGCTGAGTGCCGCGCATGACCTCGTCGGCTTCACCGAACTGAAAGCCGATGCCCCAGGCGTGATCACCGCCACCGGTCAGGGAGCCGGGGAAGTGGTGCAGGCCGGACAGATGATCGCGAGGATCGCGCGGCAAGACGGTCGCGATGCCGTCTTCGACGTTCCCTCTCAACTGGTCAGATCGGCTTCGGCCGATCCGGAGGTCGAGGTCAACCTGGCAGATGATCCGACCATCAAGGCCAAGGGGCGCATCCGCGAGGTTGGCGCGCAGGCCAACGCCGTGACCAGGACCTTCGAGGTCAGGGTCGGCCTGACCGACCCACCGCCGGCGATGCGCCTTGGTGCGACGGTCGTCGGGCGGGTGAGCACGAGCGCGGGGCCGATGATCGATATTCCGGCCTCAGCCCTGACGAGCATGAACCAGCGACCCGCCGTGTGGATCGTCGATCCAACCGCCAGTACGGTGTCGGTGCGCAATGTGGACGTTCTGCGGTTCGACGAGGCCCAGGCGGTGATTTCGCAAGGATTGGACACCGGCGAGATCGTTGTTACCGCTGGGGTACAGGCGCTTCATCCGGGCCAGAAAGTCCGGGTTCTCGGATCAGAGCAATGAGCGGGGTCAATCTGTCCGATTGGGCGCTGAAAAGCCGTTCGCTGGTTGTCTATATGATGATCATCGCGGTGGTTGCGGGTGGGCTGTTCTATTTCCGCCTGGGTCGCAACGAAGATCCGGCCTTTATCATCAAGACCATGGTCGTTCAGGCCGCTTGGCCGGGCGCGTCCGTCGAGGAAACGATGAAGCAGGTGACGGAGCGCCTCGAACGCCGCCTGCAGGAGACGCCGCATCTCGACTTCCTGCGAAGTTTTACCAGGGCAGGCGTCTCGACCGTCTTCGTGAATCTGAAAGGCAGTGCCAGCGCACGAGAGGTCACAGACACCTGGTACCACGTGCGCAAGTCGATCGGCGACATGCGCCATACGCTACCCGCCGGAGTGATCGGGCCTGGGTTCAACGACGAATTTGGCGATACTTTCGGAATTATCTACGGCTTTACCAGCGACGGCTTCAGCCAGCGTGAGCTGCGCGACCAGGTCGAAGATATCCGCTCAAGGCTGCTTCTCGTGCCTGACGTGTCGAAGATCGAGTTCCTGGGCGAACAGGACGAGGTAATCTTCGTCGAGTTCTCCACGAAGGAGCTTGCGGCACTCGGAGTTGATCGGTCCGCCCTTATTGCGGCCCTCCAGTCGCAAAACATCGTACGTCCGGCCGGAACGATACAGACGAGCGCCGACAGCATCTCGATACGGGTATCTGGCGGGTTTCAGTCGGAACGGGACATCGCCGACATCAATTTTTCCGCGAGCGGACGTATGCTTCGCCTGAGCGACATCGCGCGGGTGCGTCGCGGTTACACGGACCCGCCCCACCCGATGTTTCGGGTCAATGGGAAGCCGGCGATAGGACTCGCAATCGCCATGCGGGACGGCGGGGATATTCTTGCGCTGGGTGCGAACATCACCAAGGCGATGGCGCAGATTACCGCGGACCTCCCGATCGGGATCGAGCCAAGCGTGGTCGCGGATCAGCCCGTCGTGGTCAACCACGCCATTCGGGAGTTCATGGTCTCGCTGCTTCAGGCGATCGCTATCATCATGGTGGTGAGTTTCATCAGCCTCGGCGTGCGACCCGGCCTGATCATAGCGCTTGCCATACCGTTCACGCTGGCGATCGTCTTGCCGATCATGGGTCTGCTGAGCATCGACATGCAGCGGATATCGCTCGGCGCGCTGATTATCGCGCTCGCGTTGCTGGTCGACGATGCGATGACGACGACCGACGCGACCCTCACCAAACTGGCGGAGGGCGCCAGCAAAGTCGAGGCGGCAACCTTCGCCTACCGGACCCATGCGATGGCGATGCTCGCGGGCACGCTGGTGACGATCGCGGGATTCATCCCGGTCGGCTTTGCGGCAAGCTCGGCCGGCGAATACACGTTCTCGCTGTTCGCGGTGGTGACGATCGCGCTGCTGGTGTCGTGGTTCGTCGCGGTCATTTTCACGCCGCTGCTTGGCGCTGCGATCCTCGTCCCGCCCAAGCAAGGCAACTCAGCCGACCCGGGCAGGATTTTCCGGATCTACCGCAGTTTCCTAACATCGGCGATGCGCGCGAAATGGCTGACCATTGCGATCTCGGTGGCGCTCTTCGTCGCCTCGGTTCTGGCGATGCCGATGATCCCGCGGCAGTTCTTTCCCTCGTCGGATCGGCCGGAGCTGCTGGTCGATGTCAACCTGCCTCAGAACGCTTCGATCTACGCGAGCGAAGCTGCGGCGAAGCGCCTCGATGCCGCGCTCGCGAGCGACCTCGATGTGGCGCGGTGGAGCACCTACGTCGGACGGGGTGCGATCCGCTTCTATCTGCCCCTCAACGTCCAGCTCCCGAACGACTTCTTCACGCAGACCGTCGTGATCGCGAAGGATGTCGCCGCACGCGAACGCCTGCATTCCAAGCTTGAAAAGCTGCTCGCCGAAGAATTTCCCAAGGCCATCGCGTTCGTATCTCCGCTCGAGCTCGGGCCGCCGGTCGGTTGGCCGATCCAGTATCGGGTCAGCGGGCCTGACGTCGAGCGGGTGCGCGAGATCGCGCTGCAGGTCGGGAAAATCGTCGCGTCCAGTGCGGACACCAAGCAGGTGAATTTCGATTGGATGGAGCCCGACCGACAGGTGCGCATCCATGTCGACCAAAACGAGGCGCGACAACTCGGCCTGAGCTCGCAGGCAACCGCGACCGTCCTGAACGCCGTCATCACGGGCACGCCCATCACCCAGGTCCGTGACGATATCTACCTGGTCAACGTGGTGGCGCGGGCTACCGACGAGCAGAGGGTCTCGTTGGACAGTCTGCGCAATCTGCAAGTGGGACTGCCGGGCGGACAAACGGTTCCTCTCAGCCAATTTGCGTCCTTCGAGTATGACCAGGAGTTTCCGCTCATCTGGAGGCGAGATCGGGTTCCGACCTTGACGGTCCAAGCCGCCATCGCCGGTGACAGCTTGCCGGAAAGCGTGGTCGCCTCGCTATTGCCGGCGATCGAGAAGTTCCGGAAGACGCTCCCGCGATCGTACAGCGTGGTGGTGGGTGGGACAGTGGAGGAAAGTCAGAAGTCGCAGGCATCCGTGCTGGCGGTCGTGCCGGTGATGCTATTGGTCATGTTCACAGTCCTCATGGTGCAGCTCCAAAGCTTCCCTCGACTGTTCATGGTCTTGAGCGTGGCTCCCCTGGGGCTGATCGGGGTCGTCGCAGCGTTGATGTTGTCCGGAAGGCCGCTTGGCTTCGTCGCCATTCTGGGGGTCCTCGCGCTCCTCGGCATGATCAGCAAGAACGCGGTCATCCTGATCGGTCAGATCGACGCGGAACGCGCCCTTGGCAAGACGCCCTGGGACGCCGCAGTCGACGCCAGCAGCTCCCGGTTCCGGCCGATCATGCTGACGGCCGTATCCACCGTCCTCGGGATGATCCCGATCGCGCCGACGGTGTTTTGGGGACCGATGGCGTTCGCGATCATGGGCGGCTTGCTGGTGGCGACGGTCCTTACGCTCGTCTTCTTGCCGACGATTTACGTCGCGTGGTTCGGCGCGACCGAGCGAGCCAGCGGCGCCGCTCTGCACAAACCGTCAGAGGGGGCAAAGCAAAGCCGGATAGGGGAATCCTCGTCATCGGCTAGGTAGTCAACCCTATGTTTTTCCGCTCCATGATGGGTGCATCTGTGACGACAGATAATCGGGACGCTTCTAATGACCACCAATAAGGACGTCCAAAGATTGCCGCTGCGGACCCTGACAGCCATGGTGGTCGGCGGCATGGTCGGTGCCGGCGTGTTCTCGATACCGCGCAACTTCGCGCAGGCGACGGGCATCTACGGGGCCCTTATCGCCTGGGCCATTGCTGGTGCCGGCATGCTGATGCTCTGCTTCGTGTTTCAGACGTTGGCCAACCGCAAGCCGGATCTCGATGCCGGTGTCTACGCCTATGCGCGGGCGGGATTCGGGCCGTATGTCGGCTTCTTTTCGGCGTTCGGCTACTGGGCCAGCGCCTGCGTCGGCAACGTATCTTACTGGATCCTGATCAAGTCGACGCTCGGCGCATTCTTTCCCGCTTTGGGCCAGGGCAATACCTTGACCGCAGTCCTGATCTCCTCGGTCGGGATATGGGCATTCCATTTTCTGGTGCTGCGCGGCGTGAAGGAAGCAGCCGGAATCAACGCCATCGTCACGGTCGCCAAGATCATTCCGCTGCTGTTGTTCGTGGTGTTGTCGATCTTCTTCCTCAAGCCGTCCGTGTTCGTGGACAACCTCTGGGGCGGCGCGGCGGGCGACTATGGTAACCTGTTCGAGCAGGTCAAGGCGACGATGCTGGTGACCGTCTTCGTGTTCCTGGGCATCGAGGGTGCGAGCAACTATTCGCGTTTTGCGGAGAAGCGCGAGGACGTGGGTGTCGCTACCGTCACGGGATTTCTCGGCGTGCTGGCGCTGTTCGCGTCGGTGTCGATATTGGCCTACGGCGTCCTGCCACGCGCGGAGATCGCGCAGCTTCGCCAGCCCTCTGTCGGTGGCGTGCTCGAGGCCGCGGTCGGCCATTGGGGAGCGGTGTTGATCGGGGCCGGCGTGATCGTCTCGGTTCTCGGCGCTTATCTGGCGTGGACGATGATGGCTGCCGAGGTGCTTTCGGTGGCCGCCAAAAAACTGGACATGCCGGCGTTCCTGGCACGAGAGAACGCCAATCAAGTGCCGTCATCGGCGCTGCTGATGACCACGCTGCTGATTCAAGTGGTGCTCGTCGCCACGCTGTTCTCAGACGACGCCTTCACCTTCGCGCTGTCGCTCTGCAGCCACCTCTCGTTGATTCCGTACTTTCTGTCAGCGGCCTTTGCGTTGATGCTGGTTTTTCGCAGAGAGACTTACGAAAAGGACCCGCGCGACCTCCGCAAGGACACCATCATTGCGGTTCTGGCGACGATCTACACGATATTCCTGTTGTTCGCCGGCGGGACGAAGTTCCTGCTGCTCGGCTTCATCATCTACGCCCCCGGCACGATCCTGTACTACATCACGCGGAAAGAACAGGGCAAACAGCTCTTCACGCCGGCCGAATGGGTCTTGTTCGCGGTGGCGGTGATCGGATGTGTCGTCGGTATCCATGGCCTCGCTACCGGCTATATCAGCATCTAGCCCCAGTACGAAAGGAGCCACCAATGGCGAATTCCTCAGCCTTCGGCGTTCATTCGGAGGTCGGTCAGCTCCGGAAGGTGATGGTGTGCTCGCCAGGTCGGGCGCATCAGCGGCTCACGCCGTCGAACTGCGATCAGTTGCTGTTCGATGATGTTCTCTGGGTGGAGAACGCCAAGCGTGACCATTTCGACTTCGTCACCAAGATGCGCGACCGGGGCGTCGATGTGGTGGAAATGCACAACCTTCTGGCCGAAACGGTGGCGGTACCGGAGGGTAAAAAGTGGATACTCGACAATCAGGTCGTGCCCAATCAGGTCGGGCTCGGCTTCATCGACGAATTGAGGAGCTACCTTTCCGGCCTCGACAATCGCGCGCTTGCGGAAACCTTGATCGGTGGCCTGTCGACTCATGACTTTCCTGAAGAGCATGGCGGCCAGGCGATCAAGATGGTCAAGGAGGCGGCGGGTGCCACCGAGTACCTGCTGCCGCCGCTGCCGAACACGCTGTACACGCGCGACACCACCTGCTGGATCTATGGAGGCGTGACGCTCAACTCGCTTTATTGGCCGGCCAGACACGAGGAAACGATCCTCACAACCGCGATCTACAAGTTCCATCCTGATTTCGCCGGCAAGGTCAATGTCTGGTGGGGCGACCCCACGCACGACCATGGGCTGGCTACTCTGGAGGGCGGCGACGTGATGCCGATCGGCAAAGGAGTCGTGCTGATCGGGATGAGCGAACGTACATCCCGTCAGGCGATCAGCCAACTCGCGGCGACGCTGTTTGCGAAGAAGGCGGCCGAACGCGTGATCGTCGCGGCGATGCCCAAGATCCGCGCAGCCATGCATCTCGACACTGTGTTCACCTTCGCCGACCGCGACTGCGTACTGACCGCGCCCGACTTCATCAATCAGACCCGCGCCTACTCCTATCGCCCGAGCGACCAACCGAGTGGCGTCGAGTTGCACCCCGAGAACAAGCCATTCGTCAGTGTCGTCGAGGAAGCGCTGGGTCTTAAGAAGCTTCGTGTGGTCGAGGCGGGAGGAAGCGATTATCAGCGCGAGCGCACGCAATGGGACAGCGGCGCCAACCTCGTCTGTGCGTCGCCAGGCGTGGTGTACGCGTACGATCGAAACACCTACACCAACACACTGCTGCGCAAAGAAGGTATCGAGGTCATCACCATCGTCGGGGCGGAACTGGGCCGTGGTCGCGGTGGCGGCCACTGCATGACGTGCCCGATCATCCGTGACGCCGTGGACTACTAGCGCAGAGGCACCCTGGCGGGTGAAGCCAGGATGAAGCCTGGGCGAAGCCCAAGGCATCGGAGGCCGTGAGTTCGGGAAGCTCGGCCGGCCTCGCGGCCGTTCAGCGGCCTCGGCACATGCAGGAGCTTGCATCGACGGCCCCGAGCCCGCAATGGGCAGGATCGTCACGAGGCTCTCGCCTTCCTTGCAGCTGTTTCACACGCTCGACCCCACGCAGGCGCTGTTTAAGGCCGGGCGCCGCTCACTGATCATCGGCATCGTCATCCTCGCGATCTGTCTGGCAGTCGGATGGCTTGCTTCATTGATGCTCGGAGATGGACCTCTCCCAGAATGAATCTGCGCCGGTCTACGGTGGCGCGGTTTAGGAAGCGATGTGCACGTTTCTTTCGGCAGTCTCCGAGCTTGTGTGATCCGAGATTGTGTGGTCAGGCAGTAACAACATTCCGCGAAAGGGTCGTGCGTTGTCGGCGTCGCTTGACACAACTACTGCGGGGCCTATGGTCGCGTCGTTGGGGAAGGCGGGGCCGACAGTCTCGAGGTTCAGATGCGTGTATCTGGAGTTCTTCTGCAGCTGGTTGGAGCCTTGGGTGCCACTGCTGCAGTGGCCGCGGACGTGGACCTGAAAGAGTTCAGGGCGGATCCGCCGGCACTGCCGCTGCCTTCGTGGAGTGTGGTCGGTTCCGTGTCGTCGATGTTTACCGACAACGCTCTGTTCACGCGCGACGCCCGCAAGTCGGATGGTTATTACGAGCCCGATATCAGCGCCAGACTGGACGGATACCTGACGAACGACCTGTCCTATCGCCTCTATGCCCGCGCGCAGTATGAGGCATTCGCAACGGAGAAGGACGGGAATGCCGCAATCGCCCGCTTGGGAGGACGATTGACCGAGAACTGGAATGGCTGGCGGTTCTCGGCGATCTACGAAAATCGTTACGACTTCGACGGCGTCTACCGCGGCCTCGCGTTTACCTCGAACGACGTGATGGGATCGGTGGCCCGCGACTTTCGTATCAACAACGTCACCCTGTCGCCATTGTTGCTGCTGACCTACCGGTTTTCCGATCTTGCGGAAGCGCGCCGCTGGCGCTTCGATGCCGTTCTCGGAATCGAAGTGCAGCTCGACTCCAAATGGTCGGTCGTGAGCTCGCCTCTGTTCGAAGCCTATTGGTTCACCGATGGATTGAATTCAGGACGGCAGGACCAGCTCTATTCGGCGGATATCGGTCTGAAGTATAATTTCGCGAGCAATCTGTCGCTCACGACCACGGTGCTGTACGAGGCCCGGACGTCCAACGTTCCGATTCGGCACTACAGGGATCTTCGGATCGGTCCGCGGCTCGACTTCGCCTTCTGAGAAAGAATACGAAATGTCAACGAGACGACTCTTCGTCCTGCTGTGGACGGTTTTCGGAATGACGGCGGCAACCGCCGCGTTGGCGGACCCCCGTGATTCCGTCGAGCGGAGCCAGCGCATGGATACCGACGCGCTCCGGGATGACATCGGGCAGAATCGCCTGCGAGTTCCCGCTCATCCACTGGTGATAGTACCGGCCCCGCAAACTCCTCCGGTCTCTCGGACGAAGAAGAAGTCGGGCTCAGCCAAAGATAGCGGTCGATAGGACGTCGTCGTGCGGTAGTTCGGGCATCTGGCGATGTGCCAGAAACGACGCCACCCTGCATTTCCATAAAGCTCGTCCCTGATGGTCTGGACCGTAAGGTGACGTTCGGTCGTGTCCGGATGCGCGACGAAGAATTTTAGCAGTCATTGTCTCATTTTATCGCGTTGGTTCCAGCGATTGGCACAAACTGCATATACCGGACGAAAACTCATGTCAGTCATGCGCAGGTTTTGAAGTATTATGATTAACCCCTTGGTTGTATGGAAAACCAGGAGGTATGATAGTGCACGTCATTCCCTTAGGGGTGCGCGTCGAATTGCGGCCCTCATGGGACATGTTGAACGGGTCATTATCTAGGTCGTCGATTGCGACAGTCGATGTCCAGGACGGACTTAAAAGCTGGATGCGTCCAATGAAGCCGTGCAGCCTTCCTGCGAGCCTGTTGAAGCCACATGGAACCGCGAAGCGCCTCGGTCGACACCGGATGAGCGTTCTTGAGTCTTCTGAAGAACAGCCGGATAACCCAACCGGTCGTGATTTGGCTTCCATACAGGAGGGTATTCAGCAGCGGATTGCCTCGGAACTTCATGATTCGACTTGTCAATATTTGGTCGCGGCAAGTCTTGGGTTGATGCGAATCCGCGCCTGCGTCGGCGGAGCAAACGGCGTCGATAGGCTTTGCGACGACGTTGATGCATCGATCGACCGCGCTCTGAGGGATATCCGCTCGCTTACATATTTGCTGCATCCACAGGACGTGATGGAGGAAGGACTGAAGGCGACGATCGAGTGCTATGTCCGCGGCTTTGCTGCGCGCACCGCCTTGCGCGCCCGGAGCGTCGTCGACGCTGGAGTGGACGGGCTGTCATACGACAGCCAAAGGGCATTGCTGCGGATCGTTCAGGAAGGACTCGCGAACATATTCCGGCACGCGAGCGCGACGGAGGTCAAAATCCTCGTCCAGGCAACCCGCGGGCAGTTTCGACTGACCATCAGCGACAATGGACGCGGCTTCGCGGCTCACCGCGCTGAACGAGGCGGCGGAACGACGTCGATGGGTGTCGGCATTCCCGCCATGAGGGAGAGGCTCGCGCGCCTTGGCGGCAGCCTCGAGATTCGATCCGATCCGGAAAGCTCCGGGACCACGTTGTACGCGGTTATCCCGGTTCGCAACGAGGCGAAGCGGCACAAGCGGCGCTTGTTGTTGCAGTCATGAGAGCCGACGCGCATCTCCAAGGACGAGATCCGTCGGGCGACCGTCGCGCTCCGATATGGCCATCGGCTTGCGGTACTCGAAGCGGCGGCGATCGAAGCAGGAGCACTTTGCATGAAACGTATCCTGATCGCCGATGATCATGAGGCTGTCCGTTCAGGTATCCGAGCGGTGCTTGGGCAACGTGCCGATTGGGAGGTCGTGGCGGAGGTGAGCGACGGCAGAAAGGCAGTTGCCGCCGCGATCGAGAGCAGGCCGCATGTCGCCATTCTGGATTTCTCCATGCCGCGCATGACCGGAGTTGAGGTGACCCGGCGGATCAGGGAGTGCTCGCTCCCCACCGAGGTCCTGATCTTTACCGTTCACAGCTCTAGCCTGCTGGCGCAGCAGGCCTATCAGGCCGGTGCGCGGGCCTTCTTGTCGAAGTCGGAGGCGAACAAGCTGCTGCTTGCGGCTGTCGATTCACTCCTGGTTCACAAGTCGTTCGGCGTTGGAAGCGGGGTTGACCATATGGATTGCGCGCCGCTCGATGAGGCGAGGCTGACGCCCCGCGAGCAACTGGTCGTCAAGCTCGTTGCCGACGGATATAGCAACAAGGGCATCAGTGCCATCTTGAACCTCAGTGTGAAGACCACAGAAGCTCACCGGGCCGCCGCGATGCGGAAGCTCGATGTGAACTCGACAGCCGGTCTGGTCCGATACGCGGTTAGAGCCAAACTGGTCGACGAGTGATGGAGCATTCCGGCGATCGGGACATCCGCGACCCGATCTCAGGGTTTTGTGGGATAACTTTCCGGAAGAGGGTCGATACAGTCAGCCGACTTGGCTGCCAGTCATCTCCGTTGATTGCCCGATAGGTTCTGGGTCGACATACGGGAGCGCCGTCGTGAAGCGCATCGTCATTGCCGATGATCATGAGGTTGTACGGTCGGGGCTGCGCGCGATCGTCCAGATGCGCTCCGATTGGGTCGTCGGCGGCGAGGCTTGCGACGGCGAGCAGGCCCTGGCTTTGGCGATCGAAACGCGTGCGGACGTCCTGATCGCCGATTACTCGATGCCGTTCATGAATGGACTCGAAGTGAGTCGCCGCCTCAGCGCTATGCATATGCGAACTGAGGTGTTGATCCTGACGATGCATGACAGCGAGGAACTGTTGACGGAGGCCATTCTGGCCGGCGTTCGCGGCTTCCTGTTCAAGTCTGATGCTAGAGAGCACCTGATATCCGCGATTGACGCCTTGCTTGATCGCAGGCCGTACTTCACTGGCGTGTTGCTGGAAAAGCTTCTGCGGGACTTCCAACTCAACAAGCAGAACAAGTCGGGCGTACTGCTCACCTCGCGGGAACAGAGCGTGGTCCAGCTCATTGCGGAGGGGCATACGAACAAATCGATCAGCGCCATCTTGAAATTGAGTGTGAAAACCATCGAGACCCATCGCGCCGCGGCGATGCGCAAGCTCGGGATGTCATCGACGGCGGAGCTTGTTCGCTATGCGATCCGGAAGAAACTGGTCGCGCCATGAGTGCGACGACAGCGACCGACCCTGCGCTCCGAGGCTAGTTTTCGTCGTCTCGTCGAAGCACACGCGCATGCTGGCAGCGAATTCCGAGGATCCGGACCGGGCGGCCGGCGCAGACGCATTTAAGGTCCCCCAGCCGGACAAGTTTCCGCGATCCGGTTGAGTTCGCCATCATTGCGGGACTAGACTGCCCTTGCGGGGAAAATAAAACAATGATGGCACGGCGCTATGCGGTCCGAAAGTCTTGCCCTGGCTGTGGCAGGCCAATGAAGGGGTTGCCGGACGAAGCAGCGGAGGGACGGCTGCGCTACGTCTGCGCCAAATGCGACGACGACCCGCTGCGTGATCCTGCAGCGCGCAAGTGGGCGGACGGCCCGCTGCGTCCTCCGGAGAAATGAGCGCTCTCGCCAACTATTCCGATCGGTTAGAGCAGGAACGAGGCTCTCTAGAGGGGCGTGCGCCGACCTGCTCGACGCGCAGACTGAGCGCATGGCGATCATGGAGAACTCGGACCACGAGATCATCCGGGAGACGCACGACCAGATGCATTTTGCGGCGCGCGCTTGCCGGGTTTTCGCGGGCTTCGCGGACAAGATCTTTGGCGATACGATACCGCTGAATCAGCGCGATGTATTTGATTTCATGCGCCGTGAACTGATCACAGTTGATTTTTGAAATGGTCCTTTTGAAGCGACCCTCGAGCGCCTCTTCAGGATACGACCAATTGTGTTTCTGGACAGACTTACCAGTTGTCCCAGCTTTTAGTGACTGAGATCAATCGGCACTTGGTGGGGTTTCAGAAACATCCTATTTCGTAGACGACTAAAACAGCTCGGCGCCGAGCGAGCATGATGGCAACTCGCTGCCATAATTTCCTAGGATGGCCGTTCGACGAAGGCGACGGCCTTGTTGCTATAGGTCCATGTCGCGCCGTCGCGTTTGCTGATCCCGAGAAAGGCGGTCGACGTACCGGCATATTTCATGGCCTGATTGCCGCCGTCGATGCCATAGGCCCATGGGTCGAGGCACAGAAACTCGGTGACCTTGTTGTCGGCCCCCGTAGTGCGGTGGCCGACGATGCCGACATAATGGGCGCCGCCGAGGGACGCCCGTACCGGCATCTTGTTTTCGAGATTCTTGATTGTCCAATCCACCGCTTTGCTGGGATCCCTTCCCACGCTCACTTGGTCGCGCGCCGTCGGTTCGGCCATTTTCCAGCCCATATAGCGGACGAACACGATCTTGAGGATCGAACCGCACCAATATTCATTGTTCACCGCTTTGAGGAAGCCGCCATTGTTCTGGTTCCATGGCAGCTTGCTCTTCTTGTAATTTTCCATCGACTCGTCCGTCGAGGTCGTCGACAGCGTGGGATGGGTGTGCAGCGGCTCATCCACCAGCATTTCATAGACGCGATGGCGGTTGTCCAATTCGTCGCTCGGGTCTTGGTTGCTGTAGAACTTGCGATAGGTGGGCACCTTGGCCGCCGTACTGACGGCGTGGAAATAGTGCCAGATCAAATCGGTTTTCCACGAGGGGTCGCGTGTATGGGTGTCGGACATGGAGACGTTCCATATGAGGTATTCGGCTGCTGCGGATTCGCGGCCTTTTCTCACTTGCGGTCAGACCCAGCCGCGCTGAAAGGTTAGTCCCCGCTCGATTGATGACGGTTCAATTTCGTAGGCGGAACCTCATGCGGTGCCAGCGCAGTTTTTGGCGATGCGGCAAGCCCGGTTCTGGCTCTCAACCGCAGCGCAGGCGTCCGATATTGCGGTCCAAGCCGACATTGTCGCAGATAGCGCAGGCTCTTAAACAGGCGTTCGGAATTCAACGAAGTGCCGGCGCTGACCGCAGCCTCAACGTGCTGAAGGGATGCCGAGAACGAGTGCTCTCACCATGCGTTGAAGTTGGTGACGAGTTGCTTGTCCAAGGACAAGCTTTCCATGCCACTGGAAAGAAAAATATCACTTCGGCTATGGTGTCCACTCCCGGGCATGTTTCGTTTGTGGTGCAAGAAGTGACCGAGATTTCTAGTCCAGGTGCCTTGCGCGCAGATCTTGAAGATCCTTTTTCAACGCCACCAGATCCAGCCCGCGAGGAAAAGTGAGGCGTCCAGAGCGGATCACGAGCCGGACGTACGGATAGCGTTCCTCCGCAAGCATCGGATCACTGATCTTGTACTTGTGCCAATCTTCAACGATGTGTGCCTGTTGCTCGACGTTGTATGAGTCCCAGGTATCGCCCGGCGTGTACTCGTAGCCGGCACCGACTGTCTGCGCCCAGAAGGAGCGCGCCATCGTCCAGTTTGAATCGTTGAACGCCTGCCACACGTGGGTCATTTCGTGCACGAAGAGGTCGCAGATGCGACCGAAGTCGTCGCACAAGAGGCCGAAGGTGGGGTTAGGCGATGCCATGTTACTGAACGCGACATTGCCAAGATTGATGGCATACCGCATGCTTGGCACCATGGGATTGCTTCCCCTAAAGAACGGCCCATCGTTCGTCCACGGTCTTCCGCCTGCTCCCAGGCCATTGGTAATCGCAATTGTCTCCCACGGCGGCAGCGTCGGGCCAAAGACGTTGCGCGCGAAATTCCGCTCGCTGACGTCCAGCACGCGCGCGAAGTCCGGTCGGCTTCCTTCACATGCCGGCGGGGTCGGAGCCGCTGGGGTGGGTGCAACCGGTGGAGTGGGCGCGATCGGCGGGGGAGGCGGCGTACCTGGCGGCAGATAGATGAATCCCCCTCGCCACCCACCTTTCCCGCCGGTCGTACCGGAAGAGAACGCAAAATTCTGGCGGTCGGGCGACATCGTGCGGCAGCCGACATACTCGGCCAGGTACCAGTTCACCTGTCGTGTGGCTTGTTGGAAATCGCGCTGTTTGACGAACTTGATGCCCGGAAAGTTGAACTCGATGAGATCCCAGGGGTCGATGCCGATCCGCTTGGCGAGGGATATCCAAGTCTCGCCCGCCGTCACCGCGTGCCGGATTCCTGCTGGCGGTACATAGCTTTCGACGACAGGCTTCAAGGGCCTTTCCTGGTTCGGCAATGTAAAGCCTCCCCTGCTGATTCCTGCGGAACTACGCGTTCTCGCCACCAATATCTATTGGTCGCCACTACCTCGAGGCGGTTCGATGGTTCCATTCATTCGATGCGCGAACTGGCAGTGGCAAATCGAGGAGCCTCATTCGTAGCATGAAGGCGTAGACAAGGAGCAATGTCGAACGAACAATATCCGCTTTAGCGCCGGCCCTTTGAGCTCGAACCGAGCAGATCATGCGTTCCGCTGATGCTCACGGTTCCCGAGCACTCGAAACCGCCGAAAATTCCGCAGGAGCCGGTGACCGTGACACGCAAATCTTTGCGCTGGTACATGTCGACCGAAATGCCCAGGCGCGAAAAGTCGTTCGCGCTGTTCGGCAGAATCAGGTCGATATGCTCTGCCGCCCATTGCGGTATATGCTTGTTGCTCTTCCAGAACAGTTCATTGCCGGCGTGATGCAAAAAGTTTGGGCCCACCGTCAGTGCACCACCTACACCCTCGAACGCGAAGCCCGTTTCGTCGATGTGAACGTTTACCCGATCGGGTGCCACCGCGAAATGTAGCGAGGTGATGTCTTGTGGCTGCGGGTCCTTGCCGAATTGCGAGCTGTAGGCGTCGCCCCACTGTCCGCGATCGCGTCCAAGCCCGAAACCGTGCCGCCCCGGAAGATCGCGCGTTGAGAGCGGCCTGTCGGAGAGCTTTGGACGCCAGATCTCCCGAAATCCCTTGCCGATTGTGGCGGCCATCGACAGGTCAAGAGCCCAGTGCGATGGCTTCTCGGCACTTTGGCCTTCGGCGAAGGCGTCGAATCCTTCCGGCGTCTTGGCGATACGCAGCGTCTTGGTCAGATCTCGCCAGTGCTTCGGCAGGAAGGTGACGCCATCGAGTGTGTTCGTCGCAGCCGCGACACCATACTTCTCGAGTTGGTGTCGGATGTAGGGCTTTTCGTCGTAGAGCCGCACATCCGGGTTGGGCCCCGCAAAATACTTTGTCAAATCGATCTGCGGCCGAAACATGGTCAGCCGTGCCGCGATCTTCCGGTAAGTGTCGGTCGTCGTCGGATCGGTCGTCGTCATGGGGCGCCTTCCGCGGCAATCCTCGCCTCAGATTAGTCTCGCCCGAACGGGTTCGGGTTCAATGCCGGCGCATTCGATGAAGCTGGCGCCCGGCCCAGGTCATGCGAAGTCATGTCGCGCCAGCGCAGTGTTTGAACCTGCCGATCGGAAACGGCGACCACCATCCGTGGGGTAGTGTGAACAGTGAGGACGATCAATGTCACTGCGGAGCAGGGTATTAGACGTGCTCAATGGCCCGGCGGTCGCACGCATGCGCTTCCGGTTTCCGATCCGCGGCAGCCACGTGACGATTGCGCCGCAAACGTTTCATCACGTTGCCCGGGCGATCCGGTTGGGGCAGGTCACAGTCGCGGTTCCGACCGATCTCGCAGCGGGTGTTGCTGCGCAATATAACGATGTCGCGCGAACCCGAGCCGACGGCACAGCGGTTGCGGCTAATACGCTTGAGGTCGTGTCGGCGACGGGCCGGCTGGACGCAGCCTATATCGTCCACGAGAGCCTGCACGCGGCATACGATCTGTTGCGTACCGGCCTTGATGCCAATGCGGAAGAGGCGTCTGCCTATGTCTGCACGGCGCTCTATTGCCGCATGACTGGCCTGCCCCGCCCTCGCTGGGCCAACGGGCCGATCTACGCCAATGCCGCAGAAGTCGCCCGAACACTGCTGTCCCAGTATCAGAAGGGCGATCCCGGGATTCCCTGGGTCGGGGAGCATGAATGGAAAATGCTGCGCGCAGGTGTTGGCTTTGATCCGGTCTATACCAGCGGCCCCGGCGGTATTCTCACGGGATGGCTCCTCGGCCAGCAATATACCCACGACGGCTAGAGTGCCGGGGACCGCATCCGTTTCAGGAAACGGCAGGAGCTTCCAACTCCTGCCGTTCATCGCCAACGGAGCCGTGCACTTGAGCGCGTCACGCGACCAGCAGGCCCAGCTTGCCGACCATCGCAAGCGAGCGTTGTACGCTTTCTCGCATTGACAGCAGTAACGGCTCGGCTGGCTGCCCGGCTCCATCCTTCTGGCCTATCCGAATGGTAGGGCCGAATTTTTCGGTCATTTCGGCCGTGATCTGGTCGATGGTCCGCGCACCGTCGAGCAATTGCAGGAAATCCCTGGTCCGGTCGTCCTCCAACTGCACTGTTTGGTGGAGGAGATTGGTGACCAGCGGACCTGTTTGCGCTTGTCTTCGCGCGAGCAGGCTGGCCTGCGGATGCTCCGTAGCTTCCTTCAACAAAAAGGGACGCGACAGCAGGAACGAAACCTCGCCGCTGCAAGCCAGGATGAACATCGCCTCAGTCAACACCTTTTGGTCATCATATGCCTGCCGGTTGCCCAGCAGCGCGCGGGCGCCATCGAGCATCTCGTCGAATGATAATGCCCGCGGCCAAGCTCGGCCGAGACATAGATACGCGGCCTTCAAGAGCGGATTGATTAGCGTGACCCTGCTGCCGTCCTGGTTCTCGAATTCCATCGCGGAATCGTCTGTCACGCAGGAGTCGGAATGGACCGGGTTGGTCGTGCTCAGCAAATGGAACCGGGTAACGAAATCGAGGTCGATCTGGCGGGATAGCGAAATGCTGTTGTGGCAGAGCAAGGTGCGCCGAAAACCATTGCCGTCGATGAAGTCCTGATATTGATCGCGCGCCATGAACTCGCTTTCCGGGAAGCGCTGCAGCGCTGCGCGAACCTCCTCGGAATAGCCGGCAAGATAGCGTCGTGAAAAATCAGCGTCGCCCAGGTATTGCAGGCCATGGCGGCTTGCGTCTTCGGCGACCTCATGCAGCAGGAAGGCCTCGGCGCCATCATCGAGATCGTCGTGAAATAAAAGCTCGTCGGGCGACTTGAGGACGCGGTTGTACTGGTCGCGCATAACCGCGCCGTGCACCGAGTCGGCCTTGGAGCCGTCGCTCAGGAACTTCAGGATCGCGCGGGCCTGTCCTACCTTCTCCTCCATGCCGGTGAGGCGGCGGGTGTGATACCGCATCATGTCGCGGACCATGTCGCGAAGATGCGAGAATGGGTGCGCGTTGTAGCTGACGTAGCAGACCCCGCGCGGAGCCAGGTTCTGCTTGAAGACCATCATCATCTTCTCGCGCACTGCCGGTGGCACCCAGGAATAAACGCCGTGCGCGATGATGTAGTCGAACCGTCCGAAGCTTGCATCGACATTCATGATGTCGCAGTGGAGAAGCTTGATGTTCTCCAGGCCCAATGTAGCGACATTTTGCTGGCCGCGCTCGATCGTCACGCCGCTCAGGTCGACACCGACGAATTCGCTGTTCGGGTATTGAAAGGCCATCGGCAACAGGTTGCCGCCGACGCCGCAGCCAAGCTCCAGCACCCGGCAACGCTCGACCGGCGCCGGCTGCATGCCGTAAACGGCGGCCATGGTAGCAAGATGGTTGGGATGAGTAAGCCCATAAACATGACCCGGGTAGTAGACCTCGTCGTATGGCGTTGGACCGATGTTCGGGTGACGATGCTCGGCTTGAATGTTCATCGTGCTCAATTCCACGAATATGCGAACTTGTCGTTCTCGATCGAGACGCGTGCTTCCTTCACCTCTTCCTTGGCGAGCGACTTGCTGAGGAATTCGCGCGACAGCTCGGGGAGCAGGGTGTTGGTGATGATGTTGTCAATCATTCGCCCACCGGAGTCCGGGTCGTTGCAACGCGACACAATGTGCTCGACGACCGCGTCGTCATAACCGAAGGTCGCGTTATGATTGTCGCGAAGGCGCCGTCCGATGCGGTCGAGTTGCAAACGCACGATCCCGGACAGCATCTCGTCCGACAGCGGGAAGTACGGTATCGAGACGATGCGTCCGAGCAGCGCCGCTGGGAACACCTTCAGCAACTCCGGCCTTAACATCCTGGCGAGCTCTTCCGGCTCGTCGCGATACTTTGGATCGCGTGATAGGCCCATGATCAGATCGGTGCCGACGTTTGTGGTAAGGATGATCAAAGTGTTCTTGAAGTCGATCCGCCGCCCATTGCCGTCCTCCATGGTTCCTTTGTCGAATACCTGAAAGAAGATTTCATGGACGTCGGGATGAGCTTTCTCCACCTCGTCGAGCAGAATGACGCTATAGGGCTTGCGCCGGACGGCCTCGGTGAGGCGCCCACCTTCGCCATAGCCGACATAGCCGGGAGGTGCGCCTTTCAAGGTCGAGACGGTGTGCGCTTCCTGGAACTCTGACATGTTGATCGTAATCATGTTTTGCTCGCCGCCATAAAGAGTCTCGGCAAGCGCCAGGGCGGTTTCGGTCTTGCCCACACCGGACGGGCCAGCCAGCATGAACACGCCGATCGGTTTCGACGGGTTGTCCAGCTTGGCGCGGCTGGTCTCAATTCGCTTGGCGATCATCGTCAGCCCATGGGACTGGCCGACGACGCGGCGGTTGAGGATCTCCGGTAGCTTCAGCACGGTTTCGATCTCGTCGCGCATCATCCGGCCGACCGGGATGCCGGTCCAATCAGAGACAACGGACGCCACCGACTGCTGATCTACATGGGCATAGACCATTCGCTTTTCCGGATTGATGGTCTCAAGTGTGTCGAACTTGCTGCGCAGCTCCGCGCGCCTGGCAGCCGGATCTTCGCCTTCCTTGGGCCCGGACAGGATTTCACGAATGCTGCGGATGTCCTTGAAGAGCTCCTGCTCGACCGCCCAATCGGCATCGAGGTTCGTCAGCTTGTCTTTCAGTGCGGCGATGTCGTTGGCGATCGCGACAATGCGCTCGTTGTCATCTACCCCAAGGTCGCTGTCGCTGACGAGTGCTGATCTCTCAGCTTCACGAGCGGCAATCGCAACGCGTGCATCCTCGATCAGGGCCGGCGTCGCGCTCTGGCTGATGGCCACGCGTGCCGAGGCGGTGTCAAGCAGGCTGACCGCCTTGTCCGGCAACTGCCGCGAAGGAATGTAGCGGTGGGACAGGTTGACCGCTGCGACGATCGCAGCATCCGAAATGCGAACACCGTGGTGCTTTTCCATCGGACCGAGAAGTCCGCGCAGCATGATGCAGCAGGTCTCCACATCAGGTTCGTCGATCTGGATTGGCTGGAAGCGCCGGGTGAGCGCGGGATCCTTCTCGATGTACTGGCGATATTCCGCCCATGTGGTGGCGGCGATTGTGCGCAGCGTGCCACGAGCGAGGGGAGGTTTCAGGAGATTGGCCGCATCGCCGGTGCCGGCCGCGCCGCCGGCGCCGATCAGTGTGTGGGCCTCATCGATGAACATGATGATGGGGGTAGGTGAGCTCTGCACCTCGTCAATCACCGACCGCAAACGCTGCTCGAACTCGCCCTTCATGGAGGCGCCGGCTTGCATCAGGCCGATGTCGAGTGCGCAGAGCCTTACATTGCGTAGCGGTGGCGGCACGTCGCCCGCGGCAATGCGCTGCGCGAAGCCTTCGACAACTGCGGTCTTGCCGACGCCAGCCTCGCCGGTGAGAATTGGATTGTTCTGCCGCCGACGCATCAACACGTCGATCAGTTGGCGGATTTCTTCGTCCCGGCCAAGGATCGGATCCATTTCGCCCGATTTGGCCTTGGCGGTGAGGTCCTGGGAGAACCGGTCGAGCGGCGTCGTGCCCTTCCGACCCGCTTGGGCCGCGCCTTCCGTGCCGGCGCCAACCAGGCCCGAACCGTCCATCGGCCGCATGGTCTCCTCGTCGGAGCCGGTCCAGACAGCGCGGCGTTCCGCCGCCAGTGCGTCGACGTTGACCTTGGCAAATTCCCGCGAGAGGTTGTTCAGCGTGCGACGAATATCGTTCGATTTCAGGCCTGCCACAAGCAGATGACCGGTGCGGATTTGAGTCTCGCCAAAGAAGAGCGTGGCATAGTGCCAGCCGCGATCGAGCAGATCGATGACCGAATTCGCGACGCCCGGCATGTCGGTCTCGTTCTTAGAAAAGCCGCTGATCACGCCGGCAAGGTCGGACAATAAGCGCGCGCGGTCGAGCTTGTAGTGATCGACCGAGAGGCTGAGATCGTTGCGCTCCTGCTGCAGAATATGAAACAGCCAGTGCGCAAGCTCGACGTTGCGATTGCCGGCGCTCTTTGCGTGGCGCAGGGCCTGTATGAAGGCATCATAGCCGGCCCGGTTCAGCTTGCCCGTTACAGCTTCAATGCTGATGTCGGTCACGGCGGCTCCTCCTGCTCAATTCCTCCGCGGATGCTCGCCATCATGCGGAAATTGCTTCAAATTCCATAGCATTAGGCGATCAGCGCGATGGATAGGTTCAAATCGCCGCGGCATTGGCTGCGGCGCTCCGGCGGGCTCTCAATCGCTCGCCGAGCTGAAAGCGGGCATCGCGGCGATATTCTTCCGTGGAGGCCCAGTTCGGTGAGACCCAGGAGGTCCATCCAAGTCGACCACTTTGTCCGAGCCTGACCGGTACAACCTCTCCCGCAGGAATGGCGAGCTCGACCTCCCATTCCAATTCGTCGCCGATATAGAAGAAAACGGCGTCGGCCAGTGGCTCCGACAGGTTGGGTGTTTCGGTCGGCAGGAATTGTTCGTACTGAGCAAATGTTCTGACAAAGACCCGAACTCTGATCTTGTCCTCGACGCTGAACACGCGCGAGCCCAGAAGGGCGTCCTGACCGAGCCTCGCATGCGTTCCGCCGAGCCGGCTGCAGTGACTTGGGTCGAATGAGAGCCAGGTGCCGACGAATTCGTCGATCTCGACTTTGACCTCGAACAGTCCTTGCAGGAACCGCGTCAACCGTGATGCACACTTCGCCCTGGGCGCGATCAGTCCAGCGAAGCTGAGCTTCGCCATGTCAGGTACCGTATCGCGATCGGCGAAAACAGCGGAGCCCAAGCCGGTGAAGGAGCCGACATAGGCGATGAAGCGATCCTCCGCGGGGCGGTCATGCTGCGCGATCGGGCGCGCATCGGCCCAGGCACGAAAGAAGAGTTGCAGGAAGCGTCCGTTGAGGAGGTCAAGAAAGCGCGGGAAGGCGTCATCCCGCATCAGCCACCAGCTGAGACTTTCATCGGTGGTGGCAATGGGCAGGGCGCCCTGCGGGCCCAAAAGGCCGAGAAATTTGACGAGTATCCTGAGCCTGCCACTCTGGTCGTCCACTGCCGCGAGGTTCGAGGCGGGGAACTCCAGATAAGGCGCTTGGCCGAGTTCGATATATTCGTCGCGGCGCGCGGCACTGTCACCGATCCGCGGTCGATCCGGGTTGGCGCGCTCGAACTGGCGTAACGTATGGAAGAAATCGAAACGCCAGGGCTCGGCCTTCATCTGGTCGATCAGCGTCATAGCGGTCTCCGCGTGCCCATGCGCGGCGGCCATCGCATGATCTCGCCGCGCTCCGGCGTCGAGATGACCGTCTGGGTGAAGGTGTTGAAGCCGGAATAGTCGGCGAAGAAGCGTTCCAGCACCGCCCCGAGCAAAAATACGCCGCTGCCCTCAAATGCTTTCTCGTCGAGCGTGACGGTAATCTCCAGGCCCCGTGCTGCGCCGCTGCCGGTGCGCTCACGCACGCGCCGCACCACGGGGCGGCTTTCTATGCTGCGCACGCCGCGGATCTTGCGTTCCGTGGCGTCGTCGAATTGGTCGGCGAACAAGGACAGCATCTCGCGCAGCGCTGCGGCGTTCTTGCCGCCACCGCGCTCGACGAGGCCAAGATAGTTGAGGCTGAGCATGTTGATCAGCCGCCAGCTGACAATCCCGCTGTTGGCGATTTCGCTGCGGCTGCGCAATTGGGCCACCACCGGCTCGCGCGGCGGCGTGGGACCGGCGACGCACATCAGATCAAGGGATGTGTCGTCCAGCAGGCGAAAATCGGCGCCGCCCTGGCCGACCGGCAAGTGCTCCGTGAGATGGCGATTGGAGCAGAGAGCCCGAACGCTCAGTTCGGCGACAGAGCCTTTGCCGCTCAATTCACCGGGCTCGAGCAGTGACAGGAACATGTCCGTCCCGGTGTAGTCGGAGGAAGAACCGTATGTCTTTTCTTCCACTGTGCGGCGCCGAGGTAAGCGGCGGACGGTAAAATAAAGCCCGTCGACCGACCCGCTGGTCCGGTCGACGGCGGCCGAATATAGCGGGCGCACGGGCCGCTTATCCTTCTCTGCCGGAAGGTGCGCGTAGACTTCGAGCACCTGGTGCGGTTCGTATTCCAGATAGCGGCTGCGATCTGGCACCACATGGTACTCGTGCGTATTCGACTTGACCGGAATGCGATCACTCGTCTTCTCGAACAGATTGATCGCCGGCGCGGTATAGAGCCTGAACGTCTCGGGGCGCACCGAGGCGGCCAACCGTGAATTATGTTCATCGAATGCGAAGACAATATCGATCGATTTGCTGCGCAGCCGTGACATCACGCTGCGAAGTCCGGTGAGGTTAATGCCGAGGAACTTGCGTGGAAACATGAAATATTCTCGCAGCAGCTCCGAGCCACGAAAGATCCGGTTGTCGTTAGGAAACAGAGACTCGTTCTCGTCGAAGCCAATTTGCTGCACGCTGTCATGGGGGGCACGAGTCACCACCGGATCGCCGAAGTCGTCGAGATGCCGGAAGTAGACCCCCCTGCAATTCGAGATCAATTGCTCGTAAAGCGCGATGGCGTCGGATTCCGCACCGGACAGGTAGATCGGAAGCTCGCTCACGCGGCAGCCTGCGAACCAGGTTTCCGGCTTGGTCCGGGCCTCTGCGTCCGGCGGCTCCTCGTCGAGCCGGGCCGCACTACGATGGGTCAACGATAGCCTCAGCCCCGCGATGACATCACTGCCGACCGGGATACCGAGCGCTTGCAGAGCGCCCGCCGTCGAGAAATACTCGGCGCTTGTGACGTCAAATGGCCAGAGCACGATGTCGCGGCAAAGTCGAAACCGGCAGGAAAGACTTCGTTCTCTCTCGCGATAGGTCGCGTCGAAATAGGCGCCGCGCGCGATCTTCCTGCCGTCGCGCAGCGCCGGGTCGGCATAGGGTGGCCGGGCGGTGACCAGCATGGCCGAAGGTGTCGGCGCAAGATAGTTCGGTACCAGTTGCTCGAGCAGGTTTGCAGTGAATTCCGGGAACTCGTGCTTGAGCTTGAGCTGAACGCGGGCGGCAAGAAACGCAGCGCCTTCCAGCAGTCCCGTGATCATCGGGTCCGAGCGGTCCCGGATCAGGCCGCCGAGGCGCTCTGCGATACCTGGATATTCTTCGGCGAAATCTCCCGCCTGCTCGTACAGCAATGACAGTTCACGATTGTAGAAATCGAGGAATTCGCGATTCATGCTAAAGTCGATTGATCTGGATGTCGCCGCTGTCGAGGTCGACGTCGGCGATAAATTCCACGGGGACGTTGAGCGGCTCAGCTTTGAGGTCGGCGTGAACGATGAAGCGCAGCTTCAGCTGCTCAGGACCGACCGAGCCGTCGCGACGAACCCGGATCGTCTTGCGATCCAGTCTGGGCTCGTAGGTCGCTAGCGTCTCGCGCAACGCGTCGGTGAGTTCGTCGTCCGTAACCTCGTCGATCGAGCGGTGGGCGATATCGGGGAAGCCGTAGTTCAGGATCGATGTCCGGACGCAATCCCGGTCGCTCAGATCCAGGGTCGATTCCAGAGCAATGGTATTGAGAAGTGTTTCAAGGTCATGAGAGACCTCCCGCCGCAACAGCGTTTCCGAGATCGGAAAGCGGCCTGCGCTACGCCGCCCGGCAATGACCCGTTCACCGAATTCATCGCGCAAATTGAGCTTCTTGCGCGCATCGCGAGCTTCATGAGCCAAGCGAAAGGCCAGCATTAGCGGGGGAGAGAGACGATCCCTCTTTGGAGTAATGGTCATTTACCGTCCCCAAGACGCCAGGCTCGCTATGCCCTTTCGCGGAGCATCAGCTGGTCTCCATGATGATGTCGCCTCGGCAGGCGGTCGGGCTCGCGACCGCTCCCGCCGAGACGTCAACCGCAATCGCACCGTGCGGCGCCGGTTCGCGCTAATCGCAACCGGCGCCAAGCAGAAGCCGACAATCAGGCCCATTCCTTGTTGGCGGGAACGTCCCAGCCAAACACCGGCGCCGCTCCAGCGCCGCCTTTTTCCGTCTGGGTCTTGTACGTCATCTTGACCTTCGCGAAATTCAGACTCACGTTTTCGGTGAGGCGATCTTCGCCGTGCGATCCGCCCGTCGATACACTCGAGACCAGAATGTGCTTCATCTCGATCTTGAGATACTCCAGCGGATTTTCACCCGCCTTGCGGACCGTGAGAATGGCCGTATCAATGTGCTTGCCGTTCGCACAGACTTTGAAAAGCTCCGGCGTGGCCTTGTCGACGAAGTGCGTGAAGTGCAGATCCTGGATGCTGACCTTGCCGGCGCCGCCGCCCGAACCGCTGTGGAAAGTGCCTGACTGGCTCTCGCCGAAAGACCAGCTCAAAATATCGATTTCGTCCTTGTGCTTGTCGTCCAGCGACTCGCCCTTGATCGGGTCGAGTTTCAAGAAGATGTCGACAGCCATAGCATAGTCCTCTCAAATTTCTGCGTGGTTACGGTTGCGATGTTGCGGCGTCAGGAACCGGGGCCGGGTAGGCGTGAAACCAGGCTGAGGCCGACGTCCATCGCCTCCAACTGAAAGTGTGGACGAAGAAAGAAGCGCGCGTTGTAATATCCCGGATTCTCCTCGTTTGCGATGACTTCAACCTTCGCAGCGGCCAGTGGCTTGCGCGCTTTCTGAGCTTCTGACGAGAGGGCTGGGTTGGCATCAACGTATTCGTTGATCCAGGTTTGCAGCCAGATCGTCAGCTCATCCTTCTCCTTCATGGATCCGATCTTGTCGCGAACCATGCACTTCAGATAGTGCGCAAAGCGGGACACTGCGAACATGTAAGGTAGTCGTGACGACAGGTTGTCGGACGCGGTGGCATCCACGCCCTTTTCGCCGAAGTACTTCTTCGGCTTGTAGAGTGACTGGGCGCCGATGAAGGCAGCCTTGTCGGTGTTCTTGCGATGGATCAGCGGGATGAGGCCCGCCTTTGCAAGTTCGTGCTCGCGGCGATCACTGATTGCGATTTCGGTCGGGCATTTCAGGTCGACGCCGCCGTCATCGGTCGGGAATGTGTGCGTCGGCAGGTTGATAACTTCGCCGCCGGACTGCACACCGCGGATGCGCGTGCACCAGCCAAACTCCTTGAAGGCGCGGTTGATGTTGACCGCCATTGCGTAGGCGGCGTTGATCCAGCCGTATTTGTCGCCGGTGTGTCCGTCCGTCTCCTCTTCGAAGGCGAACTCTTCCACGGGCTCCGATTTCGCGCCGTAGGGGAGGCGGCCGAGCGCGCGCGGCATGCACAGGCCGAGATAGCGCGAGTCGTCCTGATCGCGCAGTCCCTTCCATGCGGCATATTCCGGCGTGTCGAACACCTTGCCGATGTCGCGAGGGTTGGACAGCTCGGTCCAAGAGTCCATTCCCATCAGCGTCGGCTCGGCGCCGCTGAAGAAGGGGGCGTGTGCGGCGCCGGCGATCTTGCTGAGATCGCGGAGCAGTTGTACATCGGTGGGGAGGTGACTGAAATAATAATCGCCGATCAGGCAGCCGAAAGGCTCGCCACCCAGCTGGCCGAATTCATACTCATAGATCTGCTTGAAAAGGGGGCTCTGGTCCCAGCGTGCATCGGGATAAAGCCGCAGATTCCGATACAGCTCGTTCTTGGAGACGTTCATCACCCGGATCTTCAGGTTGGCGTCGGTCTCGGAATTGAAGACGAGGTAGTGGAGGCCGCGCCACGCACTTTCGATCGCCTGGAACTCAGGTGTATGAAGAATCTCGTTCATTTGCGCGGTCAGTTTCTGGTCGATCCGCGCGATCATCTCCTCGATGGTATCGAGGACGTCCGACTTGATGACGCTCGTATCCTTCAACGCCTCTTGAACGAGCGTGGATACGGCGTTTTCGACTTCGGTTGCAGCACGTTCAGTGCGCGGTTTGAAGCTTTGCTTCAGCAGGCTGGCAAACTCATCAGCTTCGACGGTTTTGACCTGGGTAGTGCTCTCTTTGTGAACAGCTTCTTTTGCCATGGTCCCCATTCCTTCCTTAGCTCTCGGTGCCAGGTTCGGTCGACTGGCTTGTCGCGCGTTCCCGCAGCGCTGCCATCAGTTGAGGATCGGCGAGAAGTTTTTTCAGCTGGTCCTCGGCGGCCACCTTGCCATCCATGTAGCGCAGCAGGTTGGCGAGTTGTTCGCGCGCCTCGAGCAGCTTGGCGGTGGCCGGCACCTGGCGGGCGACTGCCACCGGAGTGAAGTCTGCCATCTTGTTGAAGTGCAGGTTGACCGAGATCTTTTCGTCGGATCCATCGCTGAGGCGATTGGCGACGCGCGCCGTCACGCCGGGCTGGATTGCGGCCATGCGGTTGTCGAAATTGTCCATGTCGAACTCGAGGAATTTACGCTCCTCGACCTTCGTCTTCTCGACGCCAGGGTTATTGCCGGAAAGGTCGGAGAGGACGCCCATGACGAACGGCAGTTCTATAAGTCGCTCGGCGTCATAAGGATCTTCGTATGTGATGTGCACGCGCGGTGCGCGGTTTCGTCGAATGAATTTTTGACCGCTGTCTGTAGCCATGGTTCCCTCACTACGAAATCGCTTTAAACATCGAATTTGCGCGACGCAGATTGACTAGGGCGCTTCAAGTTGCTGCGGTCGGCAAACATGCTTGTGTCCAATTAGTGCCCTCGACCGAAAGCTCGGTTCAACGCGATCTGTCGATTGTTTTAAGCGCTCCCTCAGGTAAAACATCATTCAAAAGGCTGAGGAAATCTCGTTGTGCAAGATCGCGCGCGCGATCGACCAAAAAGGGGATCGGGCTGGACGGCTCCGCGGTTCGGAAAAACGACGCCACCTTCGTCAGCAGACCCAAGGCCTGCGCTCTGTTTTCCACCGAAAAAACAATATCTTGGGCGCTCTCATCGGTCGTCGATGAGAGCGAGATCGCGAGCTCCGCCATCCGTTCGATCGGCAGCTCGAAGACCTTGTCCCGCCCGATGTTGATCGCAGCGCTCTCCACGTGGGACGGCACCAGCATCCGCATCACTTCAATAAATGATTTGCCGACCATCTCCTGCGCTTGACGTACCAGCAACAGCGCCGGGTTGGATGGTTCCATTCGGGCAAAATAGGCGGCCGCTGCGCCGAGCGCTGCGGACGCCTGTGCAGATGAAGCCAACATCCCGGTGGTGTCCAGCGGCACCTGTATATCGACGGAACCGGCATCTTCCGCAGTTGCGGTAATCGCCGCGGGATCACGCAACGCGACAAGACCCGCAAGCCAGGCAGCCATGCCGTTAACCAAACCGGAGAGCCTGTCGAGGCTGATAGGTTGCCCCGAGTTCATCTTCTCACGCCAGGTCGCCTTGATGCCTGCGATTTCAGCAGCGACCGCGGAGCACCGCGCGCTTGTTGCCTTGAGAGTGTCGAGATCGGTCTCGCTGACGATGCGCTCGATGGTCGCGAGATCGAGCCCGTCGGCGTCGGCGTCACCGGCGGGAATTTCGCCCTGGGCGATTTGATAAGCACGGTAGTTGAGGTTGCCGTGTCTGCGGTTCTCAATCAGGGGAAGGAACTGGAGCGGGTTGATCACGGTCGGAAACACGTCGATTGCTTCGACCGTGACGGCCCGAAGCGCGTAGTCGCCGTCCTCGCCCTTCGGATGCACCGCTTCCCACTGCTCGCGCAGCAGCAAGTTGGTCGCCCTCAGGCAGTAAAGAAAGCCGTCGAGGTCGCGGTTGAGGATTGAAAACTTGGCCAGCAGCAGGTTTAGGCGCAGATCGCGGGTACGCGCCAGAAGGGGCTGTGCGGCGGCAAATTGGCCGGCAAAATCGACTGCCTTTGGATCGAAGCGTCCACGCTCCCCATTGGCATTGACGACCTCGAAGAACGACATTGGCAGCAGGGATTCCGCACCTGCGAAGAAGTTCAGATATTGGACGTCTCCGATGGCGTCGAGATCCGGCCCGCAGGGATCGTCAGCGGTAATGGGCAGCGTCAGGGAGGCGACATCAAGCATGCGAGGATCGTCCATCTGCTCGGTCACGGCCCCGCTGCCGAGCCCGTGACGACTAGGGGATCTCGCGGGGGCGTATGATCCGATTCTATACCTATGGGTCAGATGCCTGCTGATCTTGGTTCATTTCCGAAGATGCCATTTTCGCGTGAACCGGCAAGCTCTTGGGGCCGACTACTTGATGGCCAGGGTGGTTCTTTGGACGGCTGTCGTGAAACGTCAGGAGGCCCAGCCCCGGGGCGGACTTGCCGGCACTGCCAGTGGCAGGCAGGATTTCCGCGGTTCTTGCATAACGTCTGATCAGCTCTTTGCAGCGGGTCATTCGATCGAAGGAGGGAGTTTAAGCCCACATGGGCCAGCTTACTCAGGATACCCGCCTCTGCGAACTCAAGACGCCTCTTGGCAAAGACGTTCTGGTTTTTGCCGGATTCGAAGGCTCGGAAGGTCTCAGTGAACTGTTCGAGTATCGCATCGAGTGTCTCAGTGAGGATGCCGACCTCGACTTCGACCGAGCCATTGGTCAGCAATGTACGCTGACGATAAAGCTGCATGAAAAGGAGCGCGAGTTCAGTGGCATTCTGACGGAGGCCCAGTGGCTCGGGGTAAACAACGACTATTTCAGCTACCGGATCGTGCTGAGGCCTTGGTTTTGGCTGTTGTCGCGAACCACCGATTGTCGGATCTTTCAGGACAAGAAAGCGCCGGACATCATCAAGGAGGTCTTCAACGAACGCGGCTTCACCGATTATGAATCCAAACTGACCGAAGAGGGGTCCTGTCCGAAGCTCGAATATTGCGTTCAGTACCGGGAGACTGACATGAATTTCGTGTGCCGGCTGATGGAACAGCACGGCATCTACTACTTCTTCAAGCACGAGGGCGGCAAACATACGCTGGTGTTGGCGGACTCCAAATCGTCGCATAGCCCAATCAACGGTCTTGCTGCGATTCCCTATATCCCATTGACGGGGGCCGATCGTCGAGGCGAGCAGCATATCTACGAATGGGTCTCGGAGCGCCGGTTTCGGACCGGCAAGATCGAGCTCAACGACTACAACTATCAGAAGCCCAACGCGCAGATGATCAGCGACGCCAAGGGCTCCGAGCACTACACTCGGTCGGAGATGGAGTTTTACGACTATCCAGGGAAGTTCAAGGAAAAGTCCGACGGCGAGCGCTACGCGAAAATCCAGCTTCAGGCCGAGCAGGCAATGGACCGGAGGCGCCGCGGCAATGGCGACGCCGTCAACCTGTTCCCCGGTGGGCTAACGAAACTTGAAAAGCACTCCAAGGATTCGCAGAACGTGGATTATCTCGTGGTGCGAGCCACGCACTCGTTCTCGATCGAATCTTATCGCACCGGCGGTCCGAGCGACGCCGGGCAACACGTTTATTTCGGCAGCTACGAGTTTCTGCCGAGCGATCGGCCGTTTCGAGCGCCGATGCTGACCCCGAAGCCAAGGATCAATGGCATCCAGACTGCCAAGGTGGTGACCAAAGACGACAATTCGAGCGAGGAAATCGACGTCGAGTCGCTCGGCGAAATCTACGTCCGCTTTTTCTGGGATCGCAAGAAGAAGCGGTCGTGCCGGTTGCGTGTCGCCCAGGTTTGGTCTGGCAAGCGCTGGGGCGGTCAGATCATCCCACGCGTCGGGCAGGAAGTCGTTGTCGAATTCCTGGAAGGGGATCCGGACCGGCCCCTGGTGATCGGCACCGTGTACAACGACGAATACAAGCTGCCCTACGATCTGCCGTCGAAGAAGACGATTGCGGGATTGAAGTCCGACTCCACCAAAGGCGGCGGCGGCTTCAACGAGTGGAATTTCGAGGACAAGAAGGGATCCGAGAAGATCACGGTGCATGCCGAGAAGGACCATGACGTGACGGTCCGCGACACCGAGACACGGACCATCGGCGAAGCTGCATTCGGCGGCGACACCCGCAAGACCACGCTCAAGAAAGGCAATGACAAACTCGATATCGAATTGGGCGGTCAGCACATCACGCTGGCCATGGACCAGTCCGTCAATGCGGGCATCAGCATCACGCTCATGGCCAACGCCAATATCACCCTGCAGGTTGGTCCGAGCCAGATTATCCTGACCCCGGCGGGTATCGTCATCAACGCGCCGACGATCGCCATGACAGCGCAGGCCGGCATGGCGCTTGCTGCCGGCGGTCCGCTGGTCGCTCACGGCACTCCAACTCTTGTCGGTTGACGATCATGGGGCAGGTTAGATTCGGCACGGTACAGGATCTGTTTCAGGCCTATCCCTTGGCGCGCTATGATGTCGGCAGAGCCGACGCTGACAAGCCTTCGCTGGATTTCCTTCAGGAGGCCGCCGACGCGTGCAATTGGCACCCCGCCGTGTCTTACTGTGCCTACCTGCTTCCAAGGCGCGTGGCAATTGGCTGGGGATGTCGCTCTCTGCGACGGATGTTCGACCATTTCGATGCCAGCGATAGCAGGTCGCTCAATATTGTGGAGACCTGGGTCCGGCAACCGGACGAGCAGTCCCGGAACAAGGCGCTGGCTGTCGGCAATGCCAACGATCCTGAGCAGCCAGCAACGTGGCTGGCGCTGGCGGCCGGCTGGTCCGGTGGAAGCGTGGTTCCCCCGGAATTTGCGCCCGTGGAAGCCAAGCCAGATCAGGCCGCACGGGCGGTGCGTACAGCACTGCTGATTGGCCTCTGCCGGCTCCCCCGTGACTCCCGGGACCAGATAATGACGTCATGCCTGGAGGATGGTATTCAATTGGCACGCGGCGAACCGCGCCCTCCGCGCTAACGAGACGATGTGATGGTGCTGCGCTTTAATATCGAGAACGAACCGAATCTTCCGGACGGCGGACCTGTGTCGTTTACGGTCACCGGCAGGCGTTCGGTCGATATTGGCCGGGACCGTCACCTCGACTGGACGCTGCCGGATCCGGCGCGGACGATTTCCGGAAAGCATTGCGAGGTGCACTTTCGCGACGGTGGCTATTGGCTGCACGACGTCTCGACCAACGGCACCTTTCTCAATGGTGCCGACCAGCGCATACGCGGGCCGCACCGCTTGCGCGACGGCGATCGGCTCACGATCGGCCACTACATCATCGGAGTTTCGCTGGAGGCTGAGGCTGGCGGGCGCACCCCACACCATGAGGCGCAACTGCACGAACCCTCGGGCCAGCAGCATGCGGATTACGGAGAGCTTTGGACGGCCGATCGTGACGTTCCGCCGCCGATCGATCCGCAATTGTTGAAGAAGCCACGCGAGGCTCCGCGGCCCGTCAATCCGGGGTTCCTGGATTGGGCGGCGAGCGTCCCGGCGCCGGGTGTGGACCCATTTCGACGGTCATCGCCGATGTCTCCGTACCAACCGTCCGTGCAGGACGACGACATGAACTGGGCAGCCGGTCCGGTCACCGCGCCGAAACCGCAAGTCGAGCGGCCGCCAGCCATGCCGACTCCACGCCGGCCGTCGGTGTGGATCGATGATGAACCAGCCGTCGCCCAGCCGCTAGCATCGCCATCGCACCCGCAGGTTGAGACGCCGCGCCCGGCGCAAGCAGCAGACGAGGGCCCTGTCACGGCCAAGCCAGTCGGTGGGACCGACTTCGCGCGACTGGTGGCTCGCGCTGCAGGATTGCCGGACAACTTCTTTGCCAGCAAGTCCGATGCCGAACTCGCCGAACAGCTTGGCATCATCTTGCGTGTGACCGTGGACAATCTGATGGCGCTGCTGCAGGCGCGAACCCAAGCCAAGCAGCTGACCCGTAGCACCAGCCAGACCACCGTCCAAGCGCTCGAAAATAATCCGCTGAAATTCTCGCCGACCTCGGAAGAAGCGATGCGCATTCTCTTTGGGCCGCCGACGCGCAGCTATCTCGACGCACAGCGCGCCTTTGCACAGGGCTTCAGTGATCTCAAGTCACATCAATTGAGGACCTATATGGCGATGCAGCACGCTGTCCATGAGCTGATTGCGGGCATAGATCCGACGCTGATGGCGCGCGAGCTCGAGCTTCAGCGTGGCGCAAGCTCCTGGCTCGGCACGAACAAGGGCAAACTCTGGGACGAGTTCTTGACGCGCTGGAAGGCGCATCTTGGCCGCGACAACAGCGCGCCGATCGAAACCTTTATGTTGCTTTTCTCGGACTATTACGACCGCGGTGACAAGCCCGGTTCAAAGTAAACTTTCGGCAACCACGCGGTTGCCGACAATTTCTAAGTGGATGTAGGAATGTCTTGGTACAGCAAGGTTTTCTGGTCGGAAGGTCTGTTTCTGCGGCCGCATCATCTGCAGCAGAACGACCGCTACATCGAACACTTGCTGGAAAAGCGCGTTCGCTACACGACACCATACCCCTGGGGCTTTGCCCAGTTAGAGATCGATAAGGATCTTACCGAACAGAGCAAATTCGCGGTGCGGAATGCGTCCGGCGTCATGCCGGACGGTACGCCCTTCGATATTCCTGCGGACAGCCCAATACCCGAATCGATCGATGTGCCGGAGACGGCCGCAGGCCAGATCGTCTGGCTGATGATGCCGGTCGCGGCGCCAAACACCCGCGAGGTCGACGAGGACCGCACCGACAGCGCCAGTCGCTATGTCCGTACTTCGGAAACCTTCATTGACTCGACCTCGGCGCTACGCATCGAGGAAGAGATCGACATCGCTTATCCGCGCTTGTCGTTCGAACTGCGCAAGACGAGCAAGCCCGGATACATGGGCCTCGGCATCGCGCGCATTCTCGAGGTGCGCGACAAGAACATCCTGTTCGACGACAAGTTCGTGCCGCCGATGCTGGTCTGCGCCGCGCATCCGATCATCGATGGCTGGCTCAACCGCATCATCGGCTGGGTTGAGACTAAACTCGACGAGCTGGCGCGTTACGCGGTCGATCCGTCATCCGGTGGTGGGTTGCAGAGCGTCGACTATCTGGTCCTGCAAGTGCTGAACCGTACCATTCCCGTGCTGACTCATTTCCAGCGCTCCGGCAGCGTGCACCCCGAGCGCCTGTACGAGGAATTGCTGAGGTTCGCGGGTGAACTTGCGACGTTTTCCACGGCGGAACGGCGGGCGCGCAACTATCCGGCGTACAATCACGACGATATCGAGAACGTCTTCACACCCTTGGTCAGCGACATCCAGGACTTCTTGAGCGCGCGGCTGGGCAGGCGGGCGATCCGCCTGGAGATCATCGAGCGCGCACAGAATGCGTTCGTATCGCCGATCCGCGATCGAGCGCTATTCCGAAATGCGACCCTGGTGCTGGAGGTTGCCGCACGGCGGCCGCTTGTGGAGATCCAGAACGATTTCCCGCACCTGTTCAAGGTCGGGCCGAACACCAAGATGAACGAGATCGTGCACGCAAACCTGCCGGGCCTGACGCTGGCGCATTTGCCGACGCCGCCGCCGCATATCCGGGCCATCACGGATCACGTCTATTTCTATCTCGACCGCAAGTCGCCGCTGTGGCCCGAGTTCAGTACGGCTGCGTCGATCGGAATGCACTTTTCCGGCGACTGGCCCGAGCTTGAGCTGTATCTTTGGGCTATCCTGGAAGACAGGCCATGAGCGACAAGGACAAGCCGGTCAATCCTTTCGGCCGGGGCGAACGGACGATCATCCGTCCCAATCCCGGCGGGAAGTTGCCGCCGGCGCCGACCTCTCAGCCTCCGCCGGGCGAGGGGCCTGCAGCACGCCCGGCCTATTCGCCATCACCCGTACCCTCTCCCGGCGCGCCAGCGCCACCATCATCCTTTTCTCCCGTTCCACAGGGCTCGAACTACGCCTCCGCCCCGGCCAGCCATCCAGCCGAGGAATGGATCTCGACACCCGCGCAAGGCCACGTGCCGCAACCCATGTTGCCGCCAGGGCCGCCGTTGCGCGTTGACGATCTGGTCGCGCCAAATGCCAATCCGGTGATGCGCGCTGCGGGCCCGTTGCTGCAACTGCTCGGTCGATTGCGGGTGGCGCTCATGCGAGCGTCATTCGCCAGCCTGATGGAGCAGGTCGCGGACGCGATCAAATTCTTTGAGAAGGACATCCGTTCAGCGGGCATTTCCGAGCACCAAGCCAACACAGCGAAATACATCCTGTGTGCCACTGCCGACGATATCGTGCAGCACATCCCAACCGAAGAGCGTCACGTCTGGACGCAATATTCGATGCTGAGCCGGTTCTTCGGCGAGCGTGTCGGCGGCGTCCGTTTCTTTGAGATCCTCGACCATTTGAAGGTTGATCCACTGGTCAACTATCCGGTCCTCGAACTTCAGCACACCTGCCTTGCGCTTGGTTTTCAGGGCATCCACCGGACGTCAGGGGGCGGAGTTGCGAACCTGCAACTGATCCAGCGCAACCTCTATGAATTGCTGCGCCGGGTCCGACCGAAAACGATGAGCGACCTGTCGCCCAACTGGCGCGGGCAGGCGCTGGCGGGACGCCGGCAACGTCTGCGTGTTCCGGTCTGGCTCGTGGCAGCCGTCGTTGCCGCGCTCCTGACCGGGTCCTATTTCGTTCTGCGGACGCTCCTCGCTGGGCGGGCAGAGAATGCTGCCGAGGTGGCGCTCGCGCTCCATCCGGCCGGCCCGATCGAGCTCAAGCGTCAGGTCGTTGCACCACCCCCACCGCCGCCGCCTCCGCCGCCGCCGGATCGCATTACCCAGTTGCAACGCATCCGCAATGCGCTCGCGAAGGAGAACACCGCCTGTGCCATGACGGCGGACCAGACCCCCAGCTTCATCGTGATCAGGGTCTGCGACCTAGCCTTGTTTGCGTCGGGCCAGGCGACCATCCTCGACGGCTTCAAGCCGATCGCACTCCGCGTCGCAGCAACCCTCGACAAGGAGCCGGGACGGATCCGGGTCGTCGGCCATACTGACAGTTCGCCGATCCGCACAGTCCGCTTCCCGACCAATTTCGAGTTGTCGGTCGAGCGCGCCAAGGCGGTTGCCGCGGCACTGAAACCTGGTTTGACCGATGGTTCGCGCGTCGACGTCGAGGGCAAAGGAGCAGATGCGCCAATCGCCAGCAACACAACACCCGAGGGACGCGCCAAGAACCGGCGCGTCGAGATCTTTATCGAACGCAGCGAATAGGCACACACCGCCGGATCGGGTGGTTTGCGACGGGTACGGTTAGATGCTTGCCAAGGACATTCTCCGCATCGTTCTCTACGGAGTCGGGCTCAGTTCGCTCGGAGCGGTGATCTATTTCGCCGGTCCCTTCATCGCGTTCGGCGATTGGCGGCCGCTGGAGAACCATATCGTCCGGCAGATCGCTATTCTGCTGCTCACCACGGCCGTGGCAGGCATCGTTGGCCTCAATCTGTTCAAGCGGCGCAAGGGTGCCAAGGAGATTGCCGATGGCATCGCTGGTGCAGACCAGCCCGTCAGCGATGAACCGGTGCTCAAGGAGCGCATGAAGGATGCGCTCGCGACGCTGAAGACCGCCAGCGGCAACAAGTCGGGCTATCTCTACGATCTCCCCTGGTACGTCATCATCGGTCCGCCCGGCGCCGGCAAGACCACGGCGCTGGTCAATTCCGGGCTCAAATTTCCGCTCGCCCGCGGGGCGACGCCCGCGGCGATCGCAGGGGTCGGCGGTACCCGCTACTGCGATTGGTGGTTTACAGAGGAGGCGGTGCTGATCGATACCGCCGGCCGCTACACCACCCAGGACTCCAACAGCAAGGCCGACAAGGACAGCTGGCTGGCGTTCCTGGACATCCTAAAGAAAAGCCGGTCGCGCCAACCGATCAACGGCGTCCTTGTCGCCATCAGTATCGAAGACATCCTGACGCTGCCGAAGCAGGAGCTCGCACTTCATGCCGATGCCATCAGGATGCGCCTGCTCGAGCTGCATCAGAGGCTCAAGGTCAGCTTCCCGGTCTACGCGCTATTTACCAAAGCGGATCTCGTTGCCGGCTTCACCGAGTATTTCGCCTATCTCGGGGAGGCCGGCCGCCGCCAGGTCTGGGGTGCCACGTTCCAGACCGCCGACAAAACCCAGAATCTCGTGGGGCAGATCCCGGTCGAGTTCGATCGTCTGCTGGAGCGCCTGAGCGAGGAGACGCTCGACCGTCTGCAGGACGAGCCGACGCCCCAGCACCGCGTGCAATTGTTCGGCTTTCCGGCACAGATGGCGCGGCTCAAGCCCCAGATCCACGATTTTCTCAACCTGATCTTCGAGCCGACGCGCTATCACGTGAACGCGAACCTGCGCGGCTTCTACTTTACCTCGGGTACGCAGCAGGGCACGCCGATCGACCAATTGATCGGGTCGCTGGCACGCACGTTCGGCGCCGAGGAGATCGGTTCCGGATCCTATTCGGGCACGGGCAAGAGCTTCTTCCTCGCCGATCTGATTTCCAAGGTCATCATCGGCGAAGCCGACTGGGTCTCGACCGACCGTGCCGCGGTGCGCCGCACGCTGATCCTGAAGGCCGCAGCCCTGTCATTGATCGGTCTGGTCTCGATCGGACTGATCGCAGCTTGGCTGATGAGCTACAAGCGGAACTCCGATTTGATCGAGCAAAGCCTGCAGGCGGATAGCGAGTATGCAGCCGCCGGCGCACCACTTATCAAGCAGACATTGATTGCCGATCCTGATCTCGACAAGGTGCTGCCGCTACTCTACCGCCTCCGCAACGCCCCCGCAGGCTACGGATCGCGCGGCGAGTCGGTGCCTCTGTCGGCTCGCTACGGGCTCAGTCAGCACGCCCGGCTGCTGTCGCCCTCGAAAGCGGCCTATCATACCGCGCTTGAGCGCATGTTCCGGCCGCGCCTGCTGTATCGCCTGGAGGAGCAGCTCAATGCGCGCATAAACGAGCCTGCTTTCGTCTATGAGGCGCTCAAGGTCTATCTGATGGTCGGCGGCCTGCAGTCGCCGGACCGCGAGCTGATCCGCTCCTGGATGCAACGTGACTGGGCGGATAACCTCTATCCTGGCGCCACCAACGCGGAAGGGCGGCGTCTGCTCGACGAGAACCTCGTGGCAATGTTCGACCTCGAGACCGAACAGCAGCCGCTGGTCGAACTCGACGGCCGGTTGATCAAGCAGGCCCAAAGCTCCTTGGCGCGCCTGAGCGTGTCGCAACGAGCCTACGAGTTTCTGAAATCAGAGGCTCGCGCATCGATCGCCGGCGACTGGATCGCCAGCCGCCATGGCGGCCCCGACATGGGTGTCGTGTTCGAAACCACGACGGGGCAGCCTTTGGACGCCGTACGGGTACCTGAATTTTTCACGTATAACGGCTTCCATCAGAAGTTCGTTGCCCGGCTGTCCGGATTGTCAGAGCGGATGAAGCGGGAGCGATGGGTTTTGGGAGATGCCGGCCAGCAGTCGGCCATCGACCAGCAGTACGACAATCTGGCCGGCGATCTGCTCAGCATCTATTCCAACGATTTCGTGACGACCTGGCGAACGGCGCTCGGGAGCCTGCGCCTGAAGAAGCTGCTCGCCGACAAGCCGAAATATGAGGTGCTGCGGGCGCTTTCGGCGCCGACCTCGCCGATGCGGCAAATTCTGGAATCGGTGCGCGACGAGACGGTGCTGACCAAGGAACGGGCGAAGCCGGCGAGCGCTTCGGCTCCAGCTGCCGCACCGGCGCCAGCACTCTTCACGAATGCCCAGGATGGACCGCCTGGCGCGATGATCGAGGCGCAGTTCAAACCTTACCACGCGGCGCTCGAAGGCGAGAGCACCCGCCGGCCGATCGACTCGACCGTCGCGAACCTGAACGACATCGCGCAGAACCTGACGCTAATCATCGAGAATCCCCAACTGACCGCACAGGCCACAGCCGCGCTTCAGACCCAGGTCGCAGCGCTCCGCAACAATGCCTCGCGCATGCCGCCGCCATTCTCCGACATGCTGCGAGCAGCAGCCGCGGAGTTCGAAGGCAGCATCGCGGCTTCGACCGCCGGGCAAATCCTGCAAACGTTGCGCGATCAGGTCACGCCGGTCTGCCAACAGACCGTGACTAACCGCTACCCGTTTATCCGCGGCAGCGGCCAGGAAGTTCCGCTCGCGGATTTTGCCAAATTGTTTAGTCCGAATGGCGTTATGGACAGGTTCTTCACCCAGTACCTGGCAGCTTATGCCGACACGTCGCGGTCGGACTGGGCTTGGCGAAAGGAGAGCCCCGTTGGTCGGTCGTTCTCGCCCGACACGCTCAAACAATTCCAGAATGCGGCTTATATCCGGGATGCGTTCTTCCAGACGGGCGGCGGTGTGCCCGCCGTTTCATTCGCGATCCGACCCCCTGGGGCACCGGGGCCAGGCGTGACAGTTAAGACCGAGATCGGTGGCACCACGATTGCGAGCCCAACCATTCCCGGATCGGCCCCTTCGTCCTTGTTCGGCGGCCCGCAACCTACGCCACCGCCACAGCCGCAGAGCAACTCGCCGACTACCGTCCTATGGCCGGGCCCAGCGCCGCGAACGGCAATTTCAGTCAGTAACGACACCGGCCCGCCATCCGTGCTTGAGCGCATTGGTCCCTGGTCGTTGTTTCGGATGCTGGAGGCAGGCTCGTTAGTGGTGAAAGCGGAAACGGCCAGCGCGAGTTTCATCGTCGCCGGGCGCGAGCTCAACTATCAAATTTCGACTGGATCGTTGCGCAACCCGCTGAACCTGTCAGTGCTGCGCGAGTTTCGTTGCCCGACCGGGATATGACCATGCGTTGCGGGATATTCGGCAAAATCGGTGCGAAGCGCGATTTCATCGCGATCGCGACCCCGCGCAGCTTCCTGGAAGCCTGGGAGCCATGGGTACAGGCTGCGCTGTCAGCAAGTCGCCACCAGCTTGGCCCAGGATGGCAGCAGGCCTTTCTGACCGCGCCGGTCTGGCGGTTTTGGCTCGGCGCCGCGATCTGCGGCACGACAGTGGCGGGTGCGATCATGCCCTCGCTCGATGGGGTGGGGCGATACTATCCCTTGACCCTGCATGCGGTGACCGGCGAGGCCGTCTCGCTGCCGCCGCCGAGCATTGATCCGCAGGACGAATGGTTCGGGCAAGTGGAGGCGTTCCTGCTTTCGACCCTGGATCGGGCCGCAACCTTCGAGCAGATCTCCGATGCATTGGATCGGCTTGCGGTGCCACGACTGCAGGAGACCATCGCCGGCGATCCGCCGGTCACGTCGCTTGGTACTGCGGCAATGGGGAGGGCTTCGGCGGTCGAAGCCTTCGCAGGGTCGTTTGCAGCACTTTGCGCTGCCAACCCACAGGTCTACGCCGCGGCTAGCTTCTGGTGGACCGCCGGAGGGGAAGGCTTCCCGCCAATGGCGCTGAGTTGTCGCGGATTGCCAGATCCGTTTCACTACGTCACGCTGCTGACCGGTGATCTCGGCCTCGCGGCATCGGGGAATGGATGACGCGCGATGGTGCATATTCCGTCCTTGTTCGATGTTGGTAGCGTCACCCATGCCGGACGGGTGCGGGAGCGGAACGAGGATTCATGTTTGGTACGAACCGACGTTGGCCTGTGGGCGGTCGCCGACGGTATGGGGGGGCACGAGGCCGGTGATCTCGCCAGTCGCATCGTAGTGCAGTCGCTTGACGCGATCGGCACGCCAGAATCAGCCGCAGACCTGCTCGCGGAATGCGAGGAGCGGCTTTTCAGCGCAAACCAGCAGATACTGGCGCTTAGTCATGAACGACAGGGTGCCACCGTCGGGACCACAGCGGCGGTTCTGCTCGTTCGCGATAGTTACTATGCCTGCATATGGGCGGGTGACAGCCGGGTCTACCTTATCAGTCGCGGCGCAATTCGCCAGGTGTCGCATGATCACAGCGAACTGGAGGAGCTGATCGCAGAAGGTGCGCTGTCGCGCGAAGACGTGAATGATTGGCCGAGCAATGCCATTACGCGTGCCGTCGGTGTCGCCGATGATCCGGAATTTGAGGTGGTGACAGGCCCGGCCGAGCCGGAGGATATTTTCGTGATCTGCAGCGATGGCCTGACCAGGCACGTGCAGGACGACGAGATCCTGCAGCACGCGGCTACGCGACGCGCCCAGGCGGCTTGCGATGACATGCTCGCGCTGGCTCTTGTTCGTGGCGGGCTTGACAATTTGACGATTGTGATCGTGCGACTGCTGACGCCACGATCTCAGGAGACGACAAGATCTCCGCTCAATCGGGAGCCGCAACCATGACTCCTAACGATCCGTTCCGATCGTCCTATCACGGCGTGCCGCCCGGCACCCGTCTCAACGGCATTTACGAGATCGAAGCGGTGATCGGCGCGGGCGGCATGGGTGAGGTCTACAAATGCCGTGAGATTCAGACTGGATCGCCTGTTGCGGTGAAAATGCTACTGCCCGACGTGGTTGATAACGAGGCCGCGCTCGCGCTGTTCCGTCGAGAGGCCGCGGCACTCCACAATCTTCCGCATGACGCGATCGTTCGCTACTTCCTATTTACCGTGGAGCCGGTGCTGCAGCGACCTTATCTCGCGATGGAGTTCGTGAATGGCCGCTCGCTCTCGAACATGCTCGATGATGGGCCGTTGACCTTCGAGGCGCTGATCAGGCTGATGCAGCGTGTCGCATCGGGACTGGAGGCCGCCCATGAGCACGGCATCATTCATCGCGACGTGTCTCCGGACAACATCATCGTTCCGCTCGACGACGTCAGGCGGGCCAAGATCATCGACTTCGGCATCGCCCGGTCGACCCAGATGGGTGACAAGACCATCATCGGCTCGGGCTTCGCTGGCAAGGACAACTACGCATCGCCGGAGCAAGTAGGGTTGTACGGCAATGACGTGACGGCGAAATCCGATGTCTACAGCCTCGGTCTTGTGTTGTTCCATGCACTGACCGGACAGAAACTCGACATGGGCGGCAGCCAGTTTCAACTGGTGGAGAAGCGCCGGCGAGTGCCCGATCTCGGCGCGGTGGATATGCGCATTCGGCCTTTGCTGGAGCGGATGCTGCAGCCTGACCCGGCATTGCGCCCGACCATGGGGGAGGTCAACAGCTGGACGCCGGCCGGTTTGGCCCAGACGCCGGCCGCGGCGTTATATGGCTTCGATCCGCTACGGCGGCCGGAAAGCGCGGCGCCGGCGCCGCAGGACCGTATGCCGTCGACCGCGCGGAGTCCGCGCAGCCTACGGCTGGGGGCGGGCGTCGCGGCTCTGTTGCTGCTGGTCGGCGGTGGATATGCCTTCTACAAGCTGGTCTGGTCAGCGCCAGGCCGCGCGGTCTTGCCGCCACCTCCGAAACTCGCCGGAACAATGGCGCCGCCGACGATCGAGCCCGCTGGACCACAGCCCGAACGCCAAGAGCCGGGGAAGTTGTCAGCGCAGCCGACGGCGACGCCGTCTGCGGCACTCGATGGGGCGGGGCGCGCTGAGCGCATCCGCAAATACGTGGCCCAATATTCCGGCGGTGACTGCTTCTTCGTCTTGCCGATTGCCGTGAGCCCAAATGCCGCTGTCATCGAAGGGTTCGGTGCCTCGACCGCCCCATTCGATACCTTCGACAAAGCGTTTCGGCGTGATCAGGGTTTCGAGGCTTCGGTCGGCGTCAGGCAAGTGACCCAAGCGCAATGCCCAGCCGTCAAGTTCTTGAATCAGGTCGGGAGCGATCAGGCGCGAATGCCACGCATCACCTTGTCAGCGACAGAGCTGAAGGGCGGTGAAATCCTCAATGGGACCATTGAGAACTTTGCCAACCGCGTGGTGGAGCTGCTCATGGTGTCGGATCGCGGCGAAGTCCAGAGCCTGTCTTATCTTCTGAAGCCGGGCATCGACTCACTTTCGTTTACGCTCCCGACAGCGCGCGCGAGCGGTCCGCAATTGCTGTTGGTCGTGGCGGTCCCGCAGGTTCTGGACTCATTGCGCCAGCCGCGACCGATGGCGGCCGACACGTTCTTCCTGCAGGCGCTAAGCGAGGCTCAGCGCAACAAGGTGACTGTCATCGCGGCCGCGCGCTACGTGCTGCTCACCAATTGACCGGCACGCTCAGAATGTTCCGATCACCAGGATTTTCAGGTCGGCATCCGGCTTGAAGTCGCTTGCCGTATATTCAAGCGTGTTTCCAGTAGCCGACGAGGCCTTTAGCCGCCCAGGACAGAAGCTCACCAAACGGTCGCTGCCGCCTGGGTCGATAATCAGCTTGAATGACCGGATCGGCCCAGCCCAATTCGCGCCGGTCTTGAGCACGTACGATATGCGCCGCTCCTGCAGATTCGCGCTGTTGGTCTGGTTACCGCCCGCGCGCTTATCGAGCTCGGCGAGGAACGTATCCTGGACGCAGTATTCTTTCCGGTAACGCGCGACTTCCTGACCGAGTGCGCTGCTGCGGCGCAGGCTCGAGCGCAGAATGGTGTCAGGACTGGAGCCGACGCTCGGCCGGTACTGGTGTTCGACCGTGACGGCGCGTATGGGCGGAAACACCTGCTGGCGCACAGCCGAGGTCTTGATAACCCAACCCGGCGCGTACTGCTGGCGACCGTTGTCGCTCATTCCGGCAGGCACCAGAAGTCCGTCGTCCACGAGCCGGGTCCGGGTCGCCGCGGGTAGATCGGTCACCCGGATCTCGCGGCCACCAATCGGCAGCAGCGGCAACTTGAGTTCGCGGAGCAGGGCACTGACATCCCTGTTGCCAACCACGGCGCGCTGATCGACGGTCAGCGGCGCTAGGTTGCCGTCGACCTTGGTCTCGAAGTCGACGAAGTTGATCGGATCATTTGACGGCAGTGCAACGTTCTCAGCCTCCGACAGGTCGATGTCGGGCAGCGGAAAGGCAACAGTAAGCGTGACTGGCTTGGCGGTGACGTTGGCGAATTGGTAGCGAACGCTGATCCTGTCGAGCGCGATACGAAGGTTCTCGCTCTCCATGGCCACGTCATTGGTGCGTACCAACTGGAGCCCACCGATCGATAATTCCGCAGCCGAGTCGTTGGCGCGTGCCGGCGAGCCTGTCGCAACCAGCAGCGCGACCATCAGGGCCCGTATCCGGAACGACAGTCGGGTGGAGGGTCCGTTCGGCAATCTGGTCTCTATGCGGCGTCGCAGCATATGCTGGCTCCATCCGATGCGGGTCAATCGATCGGCTGATAAAGATCGCCCCAGTCGGGCTTCCAGACCCCGTCTGGATCGCACACCACGAGCGCGAGCTTGACGTCGTTTGCAAGCCGGATCGCGCTGCGAAAAGCATCCTGAGCCGGCAATTGCGCGCTGACCTGGTCGGTGGTCAGCCGTCCCTGGCTCGCGGCGGCAGGCAGCACGATCGATCCGGAGGCGCCATCATTGTCGCGTTTCAGGAGTAGCGTGATCGCGTCGGACTGGACTTCGTTCACTTGCTCAAATCTATTCCGGGCCATGGTTTTCCACCGCAAGCTGAGGAAATTTCGGACGATCACCGTCCAGTGATAGAATTGAACGTGATTGAGATTGCTCACCACTAATTGACGCGCCGCATCAACGGCATCTCGGATTAGTCGATCCGACGCGGCGATCGGTTCGGGGTACATTGAGGCGAACATGCTTCGTCCAAATCATTGGATCTGGGTCTTCATCGTTGGCGCTGGCCTTTCCGGAACCAAGGCGCACGCCGACGATATTGTCGTACGCAGCTTTGCCGGCGGTTCGGCTGCTTCCATGGTCGGCATCGTCCCGGCCAGCGAGGACGTGGAACTCGCGGGACCGCAAGCACTCAGCGCCAACGGGCAGGGCAACCTTTTTGTGCTCGATCAGATCAACGGTCGCATCCTCCAGTTTGACCCGAAACAGCCAAATTCCTATCCTGACGTCCTCAAGATGCCTGAAGACGTCCAGCCGACTGATCTCGTCGTCCACGATGACGACATAATGGTTTGGGACGGCGGCGTACGGACGCTGAAGGCAGCGCCGGGGCAATCCACCCGCGGACTCGGTGGTGACGTGATCCAGCTTGAGGAGGTCTCGAGCCGTGGGGCGGACGACCAGGTCGCCGTCTCCGCTTTCGCCCAGATGGGATCGCAGGCGCCCGGCAGCGCGGCAGACCTGCTCGGTCAGAACACCCGCGCGGCCATCACCAAGATGACTCGGCAGCCCGACCGGCAATATGTGGCTTCCCGAAGCAAGGGCTCGGTGATCGCCGATATCATTCCTGACAAGGGCAATGCCAGCGTACGGGTCGAGATCCAGACCATGGTCACCAACGAGACCATCGGCCAGCTCGGCCTGCGCGTGCGCAACCAACTCGGCACGGTGGAGTTTCTCGAGATCGACAACAGCGACCGCTTCTACGTGCTGGCCGAGGACGTTCCGCCATCGGGAAAGAACGCCTCCACGTTCGTCGCACGCTATGCCGCGAATGGGCGTCTCGAGGGAATCTATGAGCTTCCTCTGGAAAATACGCCGCTGACCAGACGGTTCGTCACGGTTTCGGGTGATGGCGACGTCTATTTCCTGCGAACCAAGCCGGACGGTATCGAAGTGGTGGGCGTCGGGTTCCGACCTCTGACCAATGCCTCGATTATCGACGTGCGGCCGTCGCGAACGACAACAGCGCCGGCACCACAATCCGACGTCAAATTTGACGCTTCGGCCGCCGTGAGGCCGTCCAATCGCCAGCAGGCGATCGAGACCGCGTTTGCGTTCGAAGGCATCCAGTGGAAATTGACGCAGGCGAACTACGGCAACGATCCCGATAGCCAATGCAGTGGCTTCAGCCGTGTTCGTCGGCCGTGGTATCTGCAGGGAAAAGTGAACCAGGAGGTGCGCGGCGTACCCTATTGCTGGGGCTGCCACGGTTCGCTCGCGAACTTCCGGCAGCGGATCGAGAGCGGAACGCTGGCTGGCAATGTGTGCACTCGCAATGCGCCACGGCCGGATGTGGCTGGCGTCGACTGTTCGGCATTCGTCAGCGCCGCGTGGGGGCTCTCCGTCCACTACACGACTGCCGCCATCCCCGCGATCGCAGCGCCCGTGGCAAATCCTTGGGACCTGAGGCCCGGTGATGCGCTGAACAAGCCGGGCTCGCATGTGATGTTGTTCCTGCGGTTCACGCCCGATCGCAAGGCTGAGGTGATGGAGTCCTCGACCGGTGGCTGCAACGGCCGCGTCTGTCGCAACGTCTATCCGTTGGCGAGCCTGCTCGCGCGCGGCTATGTTCCGGTCCGCTTTCGGGCGTTCGCGGATGATCAGACGACGGTTTCAGCGGGCGCCTATCAGGAGACCGAACAACCGCCGGCGGGCCGCAAAACGGCAAGCAAAAGGCGCTGAACCCAGCGTGTCGCCAGAGCTACAAAATGGGTAGGCATGATGTCGAGGTGGATCACGATGCGGATGCCCAGAGGACTTGATTGCGGGATCGGGCGGCTATGCGCCACCGTCGGGCTCGCTGCGTTGATCGGACTGGCAATCCCGCAAGCGCATGCGGCAGGAGATTTGTCGATCAGCAATCCAGACGGGGCGGCAGTGCGCGCGCTCGTGATCGGGATCGACGACTACCAGCACGTGCGCAAATTGAAGGGTGCGGTCGCTGACGCCACGGACATCGTGACCAGCCTGAAATCCATGGGGGTTGACGACGTCATCGAACTGACTAACGCCCAGGCCGACAGGGCAGGCGTCCTGCGCGAGATCAGTGCACTGGTGGAGCGGACCAAGAACAACGACCTCATCTTTCTGTCGATCGCCGGTCATGGCACCCAGGAGCCGGAGCGCCTCAAGGGCGCGGAGCCGGACGGGATGGAGAACGTGTTCCTGCTGCCAGGCTTTGAAATCACGCCAACCGGGTCCGCTGAGCGTGTTCTGGGCAGCGAGTTCAACCATTTCATCCGGCAGTTCGAGCTGCGCGGAGCGAGGGTGATCTTCGTGGCTGATACCTGCCACGGCGGCGGTATGGTGCGCGATATCGATCCGCGTGCCGCTGAGATGAGCTTCCGGCAGGTCCCGCGCTACACGTTGCTGGTCGATGAACTGAAGCCGGTGTCGGACAGCAACGATCCGAAGTCTGAACTTGACCTTGACCACACGGCGTTTCTGGCTGCGGTGGACCGCTACACCAAGGCGCCGGAAGTCCGCATCCCTGGCATCGATGGCCTACGCGGGGCTCTGAGCTATGCGGTCGCGCGTGCGGTGGAAGGCAGCGCGGACATCAACCACGATGGGAAGGTGACGCTTAAGGAGCTTTTCAGCAATGTTCGGCAGGTGGTCTATCAGCTCTCGGACCAGCGCCAGAACATCGTGACCATATCATCGCCAGCTCAGACGCCGGATACCGACGTCGCCTTCGGATTGACGCGCGGTGTCGTGCTGATTCAGGGGCCGGCCGCGAGAGCGGCCTCGGGTCTCGCCGGAGCCGGGGTGCCCGTGCCCGTCGAGGGACAGGCGCCCGCACCGTCGGTTGTCACGGCCAAGGCACCAGCCGTTCCGACCCTTGCCGGGGCGACCAAGGAACTTTCGACTGGCGACGCGCCGGGGTCCCTCCGCCTCGCTGCACCAATCCGGCTGGCGGCGCTCGACAGCAAGACGAGTTATTTTGTAAGCGTGAAGCCAAAAGATGTTCCCGTGCAGGCTGTTCAACCGACGGATAATCCCGACCTGATCTGGGATCCAGTGTCGCACGACGTGATCGCTTGGGGTGATGTGGTCGCCTATGGGATGGACGTTGCCAGCCTGCCGACGGTGATTGATCGGACTGCGGCAATTCGTGAACTCAAGCGCATTGCGACCCGGTCGCCGCAGGTGATGCGTATTTGGCCAGACGATCGCCAACAACGTGCTGGCCAGACCATCGAAGTTGACCTGTCTGATGTGGCATCAAGGGCGGTGCTGCTGTTCAATGTGTCCGGCGATGGCACCATCCAATTGTTGTATCCGGTGGGTGCTGATGCGGCGTTGGCCCGATCGGCGAGTTTGCGCCTACCGCTCAGGGTCGGCGAGCCGTTCGGTGCGGAACAGATCGTTGCGGTGACCTCGCAGCAACGCATGGTCGATCTTGAGACAGCCCTGGTGCAGTTCAACCGGCGTCGCGCCTCGGGGCAGGTGATCAGGAGTCTCGAGCGTTACTTGCCCGCGGACGCGCGAATCGCCTCGATCGGCTTCTTCAGTGCTCCCTGACTCTTAGGGGGCAGGCCATGCCGTCATTGCAGCCGATCCGCCAGGAGCGACCATGGCTCGCATTCCTGCTGCTACTGGCGGGTAGCGGAGCTGCGTCCGCAGCACCGTTGCCGACGGGCTCGTTGCATGTCGGCACGACGTACGCACGTTGGCTTTGGCCCGTACAAGCGGTGCGCAGGCAGACCAATACCGCGAGTGTGTCCCTTCAGATCCTGCCGAGTCAGACCGTCAACGTCGGCGGCAAGGTCTCGTTCGGCGTCACCGCCAGGAAGCCTGGATATCTCATTTTGGTCGACGTCGACGCGGAAGGGCGGATGTCCCAGATCTTTCCGACCCCCGAGCTATTGGCGCAATCGAACCAACGCGACATCAATCTCGTCAAGCCGGGTGTCGAATTTGTCGTCCCTGCTCCGGCGGCGCGGCAGCGTGGTTTTGAATATGTCGTCGCACCGCCGACGGGGTCCGCAGTCATGATCGCCATCCTGAGCGAGCAGCGCGTGCAATTGCTCGATTTGCCGGACATGCCCCGCAAGCTGGAAGGTCAGGCCGACGCGTTGAGCTATCTATCGGCCTGGACCAGTGAGCTGCGCGTGCTGGACAACGCCAGCGGAAAGCTGTTGCCGAACAATTGGTCGTTCGACGTCAAACCCTATTCCATCAGGTGAACTCGTCCGGACGAGTCGCCCAGCTCAAAGCTTGCTGAGCCGGCTGAAGAAGCCGCCGCGGGCGATCATGTAATGAATGTCGCTGGGGAAGGGAAACGCGCTGCGAGCATTGGAAATCGCGTGTTGGTGGAACTCACCACTCGCCGGCGCAGGCTTCTGATGCAACCGTGGTTGGTCGGCGACCTGAGGTAGCATGAACCGATCCACGAAAGCTTCGTCCAGATCGGCGACTCTGACCATCTGACCGAATGCCGGGAACTGATCGTAGTGACCTACGGTCACGCGGAGGTTCTTGAGGGCCGGGCGCTGAGGATGCGCTTGATTGCCGTCGGAGATCGCCAGCCCGCGTCCTATCAGATCCAACTTCACGGACTGCGGCAGCGTTGACGGACCATACACGATCTCAAGCGCAGGGTCGCTCTGTCCAGCCAGCCCTGATACCAGAAGGTCGCATCGTCTGGCCGCGCCTTGGCGCCGTAAAGACAGTCAAATCCCCAACAAGCAGTCAGCTTCGCCTGATACTTTCCGAGGGTTCCGACCAGATTGCGCATGCCGTTACCACCGCCGGAGTGGCATGCAATGATGAGCTTGCCAATTTGGAGTTGAGGAATGGACGTCGAAGAGCCTCCCAGGAACTGGGCCAGAGCTCCAAGAATTTCCTCGAGGTAGCGTTCCCCCAGTTCGACGTTGCCAGATCCTTGACGCTGTAATTTCCAGCAAAGGTATCGCCAACGGCATATTCATAGCCCAGAAAAGGCGCTACGAGCACGACGTCCTTGCCGGAACCCCGAACTTGTTCGCGGAGCCGCGCTGGATTGTTGTGAAACAGGAATTCGTGGTCTTTGACGTAGAAGCCATGCAGCCAGATTACGATATCGAGCTTGGTGGCAGTGGTTACGTGCTTTGGCGGAAGATAGACCGCCGTCGGCTTCATGCCGGGCGCTAGCCGCTTCGTAAAGAGCGTCACCCCTGGAAAGGAGGTGGCGTCCTTCTGTTCGAGCTCACACGCCACCACGAAGGTCGCTCCGCGTCGACCAGATCGGACGTGGACTTGGGCCGACCCGATGTTGCACTCAATTGTTCGCCATATCCTCGATACGGCTTCCTATTGGCGTGGCGAACTCGCGCCTTGCTAATTGCATACCTCGACATTCCCGGTGTTGCCACCCGGGCCTCCCCCGCCACGGTAGTCGAGGTGGCAGCCGCGACGGACCTGACGGCACAAATATTGGTCACAAACAACCTGGCCGCTGCCGCCTCCGCCACTTGCCTTCGCAGTGGCTTGTCGCCGCGGAACGTCCGCCATGGGCTCAGATCTTTCGCGCGCCGAACGATCGGCACGTGACGAACCTTCGTCCGTGTTGCGCTTGGCAACTGGCTTCTTTCCGCGCCGCTTCTCGCATTCGTTGTCATCGTTGAGGAACGAGCCCTCGGCACACGTGATCCTGACGCACTGGTCGCCGTTAGCCTTGTAGCCATGATCGCAGATCACGGGACAGACCCGGGTTGGCTTGAGTTTGATTGCGTCAAGCGCGTCGAGACTTGCGAGCTTGGCATCAAATTTCGTTCCCGCGTGCCGGTTGAACAGAGCCAACGAGCGCTGTGAGGCCGCATTCCATTGGCCATCTATGGTACCGGTGAAGCAGCCGACGCGGTTCAATTCGCTTTGTACGGACTTGGTGATATCGGCTTTTGCGATATCGGTCTGGCGCGGCTCGGCGCTGAGTGCGGCAAGCTTTGGCGGCGTATTGTCGTCAGCGGGTGCAGCGGCTGTAGGATTATCCGCGAAGGCACTCCCAACAGCCGGCTTATTCCCGGAGAGAGCAGCGACGATTGTAGATTCGGACGCAGTCCGTTTCCGTTCCGCCTCGGTGGCCTGCTCCTGAGCCGCCTGCTTCGCCTTCTCGGCGGCAATTCGGGCCTCTTCCGCAGCCTTCAGATCCGCGGCCGCCTTCTCCTGGTCGGCACGCTGGGCGCCCTGCGACATCAGGCGAGTTTTCTGCTGTTCAGCCTGCTGCGCCTTCGCTGTTGCCGCGACGCGTGCGTCCTCAGCATCGAGCTGATTAAGCTGCAGCTTCGCCAGATTTGCGTAGTATCCGTCCGGATGCTGGTCCAGGAACGCGTTCAGAGCGGGCTTGTTGCGTAGCTGCAAGGCCAATTCGTAATCGCGACGAATTTCTGCCTGGGGATTGGCTGCTTGCACCGGCTCATCAGCCTTGGCAGCGGGAACAAGTGCAACGTCTTCGCCGCCCAGCGAGCCGTAGACATAGGGCTCCTGTCGGTTGCCCGTGGCTTGCAAGACATCATCGCGGACGAAGCCGAAGGCCCTGCGCAAGTCGAGCCCCGGCTTTGCGATATACTTTACGAGAGCCGTCGCATACGGACTATTCTTGCTGTTGCCATCGAGTGCGGTTAGTCCGGCTTTCGCGGCAAACGCGATCAGCGTGTTGGAGACGGCGGGTTCGACCCTGGCCAGCCCGCGGCTGATTGATCGAGAGGCAACTGTACGCTTCATCGAATCGGCAAACGGATTGTTGCGGCACGCGTCGACGATCACCACGCGCAACTGTTTCGCAGGCTCGATTGCCAGCAGGACGCGGTCGAGCGAGAATGCTTCGTCATAGATATCAGTGTCACGTTCGAGTCTGGCGTCGGTCGGGATCAGATAGTTTGTCCCGTCGATCTCGATACCGTGACCAGCATAGTACACCAGGGCTATGTCCGCATTGCGAGCCTGATCGGCGAATTCTCTCAGGGCCCGCCGCATATCAGTTGCGGCGAGGTTGAGCCTTGAGTCAACCACATCGAAACCTGCCTCCTTCAAAGTTGCGGTGATGGCCGCAGCGTCGTTGGCCGGGTTTGGGAGCAGAGGGGCGTTCTGATAGTTGGCATTGCCAACCACCAAAGCCACGCGCTTGGTCGCCCAGGCTGGTTGAGCTGCCAGTAACAGCGAAGCGGCAAGGAGAAGCAAAATTCGAAGGCGCCTGTATAATCTCATGGCGAACACCCAACTATGCCCATAGAATGGTAACGTCGCGAGGACGGCCGCGTAAGAAATAATTACTGAATTCGTACGCTAGTGGCGGCTACCTATCGGCCTACAGTACCAATCTCAAGCCCGATCCATTCCTATGTGTTGTCTTGAAATGCGGACGCGTTCAAAAGGCACGGAAGATAATCGCGGCCCGGCGCTGTGGGCGGTTTCGTGTGGATGATGGGTACCCGCCAGTGCCTATGTCTCGCGCGAATGAATTAAGTTTTTGAAATTACACGATTATTGCATCCTATGGTGCGCTCGCGACAGCGCGGCAGAAGGCTCTGGCTTAGTTCAAACGAAAGTTCCGCTGACGGCAGATCGAGGGGACGTGAAGTCTTGGGGGACCGGCTTGCGGGTCGATCGTCTCGGTTACAGCTTGCACGGAGGTCAGGAGCCGGTCAGTTCGGCTTTCCATCTCCCCAGGCGATCGTCACCTTCATGTTCTCGCCGGAGCGCTCGGCCCGGAAATTGTTCCTGCGGTAGAGTTGAAATGAAGGTCCTCCGAATTGCGAAGGCTGGCCATGGTCAACCAGTCGATCGCCGCTACCGGAAGGTCGCAGGAGCACAAGTCGCCTTGATCAGAAAGCGCTGAATGTAAGTCCATCTCGAAGGACGGCGCACGGGGATACAATCGCAATTCCGAACTTCGGAGAAGCTGATGCCAATTCCGTTGAGGGTTTACATCACGCCATTTGCCGAGAGGGGGAACGTTGAGCCCGGGCAATGGAGCAGCGAGACGGCCAAGAAGGCGCTCGACGTGGTCAATACGATCTGGTCAAAGGCCAAGATCGCGTTCGTGATCAGCGATTGCTTGATGGAGAAGCCGCTCGACATGGCAAAGAGCGCGCGCAGCAATGATCAGCGATTGCTGGGCGTTCTTGCCTCTCGGCACGATCCGGACAATGCCGTCCACATCTACCTCGTCAATTCGATTGAAAATCTGTCCGCCGGCGGAAGCTCATACCCCAATAGCCAACCGGAGCCGGCAAGCTTCGTCCAATGGTATGGCAATGACCACGCCAATGGACGCGCCTGGGCTCACGAGCTGGGCCATCTGATGAGCCTCGATCACGTCGAGATCGACTATTCCAATGAGAAGCAGGCGGCGCAGCGTGTCAAGAACCTCATGACGATAGGATTGAGCGTCGGCTCTGACCTGACGGGCCAGCAGATTGATGCAGCCAAGGGCTCAAAGCTGGTCAAGCGATTTGGCGGATAAGTCGGCGGCCGACCGCAGAAGTCGTCACCTCCGTCGTTCTGCAGATCGCGCGCCCGCGGGAAACGGGCCATGGCGGCGACAGCCTTAAAGAGGGAGCAGATCAAGGATACGACGCCAGGTTCCTATTCGCGAGATCCTCGTCGCTCCAATCCAGGCGTTGAGCGCGAGAGTCCATGATTGCGCTCACGCTCGTAACCACTTCGCCCGCTTTGCGAAAAGCCATCCGCAATTGATACGCAAATGACCCCAACGATGAAATCACCAACGACCATATCAAGTGCTTCCGGGATATTGCGCTGCGGTTGCTGGACGACGCTTACTGTTTCGCTCTATTTTGATGGGCGATCAGGCAGACGTAGAGCAAGCCGGTAAAGATATTATCCAGATGCGCTGCTTTAACAGCGGTTGGGTAGGGGCCTCCAAGTCTCGGGCGATTCCGCGAAGTCGTCGTGCTGTGCGAATTCCAGGGCCCGTCCTGTCGCGACTCTCTTAGATCGTCGCTGCTCCGATCGCGACAGTGATGTCGCGTATTGCACAAGCCCATACTGCTTCGGTGCCAGATCGAAATGGGAACAAGATCACAACCTTCGTTGCAGCTGTCGATTTCATGAACCTCTCTTTTCTTGCCAGCACTAAAAACAAGGTGGTCCTGCGCCGTCCGGCCGATCACCGACGAGTTCCTATTTGTCGATTGCAGGTTGAAGAGACATGTTCCACAGAACTGGTCGGGGCAAGGTTGACGTCGATCTGGATTTTTCGGGAGTGGGGGTTCTGCACGCGCGGCTTTGGAATTTCGATTTCGATGACTTTGCCGGCTACCAGTTTCGGGGCTTGAAGACAGAGCACTCCGAATTTCTGAAGAACAAAGTGGTTCCCCTGCTGGAGCACGACGCTGGTCATATCTGGATGACGGGATCCGCGAGCCGGATCGGTACGGCTGATTGGAATATGACGACATCAGCCAACCGCGTGATTACGGTCGCGAAGTCTCTGTCCGAGATGGGCATCCACCCGGAGCAAATGCAGACGCACGCGATCGGCAATACGCAGACGGCAAATCACAGGCTGGACGAAGACAACGATAGATCCGTGGTCCTTTGGGTGCTGCCTAAGGTCTATTTCGAACCGATCATAAAGCCAGATTTGCCGCGGCCCGTTCCGCCGAAACCAAAGGTCAGTCGAAATTTCAAGATAGCCATGCTGCTTGAGGTCGACGGTTCGATCTCGTTTGCAGCGAGAGCGGCCATCAAGCGCATCGTGAAGGGCAGGGCTGGAGCCGGGATTGCGTTTGCCAGCGCGTTGTTCTCCATATGGGACACGGAAAACAATTTGAAGTGCACCTACGTCTATGCGGCGGTCGGCCTGGGCTTTGGCTTAACCCTTCCGAAGACCGGCGGCAGATCGGGTACCCTGCATGGCCCCTGGAATTCGTTTACGACCGAAAAGCCAATCTCCTGTTCGCAGTTCGGCAAGTCGATGCGCTTTACGACTATCGGCATAGGGGATGTAAGCAAGAACTGGATCCTGCTGGAAACGCCCAGGGGAGTGAAGGACGTCTACTTGAGCATCAGCACGGGCACGACCATAGGCGGCGGCGCGTCGACATACCCAGCCCATTTGAGCGCTTTCGTCCCGCTAGAGCGACCGAAGCCGTTTGGCGGGCCGTGAGTGAACCGGCTCATCATAACCTTTAGCCGCCATCGGCGAGGCGAGCTTTCGCTCGATGCGTTGCATGACGTCTCCAGACCGAGCGGGCGCAGAATCCGGTCGCAGTTATGGAGTGCTCGTGCCCAACGTGCTTGATTTGATGCGGGTTGACCGGCCATGTGGTCCAATTTCATCATGCTGCTCACGCTCTATTGAGGAGTTTCCCCGACCACGCTCATGTTGCGGCGCATGTGATTTCTCCCTCGAAGCCTTGGATCAACATTGATTTCATTTGCCAAAGCTGATTCTTGATTTCGGTTGAATGTGGGATGTTCTTAGCGTCTTCTTTGGGGCGCTCGCGTTGCATGTGAATGGAGAAAAGAACTGCTCCAGTGACGAAGCGCCGATTTGCCGAGCAACTAAGTGTTAATAAAGATTGGCTCGATCCGTCATAGGACCGGGTGAAGACGAAACAGATCAACGAAATGAATGACTTACGTTGGAAATTTTCTTGCGCCCCGATGATGGATTGGACCGGGACATCTCAAAAAGCGAAGCGCAATCAGTGCTTAGGCACGGTCGTTGGGCGCCATGCAGTACCAAATGCAGTACCGATCTGGTTCAGCAGCGTGCGCAGGCGATTGATGTCGCAATTTGGTGTGCATTGGGTCACTCACGCGCAGCGCAACGTACTACGCCAATCTGCGCGATTGTGCTCCTTCGAACGAAGGTGTCGTTCTGTCGCGTTTATCGAGGTGGTGGAGGCTGCGAATATCGCGCGCCTAATCGATCAAGGACGGCAGAGACCACATGTACGTTGCCAATGGCATCAAGAGGCGTCACGGGGTATCCTGAGCTCGTCGCCCAATGCGAGGGTCAAGGCATCGCGAAAAGTTGGCGGCAGTAGTTTTGCGATTTCATCAGCCAACCATGTTGGCGCAACGAGTAGAGCACGTTGTTCCGATTTTGCGCTCGTTGCCTGTTTTCCTGGGAGCGTTAGAGGAGGTCTTTAAGCCATTTCGGCACGTTCATATTGTTCTTTATCCGCGGGATGAAGCTCGCGTCGTCGACAGCTGTTAGTGGCTCCATCGTCATAGCATCTACGTCGTTGGGGCCTGGCAAGTCTGCGGCAACAAAAAGATCAGCGTTCGCCACGAACGCGTCATAGTCTAGAACCGGCCGCCAATGATCTAGGGTCTGTTGGGATTCAGGATTCTCATCGGGGCTTGGTTGTGATTCAAGCTTGGGATGGACCGATTCGTTTTGACTGACGCCCAATGGGCGA
>NZ_JBEPQT010000013.1:0-196175 GCF_040547985.1 Bradyrhizobium sp. LB14.3
CTTGTCCGACAGCTCGCGGCTGTCATGCGAGACGGTCCGACGGCCCTCACGCGTCCACACTTCGCCGCTCAAAAGTCCCAGGCAGGTGCCATTGTTTGCATCCACCGCCAGCAACGGGTGCAGCAGCACGCCGTGGTTATTGCCCTTGCCGATTTCCCCAAGCCCGCGACGGCGTTGCGGTGTGGTCTTGAAGTGGATCTCACTGGTGTCCTGGATCGCCAAAACGTGGCGGCCCTCGACAGCTGCAACCGTGCTTTCACTCCAGCTTTCGATGATCCGCTCCGCTGTCACCTTGTCATGACCGAGAAAGCGGTTGAACCGCACCTCCAGGTTACGGTCTCCTCTCGAAAGCTGCCGCAGGCAGACATTCTTGCCAGCAACCATGCGTCCGACAAGCGCCGCCCCCCTTTATCGAGACGACGATCCCCGAACCGGCCCAGCGTCCAGTCAATTCGTGACAGCATGGCGGCACCTCCATCCGATCAGAAGTGCCGTCATAGAGATCACACGGATTCCCGATTCTGGAACCCCTCACCCTCGACCCGAGTCAATCCGTCGCACCAGATATGTGCATGCCCTAGCGTTGTTGCGGGGAGAGGGTCTCTCTTCCGTCATTGCGAGCGCAGCGAAGCAATCCAGAATCGCTCCGCAGAGGCAGCCTGGATTGCTTCGCTACGCTCGCAATGACGAACTACACCACATCGAGCGGCTTGCCGCGCACGTTCGGGCCGAACAGCGTCATGGCGACCACCACGATCAACATCGCCGCGGTGATCAGGCGGAACACGCCGGTGACGCCAGCCTCCTTCAGCATGTAGGCGACGATGAAGCCTGAGAACGTCGCGCTCAGCCGGCTCATCGAATAGACGAGGCCGGAGGCACGCGCGCGGACCTGGGTCGGGAACACCTCGGTCTGATAGGCGTGGTAGGCGTAGGACATCGTCGTGTTGCAGGCTGTCAGCAGCACGCCGCAGATGATCAGCAGCGAAGGCTCGGTCAGCCGGGCGAACGCCATGCCGAAGATGATGATGGCGGCCCATGCCCCCGCGATGATCCATCGCCGTTCGAACCTGTCGGCGAAGCTCGAAGCCAGCAGCGGCGCGATCGGATTGGCGAAGCCGCAGAAGCCGAAGGCCTGGCAGAGGTTGAACATCATGAAGAGTGTCCCGGACGCGGCGCGGCATGAAATGACGCGACGCAGAGCCGGGACCCAGGAGCTTGCGCTAGCGGTGAGATGGGCTCCGGCTCAGCAGCGCATCACTCTGTGCTGCGCTGCGTCCGGGGTACGAGAGGATAACTCCTACTCATGCCGGTGCCCGTGCTTCCGTGCCTTCGCCTGCTTGCCTTCACCCGTCGGGATCATCACCACGCGGCCGTAGCGGACGCCGCGTTCGGCGATGATGTGCTCGGCGAAATGTCTGACCTCGCCGGCATCGCCGCGAAGCGCCGTCATCTCCATGCAATTGTTGTCGTCGAGATGGACATGCAGCGTCGCCAGCGCGAGGTCGTGATGGCCGTGGAATTCCTGCACCAGGCGTTTTGAGAGATCGCGGGCGGCGTGGTCGTAGACATAGACGAGGCCGGCGACGCAGGGGCCGGTCTGTGCGATGTTCTCGCTGCTCTGTTGCAGGCCGGCGCGGGCGAGATCGCGAATCATCTCGGACCGGTTCTGATAGCCGCGCGCTTCCGCCGCCGCGTCGATCTCCGCCAGCAGATCGTCCTCGATCGTGATCGTAATTCGCTGCATGAAAAATGCTCCCTCGCGCCGCTCGATGCCGTTTTACACGGATTTGGCGAGGCTCACAGCTGCGTTGCCCTCAGCCGCAGCGCATTTCCAACGACGCTCACCGAGGACAGCGCCATCGCGGCCGCGGCGATGATCGGCGACAGCAACACGCCGAACGCCGGATAGAGGATACCGGCCGCGATCGGAATGCCCGCGGCGTTGTAGATGAAGGCAAAGAACAGGTTTTGCCGGATGTTGCTCATGGTCGCCTGCGACAGCTTTCGTGCACGGACGATGCCGGTGAGATCGCCTTTGAGCAGGGTGACGCCAGCGCTCTCCATGGCCACGTCAGTGCCGGTGCCCATGGCGATGCCGACTTCGGCGGCGGCCAACGCCGGCGCGTCATTGACGCCGTCACCGGCCATCGCGACGCTGCGGCCGGCCTTTTGCAACCTTGTCACCACCGCGCTCTTCTGATCCGGCAGCACCTCGGCCTCGACCTCGGCAATGCCGAGCCGGCGTGCCACCGCTTCCGCCGTTGTGCGGTTGTCGCCGGTCAGCATGATGACCTTGATGCCTTCGGCCGCCAATGCCTTCAGCGCCTCCGGGGTGGAAGCCTTGACCGGATCGGCGATCGCGAACAGGCCGGCAAGCCGCCCATCGACGGCCATGTTGATCACGGTTGCGCCGTCGCCGCGCAGCCGTTCGGCCTCGGTATCAAGCGCTTTGGTGTCGATGCCGATCGACGTCAGATATTTGGCATTGCCGAGCACGATGGTCTTGCCGTCGACCTCGCCGGTCGCGCCCTTGCCCGTCGGCGAATCGAATTGCTCGACCTGGCCCAGTGCGAGCTGCTTGTCCTTCGCCGCGCGCATGATCGCGTCGGCCAAGGGATGCTCGCTGGCGCGCTCGACGCTGGCCGCAAGGCGCAGGATGTCATCTTCCGCAAAACCGGCGGCCGCCACGATCGCGACCACCTTCGGCTTGCCCTCGGTCAGCGTGCCGGTCTTGTCGACCACCAATGTGTCGATCTTCTCCATCCGCTCCAGCGCCTCGGCGTTCTTGATCAGCACGCCCGCTTGCGCACCGCGTCCGACGCCGACCATGATCGACATCGGGGTGGCGAGCCCGAGCGCGCAGGGGCAGGCGATGATCAGCACGCTGACGGCGGCAACGAGCCCGAAGGCAAGCCGCGGCTCCGGCCCGAACCAGGCCCAGGCAGCGAAGGCTGCGAGCGCGACGGCGATCACCGTTGGCACGAACCAGCCCGCGACCTGGTCGGCCAGCCGCTGGATCGGCGCGCGCGAGCGTTGTGCGTCGGCAACCATCTGCACGATCTGCGACAGCAGCGTCTCGCGCCCGACCTTGTCGGCGCGCATGATGAAGCTGCCCGACTGGTTCAACGTACCGGCGATGACTTTTGCGCCGCTCTCCTTGGTGACCGGCATGGATTCCCCCGTCACGAGCGACTCGTCGAGCGAAGAGCGGCCCTCGAGGATGGTGCCGTCGACGGGCACCTTCTCGCCGGGACGAACGCGCAGACGATCGCCGGCATGGAGCGTATCAATCTCGACCTCATGTTCGCTGCCATCAGGCTCGACGCGGCGCGCGGTCTTCGGGGCGAGCTGCAACAGCGCCTTGATCGCGCCGGACGTCGCGTCGCGGGCGCGCAGCTCCAGCACCTGGCCGAGCAGCACCAGCACGGTGATCACAGCAGCCGCTTCGAAATAGACGGCGACCGCGCCGCCATGGCCGCGGAAGGTCGCGGGGAAGATCTGCGGCGCGATGGTGCCGATCAGGCTGTAGACATAGGCAACGCCCGTGCCCATCGCGATCAGCGTGAACATGTTGAGGTTGCGCGTTAGCAGCGACTGCCAGCCGCGCAGGAAGAACGGCCAGCCCGCCCACAGCACGACGGGCGTGGCGAAAACGAGCTGGATCCAGTTCGACAGCGTCGGATCGATCCAGTTATGCGGGCCCGCGAGATGGCCGCCCATCTCCAGCACCACCGCCGGCAGCGCCAGCGCACCGCCGATCCAGAACCGCCGCGTCATGTCGGCGAGCTCGGGGTTGGGACCGCTGTCGAGGCTCGCGACCTCCGGCTCCAGCGCCATGCCGCAGATCGGGCAGCTCCCCGGTCCGACCTGGCGTACGTCCGGATGCATCGGGCAGGTGTAGATCGTGCCCGCGGGCATCTCGGGCTCGGGTGTCTTCTGCTCTTCGTTCTTCTTGGCAAGATATTTTGCCGGATCGGCGGCGAATTTGGTGCGGCAGCCGGCCGAGCAGAAATGGAAGGTTTTGCCGTGATGGTCGAACCGGTGTTTTGAGGTCGCGGGATCGACCGTCATGCCGCAGACGGGGTCGAGGACTCTTGTCGCGACGGCGCCGTGGTCGTGATCGCCGCAGCAGGAGGAAGCCGCGGGCTTGGCGGCCGGCGCCGCTTTGCTGGAACAGTCGCATCCGGAATGTGTTTCCGGCTTGTCGTGGTGTCCGTGTTCGGCGTCGTTCATTGCCATGCTCCGGCCTTGCAACTTATACCCTGGGGGGGTATATAGCCACCATGCGCAAGGACATCAAGGCATCCGTCGGAAAACGTCTCGGCCGGATCGAAGGTCAGGTTCGCGGCCTCTCGAAAATGGTCGAGGAGGACCGCTACTGCATCGACATCGTCACGCAGATCTCGGCGGTGCGAGCCGCGCTGCGCCGGGTCGAGGAAGAGGTTTTGAAGGACCACGTCGCCCATTGCGTCGAGCATGCGATCGCGAGCGGCGACAAGGCCGACCAGCGCGAGAAGATCGCGGAGCTGATGGCGGTGATCGGGCGGGCGGAGCGCTAGGTTTCCAACGTCATTGCGAGCGAAGCGAAGCAATCCAGAATCCCACCGCGGTGACAGTCTGGATTGCTTCGCTTCGCTCGCAATGACGGCGTTGAGGGAGGCGAGCACCACCCCAATCGCCGGGCACGACGGCGGACGTTTCTACGCCGCCATCTCCTGCGCCCGTCCCCGTGCGCGGTACTTCGCGAGCTCGTCCAGCAGCACAAAATGATCGGAGAAGGCGACGCTCATCTCCGCAACCGCCTCACGCATCACTTGCTCAGCCGGAATTTGATCCGGCGCCTCTTTGTCAATCGCTTCAGGAACGAGCGGCGGCGCACTGAGCGTTTCTGGAAAGACACTGAAGGTGCCGGCTACCTCCTCGAGCGGCTTCTGCTTGTCGGCCCAGTGCAGGGCGGTGTAGTCGAAACCGTGCACGATGGTGGGTTTGACGACTTCGAAATAGGGCGAGATGTCGAAGTCGCGGGGCATGTAGAGCGAGGAATCGCGAATATGCAGGATCTCGCGGCGGGCAGCACGACTGCCGGCCTTGGTGATCTTGGGCAGGATCGGATAGCGCACCGCGTCGAAGGCCTGCGCGATCAGCGCCGAGCAGATGATCTTGGTGGGATCGCCCGAGCCGATCGAGATCATGCGGCGCCGCCAGCGCTGCGGGATCGGCAGCGGAAACAGAAAGCGCATCAGGTCGACGATGTTCTTGGTGTCGTAGCCGAAGCCGATGCGGTTGATCGCATAGCGGCAGACCGTGGTGCGGTCCTCATAGGACAGCCCGACCGGACGGCAGACCCGGGTGTGATAGGGGAAATATTTCGAAAGCGGCGCGGAGGTGACGCCCTCGCCGATATTGGCCTCGATCAGCACGTGGGGCTCGCCGTCGGGTTCCTCGGCGCCCTCGATCGGGCCGACATAGAGTGCGGCATGCGACCACGTCGACTGCGTCAGATATTTGATGATGCCGGAAATGCGGTTGTTGCCCTCGACCAGCAGCACGTCGCCGGGCTCGATGACGCCGCGCAGATGCTCCGGGTCGCTCGGCGTGAACGGCTCATAGCCCGGCACCTCCTTCGAGAGGTACGCGGCAATAAGCTTGCCGGCTGAGTCTAGGACCGTCCCCATGTCGAACTCTCCCCACGGCCTTTTCCGGCCGCCTTTTTCTCTTCTCTATCATGGTCGAAACGTCTTGCAATTCGGTTCATAGCTCTGTGAGGTCAAGCACGATTGATTCACCATGATAGTTGCCGTGCAACATCGGATGCGGCAAGGTTCGCTAGCTGTTCCCGTTTGCCGCAAGTCTCCGGAAACCATGACATGACAATCACGCGCCGCAGCTTTCTATCGGCGTCGGCGGGCCTTGCCGCGATGCCGGTCCTGCGCGCAACCGCGGCGACCCTGCCGCGCGAGGCTGACATTGTCGTGATCGGCGCGGGCGCGGCCGGAATTGCCGCAGCGCGGCGCATCATGGCGGCCAATCGCAAGGTCGTGGTGGTGGAAGCTGCAGGCAAGATCGGCGGGCGCTGCATCACCGACACGACGACCTTCGACACGCCGTTCGATCGCGGCGCGCGCTGGATGCACAATCCCGACACCAATCCGATGATCCGGCTGGCGCGCAGTGCAGGGCTCGACGTGCTGCCGGCGCCATCGGGCCAGAAGATGCGCATCGGCCGCCGCAATGCGCGCGCCGGCGAGACCGAGGAATTCCTGGCGGCGCTGGTGCGCGCCAACCGCGCCATCGACGAGGCCGGGCGCGGCAAGCTCGATACGGCTTGCGCATCGGCGCTGCCGAAGGATCTCGGCGACTGGGCCGGCGCGGCCGAGTTCATGCTGGGCGCGAGCTTCGCCGGCAAGGACCTGAGGGAGCTTTCGGCGATCGACAAGGCGCGCGCGCAGGATCGCAACGCCGCGATCGCCTGCCGCCAGGGCCTGGGAACTCTGATCACCAGGCTCGGTGAGCAGGCGCCGGTCGCGCTGTCGACGCCGGCGAGCCGCATCGTCTGGAGCAATCGCGACGTCAGTGTGGAGACGCAGGCCGGCAGGATTGCCGCACGCGCCGCCATCATCACGGTCTCGACCAATGTGCTGACCTCGGGTGCGATCAAGTTTGGGCCTGACATTCCCAAGCGCACGCTCGACGCCGCCTCGAAGCTCACCCTCGGAAGCTACGATCATATCGTGCTGCAATTGCCGGGTAACCCGTTGGGCCTGTCGCGCGACGACATCCTGATCGAACAGAGCAACTCGACGCGCACGGCGCTGATGTTCGCCAATATCGGCGGCTCCTCGCTGTGCTCGATCGATGTCGGCGGCTCGTTCGGCCGCGATCTCTCCGAGCAGGGCGAGAAGGCGATGACGGCCTTCGCCAGGGAATGGATCACAAAACTGTTCGGCAGCGAAGTCGCGGCCGCCGTGCAGAAAGCCAGCGCGACACGCTGGAACGCCTCGCCTTTCGTGATGGGTGCGATGTCGGCGGCCTCGCCCGGCGGTCAGCTCTCGCGAAAGATTTTGGCCGAGCCGATCGGCAACCTGTTCCTCGCCGGCGAAGCCACGCACGAGTCCCTCTGGGGCACCGTCGACGGCGCCTGGGAAAGCGGCGAGCGCGCCGCGGACGCGGCACTACGCAAGATCGGTGCGCTGAAGGATGAGCCGAGCGATGTCCCGACGCAGTCGACGAAGAGGCGGCGTGCGCCGCGACGGCAGGGCAACTAGCGCAGTATGCCGTCTAACACGGGCAGCCCGGCGATCACCGCTATCGCGATCAGCCCGTAGCAAATCGCGCGGAACATTTTCTCGCTGGCGCGACCGAACAGCGAGGCGCCGAAGGCGACGCCGATCGCATAGACCGGGCCGACGATCAGCGAGAGCACGAGCGATTCGCGCGAGATCAGTCCTGTGGTCGCATAGCTGACCATCGAGAAAAAATCCGACGCGCCAAAAAACAGCAAGATGTTGGCGCGCGCGACGATCGATGCGACCGGGCGGCCGAGCCAGTAGCCGACGATCGGCGGGCCGCCGGTCTGTGCGAGGCCGCTGCAGAACCCGGAGAGGCTGCCGATGCCGACCGAGAGCCAGGCGTGGTCCTTGCCGCGATAGCGCCAGCCCGACAGCAGCAGAAGCAACAGCGCGGCGACGAAGCAGGAGATGATCCAGCGCGTCGTGACGGGCTCGAGCACGCTGAGGAAATAGGTGCCGACGGGTACGCCGACCAGTGCGCCGAGCACGATCACCGCGGTGGCCTTGCGATCCGCCTTGCGCCAGGCGTCAGGCAGCAGCGGCGCGGCCGCGATGAAATCGATCACGAGGAGCAGCGCGGCAACGAGCCGCGGCGTCGCGATGCTGCTCGCCAGCGGCATGAAGATCAGCGCCGAGCCGAAGCCGGAGAAGCCGCGCGCGGTGCCCGAAACGAAAGCGACGGCGCAGAGCGCCATCGCAATGGTGAGGCTGACGTCCTTCGGGAGAAAGTCAGTGAGACTCATGCTCTTCGCTGCTGGAGCATGACGTTGTCCGAATACCGCTTCACACTTTCCGGCGTCATGCTCGCAAAGTGCCGCCGGTCTTCTTCGTCACCTCCGCCACGATTTTCGCGGCGACGGCCTCGATCTCCTGGTCGGTCAGCGTCTTCTCGCGTGGCTGGATCGTCACCGCGATCGCGATCGACTTCTTGCCGTCGTCGATGCCCTTGCCTTCGTAGACGTCGAACACGTTCACGCCGGTGATCAGCTTCTTGTCGATGCTCTGGGCCGCGCGCACGATGTCGCCGCCCTTTACGGTGCGGTCGATGATGAAGGCAAAATCGCGCGTAACAGGCTGGAAGGCCGACAGCTCGATGGCGGGCTTGGCGCGGGTCGGCTTCTTCTTCGCCTCGGGGACGCGGTCGAGGATCACCTCGAACACCATCAGCGGGCCGCCGGCACCGAGCGCCTCGAGCGCGCGCGGATGCATCTCGCCGAAATAACCCAGCACGTTCTGCGGCCCGATCTGGATCGTGCCGGAGCGCCCGGGATGCAGCCAGGACGGGCCGCCCGCGACGATTTGAAGTGCCTGCATCGGCGCGCCGGCAGCAGCCAGCACCGCAAGCGCATCGGCCTTGGCGTCGAACAATTCAGCCTGCGCCGAACCCGACCAATGCCGTCCCAGGCCTTGCGACGACGCAAAGCCGCGGCGGACACCGCTTGCCGCCGTGAATTGATCCTGCGGGCGATCGCCCTTGAACACCTGCCCGACCTCGAACAGCGCGACATCGCCAAAGCCGCGATCGGCATTGGCCTGCGCCGCCGCGATCAGGCCCGCCAACAGCGTCGGGCGCATGTCGGAGAGGTCCGCCGCGATCGGGTTGGCGACTTCGAGTTCGCGCTGGCCGCCGCCGAACAGTTTTGCCGCAGACTTGGTGATGAAGGACCAGGTCACCGCTTCGATGATGCCGCGGCTCGCCAGCGCGCGCCGCGCGCGGCGGGTGCGGAGCTGGAGCGTGGTCAGCACGGACTTGCGTGCGTCCTCGCCGCGCTCGAACGGCGTCATCGGCACCTTGTCGACGCCGAAGATGCGGACGACTTCCTCGACGATGTCGGCCTTGCCGTGCACGTCGGAGCGCCACGACGGCACCGCGACCTTCACGACGGGGCCCGGGCCCGCCATCATGAAGCCGAGATGGGTCAGGATGCGCTTCATCTCCGGCATGGGCACCTCGATGCCCGAGAGCCGCTTCACCTCGGTGACCGGAAAATCGATCACGCGGTCATCGCCGAAGGTCTTGCCGACCACGACGTTCTCCGACGGCGTGCCGCCGCACATCTCCATCACCAGCCTGGTCGCGAGCTCCAGCCCGGGGACCATGAAGGCCGGGTCGACACCGCGCTCGAAGCGGTAGCGCGCATCCGAATTGATGCCGAGCTTGCGGCCGGTCTGGGCGATGTTGATCTCGTTCCACAGCGCCGATTCGATCAGCACGTCGGTGGTGGTCTCGTCGCAGCCCGAGGCCTCGCCGCCCATGATGCCGGCGAGCGATTCGACGCCGTGCTCGTCCGCGATCACGCAAATCGCGGGATCGAGATTGTAGCTGCGGCCGTCGAGCGCGAGCAGCGTCTCGCCGTCACGGGCGCGGCGCACCACGAGATTGCCCTTCACTTTCCTCGCGTCGAACACGTGCAGCGGCCGTGCGCGGTCGTAAGTCATGAAGTTGGTGATATCGACCAGCGCGTTGATCGGACGCAGGCCAATCGCGGTCAGCTGCTTCTGCAGCCATTCCGGCGACGGGCCGTTCTTGACGCCGCGCACGAGACGAAGCGCAAAGCCCGGGCACAGTGCGGCGTCTTCGACCGTGACCGTCACCGGACACGGGAATTCGCCCTTGATCGGCTTGATGGTGGGGTCTTTGAACTTGCCCATGTCGGCGGCGGCAAGATCGCGCGCGATGCCGTGCACGCCGGTGCAGTCCTGCCGGTTCGGCGTCAGATTGATCTCGACCACGGGATCGCCGAGGCCGGCCCATGCGGCGTAAGCAGCGCCGATCGGCGCATCGGCCGGCAGTTCCATGATGCCGTCATGGTCGTTGGAGATCTGCAGCTCGGCCGCCGAGCACAGCATGCCGCGGCTTTCGACACCGCGGATGGTGCCGACGCCGAGCGTGATGTCCTTGCCGGGAATGTAGGTCCCGGGCGGCGAGAACACACTGACGAGACCCGTCCGCGCATTCGGCGCGCCGCACACGACCTGCACGGGCGCGCCACCGTCACCGGTGTCGACCATGCAGACGCGCAGCCGATCCGCATTCGGATGCTGCTCGGCGGAAATCACCTTCGCGATGGTGAACGGCTTCAGCGCCTTCGCCTTGTCCTCGATGCTCTCGACCTCAAGCCCGATCATGGTGAGCTTCTCGGCGAGCTTTTCCAGCGGCTCGTCGGTGTCGAGATGATCCTTCAGCCAGGAGAGGGTGAATTTCATGGCTGCTTTTTCTCCACGGAGGCGTTCTGCTCCCTCTCCCGCTTGCGGGGGAGGGCTGGGGTGGGGGCTCTCTCCGTAACGGTGGTAGCAATTGTTTCGAGAACGCCAGCACGATTGGTCATGACGTCGAGGTTGCTGAAACGGAGCACCTTGAAGCCTCCCGCTTCGATCACGGCAGACCGCCGTGCATCGGCGCGCTCACCTTCCTCTGAGAAGTGCTGGCCGCCATCGAGTTCGATGACAAGCTTGGCCGCATGGCAGATGAAGTCGGCGACGTAGTGCTCGATCGGCACTTGGCGACGGAAAACCATGCCGTTCAATCGGCCGGCGCGCAGCTCCGACCAGAGGACGCGCTCCGCATCGGTCGAGTTGCGTCTGAGCGCGCGTGCATTAGCTCGCAGGCGGGCCGGCACTTTCCAATCCGGATATTCAGGATCGACCATCGGCAGCCCCATTGCGGAAACACCCTCTCCCTGACCCTCCCCCGCAGGCGGGGGAGGGAGTTCGAGCTGTCGAGCGGACAGAGCATTGGTACCCAAGGGGCAAACGCCACGCGCTCGCTCCATCCATTCCCTCCCCGGCTTGCGGGGGAGGGTCAGGGAGAGGGCTGTCTCCGCACAGGGAACGGAGAGAGTCATCGTATGGCTGAGTAGTGCCATCACGAGCTCAGCCCTCCCGCGAGGGTCGGCACTTCCAGCGGCTTGAAGCCGTAATGGGACAGCCAGCGGACGTCGTTGTCGAACAGCTGGCGCAGATCGGCGATGCCGTATTTCAGCATGGCGATGCGGTCGATGCCCATGCCCCAGGCAAAGCCCTGGTACTCGTCGGGATCGATACCGCAGGCGCGCAGCACGTTCGGATGCACCATGCCGCAGCCGAGAATCTCCAGCCAGTCTTCGCCCTCGCCGAAGCGGATCTCGCCCTTGTCGCGGCGGCACTGGATGTCGACTTCCAGCGACGGCTCGGTGAACGGGAAGAACGAGGGCCGGAAGCGCATGTTGATGTGATCGACCTCGAAGAACGCCTTGCAGAACTCGTGCAGGATCCATTTGAGGTGGCCGAGATGCGAGTGCTTGTCGATGACAAGGCCTTCGACCTGGTGGAATTGCGGCGTGTGGGTCGCATCCGAATCGATGCGATAGGTGCGGCCCGGGCAGATCACGCGGATCGGCGGCTTCTCACTTAGCATGGTGCGCACCTGCACCGGCGAGGTGTGTGTGCGCAACAGCATGCGCGAGCCATCCTCCTTCGGATGGAAGAAGAACGTGTCGTGCATCTCGCGCGCGGGATGGCCTTCGGGAAAATTCAGCTTGGTGAAGTTGTAGTCGTCGGTCTCGATGTCAGGACCTTCGGCGACCGAGAATCCCATGTCGGCGAAGATCGTGGTCAGCTCGTCCCAGACCTGGCTCAGCGGATGAATGCGGCCAGCTTCAGTCGGTGCATCGCGCAGCGGCAGGGTGACGTCGATCGTTTCTGACGCGAGCCGCGCGTCGAGCGCCGCCGATTTCAAAACGTCGCGCCGCGCGGCGAGGGCCTCGGTGACCTTGTCCTTGGCCTGATTGATCGCAGCGCCTTGCGTCTTGCGCTCGTCCGGCGACATTTTTCCGAGCGTGGCAAGAAGCGCCGAGATCGAACCTTTCTTGCCGAGGGCTGCGACGCGCACCGCCTCGAGGGCGGCCTCGTCTCCGGCGGCGGCGATCTGGTCGAGGATGGATGTTTCGAGCGTTGCGAGGTCGGACACGGTCAAATCCCTGCTGCCAAATTCGGCTGGGTTGTCGCCGCCCGAAGGCCGTAACGTCAAGCGAAAAGCCGGTCATTTCGGGCTGACGAACGGCTGGGTTGAACCTCGCGCAGGGGCTTGGCACCAAGGGGATACGAGGAGGCTTTCGCGATGCTCTCAAGATCCGGTCTGGCTGTTCTGGCCGTCGCTCTCTCTGTCGCCGGCACCCCGGCGCGCGCCATGGTCTGCATGGAGAAATCCATGACGCTGGACGAGGTCGTCGACACCATCGGTGCCCAGAAGGGCTGCAAAAGCGCGATGAAGGTGTTTCAGGATTGCCAATTGACCGCGAGCGGCGATGTCCAGCTCGGTGCCGCCGTCGAGAAGAAATGCGAGGCGGACTTCATGCCCGGCCTCAACGTGGTGCGGAAACAGGCCTACCAACGCGAGATGCGCGTTTGCGACCGAAAGTACCGGAATAAATCCGGCACCATGTATCTGTCGTTCACGGCATTCTGCCGGGCGGAGATCGCCCAGCGCTACTCGCAGCGCGCGCTGAAGGCTGCGGGCTCGAAAGCCCGCTAGCGCGGCCTCTTAGGCCGCGAGCGCAGCTTTGGCCTTCTCGGCGATCAGCTGGAACGACGCGGGCTCGTTGATCGCGAGATCCGACAGCACCTTGCGGTCCACGGTGATCCCGGACTTGGCCATGCCGTCGATAAAACGGCTGTAGGTCAGGCCGAACGGACGGACGGCAGCGTTAATGCGCTGGATCCAAAGCGCACGGAACGTCCGCTTCTTGCGCTTGCGGTCACGGAAGGCGTACTGCATGGCCTTGTCGACCGCCGGCTTGGCAGTGCGGATGGTGTTCTTGCGGCGGCCGCGGAAACCCTTGGCGGCCTTGTAGACTTTCTTGTGCTTGGCGTGGGCGGTCACACCGCGTTTGACGCGAGCCATGACAAATTTCCTTCAGAGATGACTTGGTTTTCGGATCGCCGCGAAAGTTGCGGCGCTGGTGGCAATGATCGTGGACGCGATCAGGCGTTCGGCAAGAAGTACTTCTTGACGTTGTCGCCGTCGGTCTTGAACAGCACGCTGGTGCCGCGAAGCTGACGGATCTGCTTCTTCGTCCGCTTGATCATGCCGTGACGTTTGCCGCGATGGGCGAACATCACTTTGCCGGTGGCAGTCACCTTGAAGCGCTTTTTGGCGCCCGATTTGGTCTTCAGCTTGGGCATTTTGCTCTCCTATGGCCACAACAGAATGCCGCCCGTGAAGGCGGCTGGCCGTCTAAAATGCTCGTTAGAGCGTTGATTGTGCTCAGGTTTTTGCGAACTAGCGCGAAACCCGCACGGACACCGCCGCGGCAGCCCTTAATCAGCCGGGCGATGAAGGCTGGGCTTATGACAGAGGACAAGCCAATTGGCAACGGTGAACGCGTGGAACTTACCTGGCGACTATCCGTAATTGCTATCCTCATGTCCAAGACATGCCGCGCGGAGCAGGACCAAAATGTCCCATTTTTCCCAATCGCTTTTGACTGATTTCGCTCGTCCGCGCCGCCTGGCGCTGGCCGTGCTCGCCATTGCTGCGTTTCCGTCGACCGCCGATGCTCGCATCGACCGCTATGACGGCGTCTGGAACGTCACCTTCGCCGCCACCCGCGGCAATTGCAGCTCCGGCTACAGCGTTCCCTTTACCGTCGCCGGCGGTCGGGTGTTGTCCGCCGGCGGTGGCCGAGTCTCCGGCAAGGTCAATCGCAGCGGCTCCGTTGCAGTCCGGGTCTCGGTCGGGGCGTCCCATGCCAGCGGCGGCGGCCGGCTTGCCGGCATGGCCGGCGCCGGTTCCTGGCACGGCATCATCTCCGGCGACCGCTGCAGCGGCACCTGGCACGCGACAAGGACGTAACTATCGCCCAAGAGGACGGTGCGCTCCCTCTCCCGCAAGTGGGAGAGGCAAGAAAACAAAACGGCCCGCCGGAAATCCGGACGGGCCGTTGAATTCGCTAATTCAAAGTAGCGGTGTCAGCGTCAGCGCGGCGCCAGCACCATGACGACCTGACGGCCCTCGAACCGCGCGTCCTGCTCCACCTTGGCGAGCTCGGCGACGTCGGTCTTGATCTTGTCGAGCAGCTTGGTGCCGATCTCCTGGTGCGCCATTTCGCGGCCGCGATAGCGCAGAGTGATCTTGACCTTATCGCCCTCTTCGAAGAACCGCTGCATCGCGCGCATCTTAACTTCGTAATCGTGGTCGTCGATCATCGGGCGGAGCTTGATCTCCTTGATCTCGACGATCTTCTGCCGCTTGCGGGCTTCGGCAGCTTTTTTCTGCGCGGAATACTTATACTTCCCGTAGTCCATGATCTTGCAGACGGGAGGGCTGACGTTCGGCGAGATCTCGACCAGATCCATGCCGGCCTCCTGGGCCAGGCGGATAGCCGCGACGGTCTCGATGGTGCCCTTGTTGTCACCGGTCTGATCGATCAGCTGGATCTGCGCATTGCGAATATCGTCATTGATGCGCGGCCCGTCTTTGGCGGCAGTGGGTGGGGCTTTATTGGGACGGCGAATGGGTGGTTCTCCAAAGTTATGAAAAGAGGCGGCTATTTTGCAGGAAGATACGGTTGCCGGCAAGCAATTCGCTCGTGCGGCGGTCGAAAAAGCCTCAACTGCGAGGCATTTTGGCCACGCCGGGGCACGAAGACCGACATAGACACCTTGCTTCTGTTCCGCAAGCGTCCCAAAGGGCCAATGCCGATGTCCGGCTGCGCTGCGGAGCACGTCCGGACAGATCAAACCGCACAGTCAGAGTAAACGTTCCATGAATCACCCAATTCCCGATGCCGTGCTCGACTTCATCGATGTGGGCGAGGGCCCGTCCGCACGCCGGATCGCGGTGCGCAGTCGGCGCGGGCAAGGACCTGGGCAAGGACCTGAACAAGGACCGGGACTGGTTTGGCTCGGCGGGTTCAAGTCGGACATGCAGGGCAGCAAGGCCGTGGCGCTGGACGAATGGGCCAGGGATCGCGGCCGTGCCGTGGTCCGGTTCGACTATTCCGGCCACGGCGAATCCGGCGGCGACTTCGCCGATGGAACCATCGGGAGCTGGCTCGAGGATAGCGTGGCGGTGTTCGAACGGTTCTGCGACGGCCCACAAGTCCTGATCGGCTCGTCCATGGGCGGCTGGATGGCGCTGCTGCTCGCGCGCGAAATCAAGAAGCGTCAAGAGAAACAGCAAGCCAAGGCGTCGCTGGCGGGCCTGGTGCTGATCGCGCCGGCGCCCGACTTCACCGAGGAGCTGATGTGGAAGAACTTTCCGGCCGCGGTGAAGAAAGAAATCGAGACCAAGGGTGTCTGGCTGCGGCCGTCGGACTATGGCGACGGCTCGCCCTATCCGATCACGCGAAAACTGATCGAGGAGGGGCGCAAGCACCTCGTGCTCGGCAGCGCCATCGATCTCGGCTGTCCCGTCCGCATCCTGCAAGGCGCGCAGGATCCTGATGTACCCTGGCAGCACGCGTTCGCGCTGACACATCGCCTGCCGGCCGACGACGTCGTGCTGACCATGATCCAGGACGGCGATCACCGTCTCTCCCGCCCGCAAGACATCGCGCGCATTCTTGCCGCGGTGGCCGAGATCGGGTGAAGTGCTTTCTTCCTTCCACCCTTGTGGGAGAAGGTGGCTTCGCGAAGCGAAGCCGGATGAGGGGTTCTCTCCGCGGAGACAGACCCCTCACCCAAGTGAATGCGTGTCAACGAGCGGAGCTGCCCTCTCCCGCAAGGGGCGAGGACACAATAAGAAGCACTGGGAGGCAATGCGATGACCACCGCCATGCTGCGCGCCTTCTGCGACGCCGTCGAACAACGCGACGGGAAAGCATTTGCCAGCCTCTTCACCGAGGACGGCGTCTATCACGACGTGTTCTACGGCGCCTTCGACGGCCGCGAGAACATCGCCGCGATGATCGACGACTGGTTTTATCGCACGGCCACCGATTTTCGCTGGGACATGCACGATCCCGTGTCCGACGGCACCACGCTCTATGCGCGCTACACGTTCAGCTACCGCTCGACCTTGCCCGAGGCGAATGGCGCGCGGGCGATGTTCGAGGGCGTCGCGATCATGACGCTACGCGACGGCAAGATCGTCAGCTATCACGAGGTCGCCAACACCGCGCCGGCGTTTGTCGATCTGAAGTTTGCGCCCGAGCGCATCGCCAAGATCGTCGCCAGGCAGGGCGCTGAGCTCAAGGCGCGGCCGGAGATGAAGCGGCATTTGTCCTGACGGTTAAGGCGGCGGTGGCTTTGCAATCGGCTTGCGCTGCGCCAGCGCCGCGACCGTGGCGGTGCCGATCGGGCCCGCTTCGTCATAGAGCCAGCATTCGCCGATTGCCACGCCGTCGGTGGCCTGGTGGTTGACCACGTCGAAGCCGATCCAGTTCGTCACCGGCAAGCGGTGCAGATAGATCGTGACGTCGCTGTTGATGTAGCCGAGCCCCTTGTCGCCGGCGTTCGCGAACGGGCTGGCGAAATCGGCGCCGGTGGCGACGTGGACGAACGGCGTCATCGGCACGCCCGCCACCAGCTCGCGCACCTCGCTCATCCAGAGTTTTCGTGGCCCGAGCGAGCCCATATGGCCGACGATCGGCCGCGTCGCCCATTTGCCGTTCATGCCGAGCCTGGGATCGGTGGGCTTGGGAATGTCGGCGGGCTTCGGTACGTCCCAGTTCGGCGGCGACCAGACATTGCCTTCCGGATTCTGCGTTCGCCGCAACAGCTGGCACGAGGCGCGCGCCATGCCGACGCCGCCGGACAAGAATTCCGCTTCCACGACGCGGATGCGCATTCCGTCGCGCACGAGACGCGTCGTCACCTCGATCGGCTTGTCGATGGTCGGCAGCCGAAACATGTCGACGGTCAGCCGCGCCGGCACGAATTCAGGGCCGGAATGCCGCTCCTCGATGGCGAAGCCGAGCAGGCCGATGATGACGCGTCCGTGCAGCGATTTCGGATCCCACGGACCGTTGGCGGCTTCCGTCGGATGGAATGTGTCGCCGTCGCAAGTGAAGAAAGGCATGTTTGTCATGGCGCGCGAGATTGAAGGAACGCGTGGGGAAATCAAGGTCCCCAATCCTCATGGTGAGGAGGCGCGAAGCGTCGTCTCGAACCATGAAGGCCCGGCTCTTTCAGTTCGGCCTCTATCCTTCGAGACGCGCGAAGAGCGCGCTCCTCAGGATGAAGATCAGGACGCGGCCCGCCACTCCTCGCGTACGCTGTCATCGCGCTCGCCCGCGATTGCAGCTGCCCTCATTGCAGCGAACCCTGCATCTGACAACAACTGCCTCAGCGCCCACACCGCAGCCCCCCGCACCAGCGGGCTCGCATCATCCAGCAATCGCCGCGCCTCGTCCGCCAGTGCCGGATCGCCGGAGTTGCCGATCGCGATCAGCACGTTCCGCAAAAAACGATCGCGGCCGATACGCTTGACCGGCGACTTCTTGAACAGCGCGCGAAACGAAGCGTCGTCGAGCCGGGCGAGTTCGGCGAGACCTGGCGCGCGCAATTCGTCACGCGCCGCGAGCTTTGCCTCGCGACCCTCCTGCGCGAACTTGTTCCAGGGACACGCCGCGAGGCAATCGTCGCAGCCATAGATGCGGTTGCCGATCGCCTTGCGAAATTCGCGCGGGATCGGCCCCTTGTTCTCGATGGTGAGGTACGAGATGCAGCGCCGCGCATCGAGCTTATAGGGCGTGGGGAAGGCCGCGGTCGGGCAGATGTCGAGACACGCCCGGCACGAGCCGCAATGATCGATCTCGGCGTCGTCGCGCGGCAGCTCCAGCGTGGTGTAGATCGCGCCGAGAAACAGCCACGAGCCGAATTCGCGCGAGACCAGATTGGTGTGCTTGCCCTGCCAGCCGAGATGCGCAGCTTGCGCCAGCGGCTTCTCCATCACGGCGGCAGTGTCGACGAACACTTTCACGTCGGACGGTGCGGTCGCAACCAGCCATCGCGCCAGCGCCTTCAGGCGTTTCTTGATGAGGTCGTGATAGTCGTCGCCCTGCGCATAGACCGAAATCGCCGCGCGCGTGCGTTGTTCGAGGATCGCGAGCGGATCCTGGTCGGGGCCGTAATTGACGCCGAGCATGATGACGCTGCGCACGTCCTGCCACAGCCCGCGCGGATCGACCCGGCGCTCCGGTTGCGCGGCGAGCCAGTCCATGTCGCCATGGCCGCCGGATGCGATGAATTCCAGAAAATGTTTTCCGGCGCTTTCGATCGTGCCGGGCTCTGTGACGCCGATGCAGTCGAATCCGAGCGCGCGTGCCTCGTTTGCAAGCGCCGTCTTCAGTTCGGTCGGACCGGAGTTCAGAAGTCGAGGTCCACGTAGGTCCGCGACGCCGGTACGCCCGCCAGCCATTCGCTCAGCAGCGGACGGAACGACGGGCGGGATTTCACCCGCGCGTACCACGCCTTTGCTGCGTCGTCCTCGCTCCATGGCACGTCGCCCAGATAGTCGATCGCCGAGAGGTGCGCCGCGGCGGCGAGATCCGCGTAACTGAGCCGGTCGCCGGCGAGGAAATTACGCGTCTGCGCCAGCCAGCCGATATAGGCCAGATGATAGCGCACATTTGCCTTCGCGGCGCGCATCACGTCGGCCGAAGGCGGGCCGCCGCCATTGTCCTCGCTCATGAAGCGCTTGTAGATGCGCTCGGTGACGAGCGGGTGGGAGACCTCCTCGAAGAATTTTTCGTTGAACCAGGCCATCAGCCGGCGCACCTCGACGCGCTCGCCGATCGTGTCCGGCATCAGGCGCTTGAGTCCCATCTCGGCGCCATAGGCCTCGTCGACATATTCTGCGACGATCGCCGCGCCCGGAATGGGCGGCTGCTCGTCGTCCACCAGAACGGGCGTCGTGCCCGCCGCATTGAGCAGCAGAAATGCCTCGCGCCGCTCCCAGCTGCGCTCTTCAACCAGCTTCAGCTCAAGCCCGTATTCCCCCGCGATCAGGCGGATGAACCGCGAATGCGGACAGAACGGATGATGAAACAGCGTGAACATGAAGCCTTTGACTATTTGATGGTGCTTAAGAATCCATCAATGTTTGTGCGGCGCCACACTAGTCATTCAAAACCGCGAAGCAAGGGCGTGACGCCGCATTTTGCGATTGCAGCAATGGGGCGGATGGGCGAGAAGAGCCCCGCTTTTCCTGCGGAAATGGACCGTAAATATGTCAGACGCAATACGGGCAGTGATCCTCGGCATCATCGAGGGTGTGACCGAGTTCCTTCCCGTGTCCTCGACCGGTCACCTGCTGCTTGCGGAGCGCTTCTTCCATCTCGGCGAGGGCGCGTTCTGGGATTCGTTTACGGTTCTGATCCAGCTCGGCGCGATCCTCGCGATCGTCGTGCTGTACTTCAAGAAATTGTGGGACGTCGCGATCGGCATGTTCACGGGCGATGCCTATGCGCGCCGCTTCGTGATCGGCGTGCTGGTGGCGTTCCTGCCCGCTGTCGTCGTTGGTCTCGTCGCCGGCAAATACATCAAGAGCATGTTGTTCAATCCGTGGGTGGTGTGCTTCTCGCTGATCGTCGGCGGCGCCATCCTGCTCTGGGTCGACAAGCTCGATCTCAAGGCGCGCGAGCATGACGCCACCCGGTTTCCGCTGCTGATGTATCTCTATATCGGCATCGCGCAGTGCATCGCGATGATCCCGGGCGTGTCGCGCTCCGGCGCCAGCATCGTCGCGGCAATGTTTTTGGGGGCCGACAAGCGCGCCGCGGCGGAATTTTCGTTCTTTCTCGCCATCCCCACCATGATCGGCGCGTTCGCCTATGATTTCTACAAGAACCGCTCCGAGATGACGATGGACCACATGGGCATCGTCGCGATCGGCTTCGTGGTGTCGTTCGTCACCGCGATCATCGTGGTGAAGACGTTCCTGGAATACGTCACCCGCCACGGTTTCGTGGTGTTCGCCTGGTGGCGCGTGATCGTCGGCACGCTCGGCCTGATCGCGCTGGCCATGGGGCAGTAAGCCCGGTACGCACATTCGTCATGTCCGGCGCAAGCCCGGCCATGACGGCGGATGGTTACGCGCTCTTGCGCTGGAATTGCCCGGCGGCGCGGAAACGCCAGAGATATTGCGGGGCGATCGCTTCGAGCGAGTCGGCGGTGATACCAAGGCCTTCCAGCGTCAGGCCGGCGGCCTTCGCCGCATCCGACACGACATTGTCGCGCGCGAGCAGCGTGACCTGGTCCGGGGTCAGCTTCATCGCGCCGGGCGCGAATTGCAGGAAATTGGCCTGGAAGCGGGCCAGCCCGAACGGCAGCGGCACCAGCATCCGCTTGCGATCGGTGATCTCGAGAATGGCCTCGATGATCTCGCGCATGGTCAGCACTTCCGGTCCGCCGAGCTCGTAGGTGGCGCCCGCCTTGGCCTTGCCGTCGACGGCATCCGCGATCCCGGTGGCGACGTCGCCGACATAGACCGGCTGCATCCGGGTACTCCCGCCGATCAGCGGCAGCACCGGCGACATCCGGGCCAGCGCCGCGAAGCGGTTGGTGAACTGGTCCTCGGGGCCGAACATCACGGACGGACGGAAGATCGTCGCCGACGGCACCGCGGCCAAGACCGCGGCTTCGCCGGCCGCCTTGGCCTGGGCGTAGCGCGAGGGCGATTCAGCGTCGGCGCCGATCGCCGAGACATGGATCAGGCGTGCCCCCGCGGCCGCGGCCGCCTTGGCGACGGTCTCGGCGCCCTTGGCCTGGACGGCGTCAAAACTCTGCGCGCCGCCTTCGGCGAGGATGCCGACCAGATTGATCACGACATGCGAATCACGCAGCGCTGCCTCGACCGAGGCCGGATAGCGCAAGTTGGCCTGCACGGTGTGAACCTGCCCGACTTTACCGGAGGGCTGGAGGTAGCCGGCCAGCTCCGGCCGCCGCACCGCGACCCGGATCCGGTAGTCCCGCCGGCACAGCGCGCGGATGACATTCCGGCCCAAAAACCCCGATCCGCCGAAAACCGTGACGAGAGTTTCCAGATTCGATGCCATGGAGGTCCATTCCTGCAGGAAGAGTGCGTGTTATCAGGCTTGTATCGGGCCGGTTTGCGATGCGCAATCCGCATCCGGAAGCGAGGTTCAAGCATGAATTGACAACCGCGTCACCGAACCGTAGTAACCGCCTCCGTGCCCCAAACGGCATGCCCAGGTGGTGGAATTGGTAGACGCGCTGGCTTCAGGTGCCAGTGGCTTAACGGCCGTGAAGGTTCGAGTCCTTTCCTGGGCACCACACACTTCTGGAAATAGAGTTTTCCCAAGAAGTTAAGCCCCATCAGAGTGTTGCGCTGACCCATACTGTGTAACAATGGGGCGTAACATTGCTGTATAGGGTTGTTCGGCCGATGCGCCGGGATGGTTCTCGCAATTCTCTTTTCGTGCAGCGCATTCCCACCGATGTTAGGGAGAAAGCGATTGGTATTCCCCTCGCGATTCCGCTTGGCGACGGCTTCGTTTTCGTGACGCCCAGCGAGAGCGCTCAGGCCGTCCGGTTCTCCCTTCGCACGGCGGACCCGAGCGAGACAAAAAGGCGTCAGGCGGTCGCTGCGGCCTCTCTGGAGACCGTTTGGGAGGCGCTCCGCAACGATGCTCCCGCCCATCTGACGCACAAGCAGGCCACGGCGCTTGCGGGCGAACTCTATCGCGTTTGGGCGGACAGTGAGAGCCGCGCCCGGAGTGTGGCCATGGTGCACACGCCCGGAGTCGGCTGGGCGCCGGACACCGAGAGCCAAGACGAACAGGACTATTGGGCCGCCGTCGTGGCGATGTGGGAGAAGGTTGGCCAAGATGGCGAGCCCCAGCGGCTGGAGAAACCCCTCGGCCCCCTAGTGGATCGCCTTTTGCTGACCAAGGGCATTCGGCGGGTGGACAGCGAATCGCGAGGTTACTTGCTCACCGCCTTTTGGATGGCGCTGCGTGACGCCTTCGCGAGCCGCCAACGGAATGCAGGGGGAGACTATTCGCTCGACCCCAAGGCCGCTCGCTTTCCCGAGTGGCAGGCCCCGGCAGATGCGCCGAAGGAACAGCCAAAGCGGGGCCCCTTCAAGAATTCCCTTACCGGCTTAGTCGAGGATTGGTGGAAGGAAGCCAAGCGGGCCGGCCGTAAGCAGAGCACCTATGAGAGTTATCGCAACTCAATGGCGCGTCTCGTTAACTTCCTGAAACATGACACCGCGAGCCGGGTGACGCCCGAGGACATCGTTCGCTTCAAGGACTATCGCGTTCAGAGCGGCGTAAGCCCCAAGACCGTGAAGGACAGTGACCTCGCGGGCATGAAGACCGTGTTTGGATGGGCGGTGGTCAATCGTCGGCTGCCCAGCAATCCGGCCGCAGGCATAACCATCAAGGTCGGCAAGTCGCGCAAGCTCCGGTCCAAGGGGTTCTATGATTCGGAGGCTATAGCCATCCTGAAGCATGCCCGCGAGTTCGTGCCCGGCCGGGAAGCCCCGAAGCTGGCAGCGGCTAAGCGGTGGGTGCCGTGGCTGTGTGCCTTCACGGGCGCCCGCGTGGGCGAGATGATCCAGATTCGCAAAGAGGACATTAGGCGCGAAGGCAAGCTCTGGGTGCTGCATGTCACGCCTGAGGCGGGGCCGGTGAAGACAGATGAAGCGCGCGATGTCGTGCTGCATCGGCAAATCATCGAGGAGGGCTTCTTGGCATTCTTTGAGAGGTCGAAGGGCGGTTATCTATTCATTGATCCGAAGGCTGACGAATTGGGCGTGCGCAATGCGGTGAAGACGGCGCGGAATAAGGTCAATGAGTTCGTGCGCGAGGTGGTGAAAGACAAGAACGTTGATCCAAGCCACGGCTGGCGCCACCGCTTCAAAACTATTGGCATCGATCAGGGCGTTGAGATGCGCGTGCTGGACGCCATTCAGGGGCATGCGCCGCGCAATGTCTCGGAGGGTTATGGGGACGTGACTATCAAAGCAAAGGCGAACGCCATCACTCGGTTTCCGGCCATCGCCGTCGCATACGCCACCGCTAGCCGACAAAATTCTTAGGGCCTGCAAGGTCCGCTATAGGCCGATTTTGTTGCAAAAGTCGAAAATCCGACGACGCCAAAAATCTCCCCAAAGTCGATTTCGACACATCTCTGTCGCTGCGAGGCTGCGTGGCGCCGATACGAAGGTCCGTGGTCGTTTTGGCGTGAAACGATATGGTCCCTCACATCGCGAGGCGCGAGAGGCATCAGCGGCTCTGAAAATTTCAGTTCACCGCCCCAAAAATACTTTTGCAACAAAATCGGCCAGCAGCGGAAGTGACTTTGCTAGACTGAATTGTTCGGTGCGTGATAGCGGGCTAAGCCTGTAGGCGCTGGGCAGACTTTGAGTTCGAGCATCACATTGGTGGTGCCCCTGCGCCCAAATTCAAGGTCGCACCGTCTTCGCTGCCTGCGGGTGGTGAAGCAATGTCTGAGGTAACGGGAAGATCAAGGCTCATTTTGCACACCAGTCCGGTCTGCTCAAGCTTTCTCACTATCGTTCCTCCGAACTGATCCAAAGCGCGTCCCAGCAGCCGCGTTCCAAATCCGGCAACATCTGAAGCAGATACTTTGGGCCCGTCGCTTTCCTGCCAGTCTACGGTCAAACGTCCATCTGAAACGGACCAGGTAATAGCTAATCGCCCGAGCGGGGTCGAAAGCGCGCCGTATTTCGCCGCATTGGTGGTGAGTTCATGGACCACGAGCCCCATGGTCATAGCCAAATTGGGCGGCAGAAAAACGGTGGGGCCAGCCCGGTATATCTGGCCACGATCGTAGGGCTTCACTTCGGTCTCAATTATATCTTGAATACTGGCACCGCGACCCTGGGACTTCATAACCAGTTCGTCCGTCGCCGATAATGCCTGCAAGAGCCCCTGAATCTCACCTCGAAGCTGAGGATTGTCGCGAAGCTTGGAGCTGATAACAGCCTGAATGGTTGCGATCTTGTTCTTCAATCGATGTGCAAGTTCCTCCACCGCAAGCTTACGCAGTTCCTCCTCATTTTCAAGGCGCGTGGCTAGAGCACGGTAATGATCTGCACCCCAGACGATGATCAGAGCCGCCACAGCATGGGAAACGAGACCTATCGATTGCCCCGGGGTTAATGGGGCGAATGAGTACGAGGGGGCCATGAACGCCCACCAAGCAATGATTCCTCCCAAGGCGGTGGCAAGAATTCCAGCCTGCCAACCACCGACCAAAGCGGCTATCAGCACTGCCGGATAAAAAGTCGGTAAAGGTAGAATGTCCTTGTCGATCAGGCCGAGGACTGCCCGCACGAGAGCAGCTATCGCAACGCAAGCGACCGCTATGGCATATGCTTCGGTCGACCCCGGCGCTACGCGTAGCTTAAGCCAATTGCGAGGAGCGAAGCGCAAAGCAGCCCCCACCGGCATCCTGACTTGGGAAAGCTAATTCCGAGTCAAAATGCGGTCAAGACGAATCCCTGCCGGTTCGGCCGGTTCAATGTTCGCCATTGCCATCCCTCCCAGCATCCGAGCTTCGCTTCCGGACACCTTCAGTGATACGGCCACGGCCGGATATCCGGGTTGGGTCACAAGCGGCCTCGTGACATTGAGCAGTGTCCGTTTTGTCCCCGCAAGCCGAAATCGGTTTATCTCCTAGCTAGCGCGTGTTGGCATATTCGGTTGCTGCCGCTTTACAGGCCGCCATTTTTGAGCAAGCAAACACGGCGCCATCGCGAAGGGCGCTATCGTAGGAATCGTCTTTGTAGTTGGCGTGAAGATAGGCCCCAAGCAAGGCCCGCAAAGGGCTAGGGCTGTCCCAAGAGGATTTGGCCCTAGAGGCTGGGCTGGATCGCACGTATGTCAGTCAAGTCGAGAGGGGCACTCGCAACTGCACCATCATCGTCCTGGCCCGCTTGGCTCGTGCCTTGAAGACGACCCCTGATCGGCTGCTTGTCCCCCAGAAGAGGATCCGGGGCTAGGCCTGAATTTCGTCCGGTGTCAGGCGGGGTCACTTTGAGCACCGGACCTCGGGTTAGGCCCGAACAGTGAGACCGTTGATTTAGCTCAATGGCCCCCTATGTCCCCTTGCCAAGTCTCAGGCATGGACGAGCCAGAGACCGAGAAACGTCCGACGCCCAAGCCGACGCGCATGGAGGAGGCTCGACGCATCATCGAGGAGTATGCCGATGACCTCCGCGAGATCATTAGGAAGCTGCGTAAGAGTATGCACTGAGACCGCCTTGGTCCGCACATATGGACTAGACTGAAGGGTTAGTTTTAGGGGATGTCCTTTGAGGCCGACCATGTAGGAGGGGTGGCGTCACCCTCCCAACTTGAGGGCAACTCTTTGAGGCACCGAGCTAACCCTCCAAGTCTTACACCTCAAAGTTTCCCCACACAGCTCCCTCTCCATTAGCAGAGGCGTAAGAACCTAAGTCACTGTTCTTTCGACGGAAATCGGATCGAAACAATCGCGCACGGGGAGCCGCTCCAGCGCTCGAAAACATCGCGCATGGCCTTTGCGGCGATCTCAGCCTTCGATTCCGCTACGAGCACGGCGTCATGGAGCGGCAAAGCAGTCACACCTACGCTCGCCAGATAGGTGATCACCTCGATAAGTATGTCGCTCTCGATGCGCATCAACTGGAAGCCCAGTCCCCTTCCGAATAACTTCGCGATAGGCGCATGGCGTGCGGTCAGCATCTCGATTGCCGGCCGGAGTTTCGTGCCTGCGGGGAAATGTTGGCGCGTGTCCTCGGGCCAATTTCCCAGCGGGCCGTCTGCAAACAAGAGGGCATTCATCAGCTTCTTGCAGCCATCGCGCCCGGTGCTATCTCCGAACACGTCATAGATGTCGCCCTCGGGCTGCGGCTGTCCTGCCCGCACATAGGCAAGACGTGGAAAGAGTTGCCGATAATCAACGTCTGCAATCCGTTCGCCATCGACGCGGATAGTCTCGCGTTGCGAACGCTCCATTGACATCCAGAAACCGCCAGCAAGCCGCCCGCCATGTTGCCATGTTCCGTTATTGAAGATGCGGCGGAGCGAGCGACGATAGGGGGCGATGATCTGGCCATCCTTTCCCACAGAGAGGCTGGAGCTTTGACCGATGACCTCGATGTCCGCTTCGCGCAGAGACTTATTGATGCGGCGGATTTGGTTCGCAAACTTCTTGGTCCGCGCGGTCTCGGCAAAAGGAATGGCGGCGGCGCGGCCCTCGATGTCCTTGCCTTCTTTGAGGATGACCAACACCGGATCGTCAATCTGATGCACGTCACGCCAATCCGGCGGTGCTATTGGCAGATGCTCCACAAGGCGGTCAGTTGGCCCAATGAGCGACGGCACCTTCACTTTGGCGGAAACCCTGTAGCCCCGTTGCTTGTCGGTGATGAGTCCCAGCGATACCAACAAATCGATGGACGTCAGGAAGTGCTGCCCGAACACGGGGTTTGTTCGTCCCGTGCCCTGCCAGATGAAGTTGTGAGAGCGCGGCACAGCAAGGAGAGCATCGGTGGCGACGGCCTTCAGCAGTATCAGATTGCAGGCAAGCGCCTCAACTGCGACAGCAAACTTCTCCCGGTCGCCGTCCTTCCGCGCCCGCTTGCGAAGGCCGCTCGCACTCTCGTGCTCGCATAAGGCATCGCTGAGCTTCCGGATCGTCTCTCGAAGCTCGGCGCTCTTTGCGCGTAGTTGCGGGTCAAACCACATTGTTTTGGATTGAGCGGCCATCGGTGATTGAGGGGCTGATTGCCTAAGATCGGTGTTCAAAGTGACCCGCTGAAACATCGAACATGCACGCACCGTCGAAGTGCCACCTGATTTCTCGGGAGCGAGGTTGTTGCGCGAAATTCTCGGGGCGGGCCTAACTCGGCTTCGATCGGCGGCCGTAGCGCTGCTTATACGCCGACACGCCCGGGAGGTGCCGCTCCAAGGTAAGCTCGCAAGCCGTCCCCAACAAACGGCCCATCAGGCGCAAAACTTGCCCAGTCGATTTAGGATAAACTCGCTTTGTCGAACGGTGCGCTCGCCCCTGAGCGTCATAGGTCACCCATCCCGTGCCGCTTGCCAATCGGTGGACGGCCTTAGCAACCTGAACCGTGCGAAACTCCCTCGTCCGGTGCCCCTTGGATTCCGCCAGCGAGGTCACAGCCAGGACGATAGAGAGAATGCGTTCGGGCTCGACCTTTGCGACACGTAATCTCGCCAGCCCTATCTTCGCCCTTTTGGCAGCGGACATGCCCTTCAGTCGAGTGGCGATCTCCACCGGCCCAGCCTCGTCTAATGTCGTGCGGAGGGCGGCTATCGCTGCGGCGATGACCTTGTCGTTGGCTGCCATAAGGCAGACGTAAGCGTTGGCGGCGGTTAGATACGGCTTTAGTTCAGCGGCCGTGTAGGTGTTGAGCCAATAGCTGCCGTGTCGCGCCCGGCGCTCCACATGTTCCCGGCAGTGGTGCGGAGCCAACCCCAGCTTCGCGGCCTTCATGGTTGGCTGCCCGCAGCCCGGGATGGCACAGGTAGCGGCAGCCGTGAGCGGGCCCAAACGGATGCGTTCCTTCAGGGCCTTCGTCTGTTTTGAGCGACTAAACATAGCCGGCCCTCGAACGTAGATACTTTTCGTGCACGGCATCCGCAATGTACAGAGCAGTCCAGAGTAGCTCTTCATAGACGGCCGCAGTCAGGCCCGATGGATGGACGCCTTGCCGGGTCGCTTTCTGAAATAAATCGACGGCAAACCGAACTACTGTTCCCCGGTCGCTGGATATCTGCTTCGTCTTCTTGCCGCTGAGTCTGAGAAGATTCTTGCACAGCCAATGCAGAGTTACGCGCCGATAGTCATAATGAGCAGCCTTGCCCGCGCCCTCCTCGGTCACCGCCCAAGCGGGCGTATTGGCAACGATCCGACGAAGTGAGAAATTCTTACGCGAGTTTGATCCGGCGAATGCGACGTAGACATATTGGCCGAGGTTTGACTTGTCGTACACGAAACGGCCACCCGAAAGCTCAAGCAGTAGCATCACGTTGAAATACCAAGGGTCGAAATAGCGGAAATTCTTAACCGTCTTGTCCACGAGTTTTGCCGAAATGGTCGGCCAAACGCGGTCTTTGGCTTTATCGATACTGTTCGCGGGAAGGATTAGGCTGCTGGGAAAACGCGCGCTGAGAAGCGTCACGGGATCGGGCAATTCTTTGCGAGCGCCTTCCACGTACTCGGCTGATTCCTGCAAGTACTTCATGCACGCTTCGAGCGCGTCGCGAACATTCTGGTCATATCGAAGGGGTTCTGCGCTTTGCTTAGACATTTCTTCGCCTGTGGTGATTCCAGTTTCTCTATTTATTCATTCGCGCCGGTGAGAGAATGAGCAGGCGAGCAGAAAATTTCTAAAGTTCTCCCCCTTGAAAAAAGCGAAAGTCAGACTCGTTTTCGTTCGCGCTGAACAGGCGTAGTGAGTCGCGCCTCAATCAGTGAGACGGCAGGTGCCGACCAGTTGCCCCGCCCTCTTGCTGTAGGGATCCCCAGCGCGGTTAAGGCCCGTGCGATCTCTGTGGGTGACTGCACCCCCTCGGCCCTGAGTTGCTTCAAAAGAGGCGCTAAGTCCGCCGCTCGCCGGTCCGCATGAACTGACTGTGCCTCCCTGCCAAGCGCTCTCGTGTCCGGCGTCAGACCTCCGCCCCGATAGCCCCCGAGCCGCCGCCCTCTTGCCTTAGCTACTGCGAGTGCTGCCTTCGTGCGTGCCGAGATCATGCCGGCCTCCAGCTCTGCAACGGCTGCCATCTGTTGGAGCATGAAGCGCCCGGTGGGTCCCTCGATGGAGGGGAGGTCCGCGAACCGTACATCCACCCCCGCCTCTAATAGGCGCGACAGGAAGGCCACCGAGCGCGTGAGCCGATCAACCTTCGCCACCACAAGGGCCGCACGATGGAGCCGCGCTGAGGTGAGCGCCTGCTCTAGTGCTGGCCTTCCATCTCTCCGCCCGCTCTCGACCTCCGTGAACTCCGCGATGATGTTGGCTGGGCTGCCCGCGAGATACTGCGCGACGGCCGCCCTCTGGGCATCTAGGCCCAAGCCCGATTGGCCCTGTCTGCGGGTGGACACTCGATAGTAGGCAACGAACTTCCGTTTGACGTCCATTCGTCCTCACTCACTCTCGCGCGAAAAACTTGATCGACCGGCGTTGTCACCATATTTTTCGAAGGACTAGCAAGCAACGGCGTTTGTCTGAGTCAAATTGACTCACCATTTGTACGTAGGCCACGCCCTCGAAGGAGCGAAGGAAAAGAAAGGATGCCAGGTTCGCATTTCCAGAATCCGAAGGTGGCGGGAGGGGGAAGTCGAGCTGCTGTGCCCAAGGAGGTCACGTCTTGAATACGAGACCCCCACGAGTTTTTGGGCTGGGCTATTACGGCGCTTAAGCGTCCAGTCTCCGTGCGGACCCCAACATTTTTGCTGTTGCAGGTGCGCCTCGCATTGAACTGTTCGGGTCGAGTAGTCCGACCTTATCTTCTTTGATCTAGTCGCTCGCTGCCACCGTCGAGTTGATCCTCTCTTTCTTAATGGCTTGCCGCACCTGGAATGCTCTTCTAAGCTGGCGCTGTTTTGCTTCTCTGAGATGGGCGTTATATGTCGGACACTGACGATTTAGACTGGAATGAGGAGCTCGAAGAAGAAGTCTCCGTGAGTGAGCCGCGGAATCTCGTTGTCTTCTCCCGTGATTGGACAGTCGAGACGATCGTTCGGCAGATCGAGAGAGAGAACATTGATCTCAATCCCAAGTTTCAGAGGCGTAACGCTTGGACTGATGAAAAGCGAAGTAAGCTAATTGAGTCGCTGCTTATCGGCGTTCCGGTTCCGGAAATTGTCTTGGCTGAAGATCAGAGCAAGAAAGGCGCGTTCTTAGTCATCGATGGAAAACAGCGGTTACTAGCGGTCGCTGGGTTTCTTGAACCAAAGTTTGAATTTTGGAAGGTGCCTAAACTTCGTGGGCTGAAAACGCGTAGCGACCTTAACGCTAAATCGTTCGTGGAGCTTGGTTCGTCTGCACAGGGTCAGCAGGAGGAATCCGAAAGCGAAGACCAGAGGGGCCTGCGCAACGCGGACATCCGGTGCACTATCATTTCAAACTACAAGGACGTGGGGGTTCTGTACGACATTTTTTATCGTTTGAACGCAGGTTCTGTCCCGCTATCTTCTCAGGAACTCCGCCAAGTTCTTAATCGGGGGCCTTTCGCCGATTTCATTATCGAGTCGACAAATAAAGAATTGCCCCTCCATACCGTGATGCGTCTCGAAGAGCCTGACGCGCGGCTGCGCGACGCAGAGATTTTGCTCCGATACATTGCGTTTTCGAAGTATGGTGACGACTACGACGGCAATCTCACCCCTTTTCTTGACGCGACCATGGTCAAGATGAATAAAGGTTGGGCCGCTGACCGAAAGGCCGAGGCTACCGGCTTGTTCGACCAGTTCAACACCGGGACTGAGAGGTTGTTGCAGGTGTTCCCAGCGAACAAGGTCGGTCGAAAATTTGTAAAAGACTGGGAAAGCCGATTCAATCGGGCGCTATTTGAAGTGCAGGTGTATTACTTTGCCCGAATTCCAGAGCAGGCATTCATTGCCCATCAGCAGGGTTTTGTCGAGGCGTTCAAAGCATTCAGTTCAACCAAGCGCGCTTTTCAGGACAGTATTGAAACCACGACTAAAACGAAAGAGCGCTACTTCACTCGGTTTGACCTTTTTCGCGAGCTCGTGAACGAGACATTTCACACGACGATCAATGAAGTTCCCGTGCCGAAGCCTGAATGATTGAACATGCCTCTCGTGGACGATCTAAGCGCTGAGCTGGGCCGCCAAATAGAACAGGTCGAAGCAGAGTTCCTTTCCCGTTATTTCCCCGCTAATCCTGATGACGGACCAGATAAGTATCATCTTCATGTGAAAGCGTACTGCTTGCTAGCGCATGCGGCGTTTGAAGACTTTGTTGAGAAGATCTCATTCGCGCTGATGAAATTCTCTATAGAGCACTGGTATGAAACCAGAGTCATTGCGCAGCCGCTTCTTGCTTTGTGTATCTCTTACGGAGCTAAGCTAAAGATTGAGGAAATTGAGGAGGCAGAGCAGCCGCGACACTTTGATGCTTTGCGAAAAGTCTTTGACGACGTGAAACAAGCTCACTCAAGGGCAGTCACGGACAACCATGGATTCTCGCTGAAATATCTTCGCTCGATATTGACTCCGGTTGCCATTGACATCTCGACCGACCCTCCTTTCTCGAACTCATTGCGAACGCTTTCCGATGCTCGCGGATCGTATGCACATACCGCTGCGGAGCTAGCAAATTTTACAGACCGAAGGAGAGCCAAGCACCCGATGACGCCAGAAAAGGCGCGCGAGGTAGTGGAAGATTGTTTGAAGCTTTGCCTCAAGATCGCAAGCGATGCACGTAAGGTACTGGAGCAAGCACCTGACAGAGATGTCGATGGTTAAGCCCACAACACTGGCCTAGCTCAACGGGTTTCGAGGCGTCGCGTCGCGACTTGCATGGCTCTAGAAGTTCGACCGAGCAGGCGAAGCTTCGCGGGGAACGGTGCGTACAGTTCTGCTGTATTCACCGGCAGCAAACGAAAGAGCGTGCGCTGCTTTAGAGAGTTCCAAGAATGGTCTCTCGCGTGGGCTCGCGGGGCCGATGCGAGCTCGCCATCTCGGTTGTGCAATTCGGGCTCAGCGATCAACCATGGTGATCCCGGAGGGAGCGAGGGAAACTCGACTAGTCAGGAACTTGCCCATGGAACGAAACTGTGTAACATCGTTCCAGCGCAACGCCGATTTGCTAATGTTTTCAACGTTCGTTTCCGGAGTCGATGCAATCCTTTCCTGGGCACCATCTTTCTCAGCAGCTCTTTGACGTGACGGCAGAATCGGCGCCGGACCGGCGTCTCTTCGCCGCCCCGCTGCTGGCGCGCTCTGCGCCCCGCCGTCTCCGAGCGGACCAAACCCCCGCGCGCGGTAGAAAATTCGGTTTTGACGGTCTGGAGCCGCCCGGTTTCATCCGGTCAAACCCCGTCGATTGCGCCATCCGAATTTACTCCACTTTAGACAACTTGGCCTAAGTCAGCGGTCAGGCTCGCAACCGGCGGTCGGCGAGCACGCAGAGCCATCGGGCTCGCTTTGTCGTGAGGGAAGCGGTGGATCAGTACCAGGTCTGGCGCGCGTCGGCATTCGACAAGGTTGCGAACGCGATCAGCCCGTTTTTCCTGAGATCGGGAATTTATCTGTTCCTGATCTCGTTCATTTGCCTGTTCTACCTCTTGAACGCGCCGCTTCTGCTCGGTCACTACGATCTGGGCTGGCATCTGGCGGCCGGAGATCTCATCCGGGACAGCAACGCTATCCCGCCCCAGGACCCCTGGTCGTTCACCCACGGCGACAAGCCATGGTTCAATCTGTCCTGGCTCTGGGACGCGCTTGCCAGTGCGACGTTTCAATACGCGGGCTTTGGCGGCCTCGTCGTGCTGACGGTGGCCTGTGGCGCGGCGATCGTCGGCACCCTGACTGCGATCTCTCTTGGCTACGGCGCGTCGGCGATCGCGGTTTGCGTCTCGGTCTTCTTTGCCTGCCTGCTCTATCCCGCCTACGAAGCTTCGCCGAACATGTATCTCGCGGTCTCGCCGAATACATGCACGATGTTGTTCTGCGTCGTCTTCTACCGCGAGTGCCTGAGACGAACGCGATGGTTCGTGCTTCCCGTGTTGATGGCGCTCTGGGCCAATCTGCACGGTGGCTTTCTGCTCGGCTTCTTCGTGATCGGCGTGTTCTTCGGCGCGGCCTTGCTCAGAGCGGCCTGGTCTGACCTCAGGATCCTTGCGCTCACCGGAATCGGGTGTCTTGCTGCGACATTCGTCAACCCGCTCGGCTGGAATATCTATGCCGGCGCCGCCGCGACGATGGGGCACTTCGTCCAGGGCAATATCGGCGAATGGCTGTCCTACTATCACAACATGGAAATGCCCGGCAGCATTCCCGGCATCCTGTACATGCTGGTCTTCGTTGCGCTCGAGCTGCGCTACAGAAACTCCAGGCCAATCCCGCTCGAACCGAGATTGATGTCCTGGCTGTTCCTGATTCTGGGGCTGTATCAGTTCAGGTACATCGCCTTCTTCTTCATCTTCTCGACCGCGCCGATGGCGCTTCACCTCAGCCGCTTGCTGCCGGAACGTCTCACGGGTCTCGATGTGCGTGGACCGTTGCTTGCCGCCGGCATCGTCGGTCTGTGCACCCTGCCGATGGCCTACTTACGCGTTGCGCCGGCGCTCGCACTTCCGCAGATGCTGTCGACCGAAGATGCCGGCTATCTGCAAAAGCATCTCGCAGGTCAGCGGGTGCTGAACAATTGGAACGTCGGCGGTTACCTGATTTTCGCGACGCACGGAACTGTCCCTCTGTTCGTCGATGGCCGCGCCGCAACGGCCTATCCGGATGATCTGCTGCGCGACTATTTCAAGCTGGTGAGCTGGGCGGTCGACGAAGCCGCGTGGGACATGGTGCTCGACAAATACCGGATCGACGCCGTGCTATGGGTCAAGGCGCACGACCAGCTCCGGCAGTTTCTGGTGGAGCGCCGAGGCTGGCGCGAGCAATACACCGGCGCCTACGAGACCATTTACGTCAGGCCCCAATCCGGTTTTGCCGGCGATGCCAAAAGACAATGACGAACGACGATGACGAGTAGCGCCGCAGCTCTGTATGACCAGCCGCGCCTGATGCTTGCGCCGGCGGCTGCCAGCGGATACATCGCGGCCGGCCCTCGCCAGCGTCTGTCCCGGGTATTAGCCTGCCAAAGCGCACCGATTCGATTGAGGTTTGAAACGCCATGACCGTACGCCTGCACCGCGGCGACCTGCCCGATCTGTCCCGCTACACCGGAGCGGTGGCGATCGACACCGAGACCATGGGCTTGAATCCGCACCGCGACCGGCTCTGCGTAGTGCAGCTCTCGCCCGGCGACGGCAGCGCAGACGTGGTGCAGATCCCCAAGGGGCATACCGACGCGCCGAATTTGAAGGCCCTGCTGGCCAATCCCGCGATCACAAAGATCTTCCACTTTGCGCGGTTCGACGTCGCGGTGCTCTACCAGACGTTTGGCGTCATGACCGGGCCGATCTACTGCACCAAGATCGCCTCCCGCCTGATCCGCACCTATACCGACCGCCATGGCCTCAAAGACCTCGTGCGCGAGGTGCTCAATGTCGATCTCTCCAAGCAGCAGCAATCGAGCGATTGGGGTTCCGACAGCCTGACCGAGCCGCAGCTCGCCTACGCCGCCTCCGACGTGCTGCATCTGCACGGCTTGCGCGAGCGGCTCGATGCCATGCTGGCGCGGGAAGGCCGCACCGCGCTGGCAAAAGCCTGTTTCGACTTCCTGCCGACCCGCGCCCTGCTCGACCTCCAGGGCTGGGCCGAAGAAGACATCTTTGCGCATTCCTAGAGCTTCGCGTGGCGGCTCGCTTGGGCGGTCGCCCCGTTTCGGTCACTTTCCTGACGGCCTGTCGCCGGCTGCATATTTTGGCGTTGCCGGCTACAATGGGGCGCCCGTCAACCGGACCAGGCGAGCGACACCTCAGGAGCCCAGTTGAATTCGGCCCATAATCCCACCTATGACGCCGCGCTTGCGGCGAAGTTCGCCGGCGCGGCTCGCCACAGCCGCCTGGTGCGGATTCTGCGCATCGCGGTGCCGGCGACGGTGGCCGTGGCCATGGCTGTGATCGTGGCCGTGTCAACCTTCCTCAATCCCTTCAAGATCCCGGTGAAGCTCGACTCCGGAAACCTCGTGGTGACAGGCACCAAGATCACGATGGAATCGCCGCATATGTCCGGCTTCACCCCGGACCAGCGGCCCTACGAGCTCTGGGCCAAGACCGCGACACAGGACATCACCGATCCCGACCATGTCGATCTCCATGATTTGCGCGCGAAAGTGCTGATGGAAGACCAATCGACCCTTTTCCTCGATGCCCGCACCGGACGGTTCGACAACAAGCAGCAGCAGCTCGACCTGCACAAGGACATCTTCCTGCGCACCTCGACCGGCTACGAGGCGCGGCTGAACTCGGCCTTTGTCGACATGGGCAAGGGCACGGTCTCGTCGGATGAGCATGTCGACGTCAAGCTGACCAACGGCACGCTGACCGCCGATCGGCTGCGGATCACGGAAGGCGGCGATGTCGTCCGCTTCGAGGGCAATGTGGTGATGCATCTCGACAAGCTGGACGATCCTGCCGCCGCTCAGCCTGTGCCATCCGAGCCTGCGCCGCCGGTGAAGACGCGCACGCCCCAGAACAAGTCTGCCAATTCAAAGTGATTTTCATGATCAGGTTTTTTCCGCGCAACAAAGACAAGCGGCGCGTCATCACTGGTGCGGCCGCGCTCGCCGTCGGCGTCGCACTGGTCGCAACGGGTGCGGCAATCGCGCAGAGCACGATGCAAGGCGTGCCCAACGCGATGCAGGGCTTCTCGCAGAATCGCGATCAACCGATCCAGATCGAAGCTGCCTCGCTCGAGATGCGCGACAAGAAGAAGGAGGCGACCTTCTCCGGCAATGTGAAGGTCATCCAGGGCGACACCACCATGACCTCGAAGACGCTGGTGGTGTTTTACGATTCGGGCGGCGACAAGCCGGCGACACCGCAGCCTGCGGCGAAGGCGACAAAGGGCGCTCCGATGCAGTCGGCGACGCCGGGACCGGGCGGCAGCTCCTCGATCAAGCGGCTGGAGGCGCGCGGCAATGTCGTCGTCACCCAGAAGGACCAGGTGGTGACAGGCGAGACCGCCGTGTTCGACACCAGGACCAATCAGATCACCATGCTCGGCGGCGTCGTCTTGACGCAGTGCAAGAACGTGCTGCGCGGCGACCGGCTGGCGGTCGACATGACCACCGGCGTGTCCCGTGTGGAATCCGACACCGGCCGGGTGCAGGCGCTGCTGCCACAAGGCGGCGGCAATGATTGCGGATCCGGAGGATCGGGCAAGCCCGGCGCGGGGCCTTTGCAACTGCCTGGCGCGAGTAAGCCGAAGTAAATTTGAAGAATGATTTCAAATGCTTGGGCCGAGCACTGCTGATCCGAGGTTGAAGCTTGCCCGGCGAGACTGTATCTGGTGCGAAGGGCTTTCGAAGCGGGGTTCGCCGCTTATCGGGGGTGTTTCACTGGGCAGTTCCGCGCAGGATCGTCGCGAAAGGCTAGAAGGCGGGGATGGTCGATCTCTTCAGCATGTTCCGTCGGCGCCCCGCCAAGCGCGGCCGGCCAGGATTTGCGCGTCAGGACATCACCGCGCTCGGTGACAGCGTCGGCGGTCTCGTGGCCAGCCCTGTCCGAGACGCGCCGCCGATTGCCCGTGACCAGCCGATCCATACGCCCGACCAGTTCCATCAAGCCGCGCCGCGTGCGCAGGCGGTTCATCCCGTCAGGGCCGCCGCCAGGCCCAATGGTTCCGGCGGGCCTCAGCTCTTGAAGCGGCCGGGCTACCTGGCTGTGCATAGCGTGGAAAAGAGTTTTGGCAGCCGTCAGGTCGTGCGCGGCGTCAGCATCTATGTGCGCCGCGGCGAAGCGGTCGGCCTGCTCGGTCCGAACGGCGCCGGCAAGACCACCGTGTTCTACATGATCACCGGCCTGATCAAGGCCGACCGCGGCGCGATCGAACTCGACGGCCACGACGTCACCAAGCTGCCGATGTATCAGCGTGCGCGACTGGGCATCGGCTATCTGCCGCAGGAAGCCTCGATCTTCCGCGGCCTCACCGTCGAGCAGAACATCCGTGCCGTGCTTGAAGTGGTCGAGCCCTCGCGCAAGAAGCGCGAGCAGCAACTCGACTCGCTGCTCGACGAATTCAACATCACGCGCCTACGTAAATCGCCGTCGATCGCGCTGTCCGGCGGTGAGCGGCGCCGCGTCGAGATCGCGCGTGCGCTGGCGACGCGTCCGAACTACATGCTGCTCGACGAGCCTTTTGCCGGCATCGATCCAATCGCGGTCGGCGACATCCAGGACCTCGTTCGCCATCTCACCAACCGCGGCATCGGCGTGCTGATCACCGATCACAATGTTCGCGAGACGCTCGGCCTCACCGATCGCGCCTACATCGTCTATGCCGGTGAAATCCTGACCGAGGGGAGCCCGGATGAGATCGTCGCCGATCCGGACGTACGCCGTCTTTACCTTGGCGAGGAGTTCCGCCTCTAGCCCGATTTTCCATTTCGTCAAGACGTGTACATCAGGCTCGGACTAGGATAAGCAAAAATCGGACCAACTTTTGGGATCGGTTCTTGCTTCATGGCGCTTACGCAGAGATTAGAGTTCCGGCAATCGCAGTCGCTGGTCATGACGCCGCAGTTGATGCAGGCGATCAAGCTGCTGCAATTGTCCAATCTCGATCTCACGACGTTCGTGGAAGAGGAACTCGAGCGTAATCCGCTGCTGGAGCGGGCCAATGACGAGCCCCCGGCCGGCGAAGCCCCGGCCGAGACCGGCCAGTTCAACGATAGCGACGGCGGCCACAATGACGAGCCCGGCGGCGGTCCGGGCGAGGCCTTCGAACCCGGCCAGGAAGAATGGATGAGCAAGGATCTCGGCACCCGCGCCGAGATCGAGCAGACCATGGACACCGGCCTCGATAACGTCTTCTCCGAGGAGCCGGCCGAGGCTGCCGCTCGCAACGCCCAGGATGCGGCGCCGACCACCTATACGGAATGGGGCGGCGGTGCCTCCGGTGACGAGGCCTACAATCTCGAAGCCTTCGTCGCCGCGGAGACCACGCTCGGCGACCACCTCGCCGAGCAGCTATCGGTTGCTTTCACCGGGGCCGCGCAGCGCATGATCGGCCAGTACCTGATCGACCTCGTCGACGAGGCCGGCTATCTGCCGCCGGATCTCGGCCAGGCCGCCGAGCGGCTTGGCGCATCGCAACAGGACGTCGAGAACATTCTTGCCGTGCTGCAAAAATTCGATCCGCCCGGCGTCTGCGCGCGCAATTTGAGCGAATGCCTGGCGATCCAGCTCCGCGAGCTCGACCGCTACGATCCCGCGATGCAGGCCCTGGTCGAGCATCTCGATCTCCTCGCCAAGCGCGACGTCGGAGCCTTGCGCAAGCTCTGCGGCGTCGACGACGAGGACATCGCCGACATGATCGGCGAGATTCGCCGGCTCAATCCCAAGCCCGGCATGAAGTTCGGCTCGGCCCGGCTCCAGACCATGGTGCCTGACGTCTATGTCCGCCCCGGTCCCGACGGCGGCTGGCATGTCGAGCTCAACAGCGACACCTTGCCGCGCGTGCTGGTCAACCAGACCTACTATTCGCAGCTCTCGAAGAAGATCGGCAAGGACGGCGACAAGTCCTATTTCACCGACGCGCTCCAGAATGCGACCTGGCTGGTGCGCGCGCTCGACCAGCGCGCCCGCACCATCCTGAAGGTCGCGACCGAGATCGTGCGCCAGCAGGACGGCTTCTTCACCCATGGCGTGGCGCACCTGCGGCCGCTGAATCTGAAGGCCGTCGCCGACGCCATCCAGATGCATGAATCGACGGTGTCGCGGGTCACCGCCAACAAATACATGGCGACCAATCGCGGCACGTTCGAGCTGAAATATTTCTTCACAGCCTCGATCGCTTCGGCTGACGGCGGCGAGGCGCATTCGGCCGAAGCCGTGCGTCACCACATCAAGCAGCTGATCGATTCGGAGGCGCCGTCCGCGATCCTGTCCGACGATACCATCGTGGAACGCTTGCGCGGCTCGGGCATTGATATTGCCCGCCGCACGGTCGCGAAGTACCGCGAAGCCATGCGCATTCCTTCCTCGGTGCAACGCCGCCGCGACAAGCAGAGCGCTCTTGGTAACGTCCTCTCCACCGCAATGTCCGATCGCTCCCGCAGCACCGTGCCGGCCTGATTGCGCTGGCGCGAAATCGCGCTACTCTCATCCCCCCTTCGCGGCCGATCCAAGCTAGGCAGTCAAACCAAGCGAGGTATCACATGACTCTTCGGATTTCGGGAAAGAGCGTCAGCGTCGGCGAGGCCCTGCGCGGCCGCGTCACCGACCGGACTGAAGAGGTCCTGCGTAAATATTTCGACGGCAACTATTCCGGGCACATCACGCTCAGCAAGGACGGCTTCGGCTTCCGCACCGACTGCGCGCTGCACCTCGATTCCGGAATTACGCTGGAGGCCGATTCGAACGCGCCCGATGCCTATGCCAGTGCCGACCTGGCGCTCCTGATGATCGAGAAGCGCCTCAAGCGCTACAAGAGCCGGCTCAAGGACCGCTCGGCCCGCAAGGCCCATGTCGCCTCCGCCGCTCTCGCCGCCATGGATGCCACGAGCTACGTGCTGGAAGCGCCGGTCGAGGGTGAGGACGAAGACGAGGTCACCGGCTACAGCCCCGTGATCATCGCCGAGGCCACCACCTCCCTGAAGCAGCTTTCGGTGAGCGAGGCCGTCATGGAGCTCGACCTCAGCGGTGCGCCCTGCCTGGTTTTCCAGCACGGCTCCAGCGGCCGGGTGAACATCATTTACCGCCGGGCCGACGGCAATGTGGGCTGGATCGACCCGCCGGGGGCCAAATCAGGTGGTTAGGGCCGGAACCGGGGCCCGTACCATCCGCAGCCTTAACAATGACGGGGGCAAAGCCGCACGCAGCAGTTGGCACCGGGATTGCGTTGGAGTAGAAGCGCCCCACATCAGGACCGGGCTAAGTTCCCCTCCTGCTTCACCTTCTTGACGCCGGCCCGGCGTGGTTCTCACCAAGCCGGCCAATTCGGAACCTGACGGTTTAATTCACCTCGGAAACCTTCCATGCCGATTACCGATCTGGTCGCGCCCGAGGCGATTCTCCCGGCATTGAAGGTCAACAGCAAGAAGCAGGCGCTCCAGGAACTCGCCGCCAGGGCGGCCGAGCTGACCGGCCAGAACGAGCGCTCCGTGTTCGAGGTGCTGCTGCAGCGTGAGAAGCTCGGCACCACCGCGGTCGGCTACGGCGTCGCCATTCCCCACGGCAAGCTGCCCAAGCTGGAAAAGATTTTTGGCCTGTTCGCGCGTCTCGATCGTCCGATCGATTTCGAATCGATGGATGGCCAGCCGGTCGATCTCGTCTTCCTGCTGCTCGCCCCCGAAGGCGCCGGCGCCGATCACCTGAAGGCGCTCGCCCGCATCGCCCGCCTGCTGCGCGACCAGGACATCGCCAAAAAGCTCCGCGCTTCGCGCGACGCCCAGGCGATCTATTCCGTGCTGGCACTGCCGCCCGCGACTGCGGCTTAACAGGTTAGAGCCAATCGTTCATATATCGAGACTTCGCTCGCTCCTTTGCTCGACCAGATTTGCCGACGCTTTCTAAGGGAGAGCTTTCAGGTACTGCGACGGGGGCGTGCCTCCGTAAACTTCGCGAGGGGGCTGGCCCTTGATTACATTTCCCGTACTCGCCGGCATGTTTGGATGGTTGGCCAGCGTAGCTTGGCAATTGCGGCTTGCGAGTACCAAGGGAAAAGTTTGGAGCCGTAACGGCTATGTAACCCGTACAAGTAACGAGACAGTTTTCGGCGCCTGCGTGTGTTTCTACTGGGTCGCACTTGGGTGGGGAGCCGTGATGCTATTTTGCATGGTGATATCGATTATCAGGCAAATCTAGAACTGAGCATGACCCGGATTTGAGCATCCCGGCGTCGCCTTCCGGCTGATAGCACGCAGTATGCGGAAGCAAAGCGGGCACGCTTTCGTGCGAAGGCATGCCCCGCTTGAGATCCTAATCGTGCGACGTGCGTACGCTCAGTGCACGCTCACCGCTTGCAGCTCCTTGCTCCAAGCGTTGGCGACTGCGGCGTAAGTCAACTTCCTTCCGCTATAGGGTAGAGATTGCTTCGAGCGTCACTGGCGGCCGCATCAGCGTCTCGTTGCCGTGGCGATAGAACTTCTGCGTCCAGGGGTTAAACACCGGCACGCGTGCTTCGATGAATTCGTCGATGTCCCGTGTGACTACGGCGAGATCTTGCAGGGCTGCGATGGCTGCAATGAACAGATCCGGTTGGCCGAATGTGTGGCCGCGCTTGCGACCCTCAACGATCATCGCCTTCCACCGCACGATCGCGTCTTCGGTGATGGCAAGGATCCGTCTCGCAAACAATGGTCGCACTGTGTTTTCCAACCACGATCGAAGATCGGCGCGCCTGGTAGCATCGGACAATTGTTCGATGCCGTAGACAATCTCCGCGATCGTTACGTCGCTAACGTAGAGTTCCTCTCCACTTTGGCTCGCGACGAAATCCATGACGTCAGGATTGGGCTGGGGCCTACGTAGTTCCGACACGACGTTGGTATCGAGCAGCCAGCCCCTCAAAGCTCGACATCCCGAACGCTGGACTTGACCGTCAGGCGCTCGAATTCCACGTCGGCTAGCGGGGACTTCGCAAAGGCCGTCACAATATCGCGGCCGCTCACGGGTCGCTGAAGGCGATCGAATTCCTCTGCGGCAACGATAACCGCCGCATCCTTGCCGTGCAGTGTAACCCGTTGTGGTCCTGTGCGCTGGGCCTCCCTGACAATCTGACTCAGGTGAGTTTTTGCATCTTGAAGGCTCCATCGGCGCGATCTGGTGCCATTCTTGGAAGAGGGACGCTTTGCGGTGGTCATGCTCATCGCCTCTAGTCTAAACAACCAAAATTTAGCATATCCGAATTTGACCGCCAAAGCAAAACGGGCACGCCTTCGTCCGAAGGCATGCCCGCTTGAAACTCTATTCGTGCGACGCGCGCGCGCTCAGTGCACGCTCACCGCTTGCAGCTCGTTGCTCCAGGCGTTGGCGATCGCGGCTTCGCGGCTGTCGGTCAGCATGATCGGCGTGCCGTCGGCGGCGTGGAGCGCGAAGAGCTTGAGGCCCGGCGCGATCTTCGGCGCTTCGGGAAACAGGCCCGGCACATCCTCCGAGCGGATCTGCTTCACATAGGCGATATGGCCTTCGCCGAGGGTTGCCAGTGTCTCGGGAGAGACGTTCTTGGCTTCGTATTCGAACGCAACATGACCTTCACTCATGGTCTCGACTCCTCTCTCGAAACTAAGCGGTCGAGTCCGCTACTCGTTCCATTATTCGTGCTCATTGATAGCGATTGTCTTAACGATCCTCTCCGGTTCAGGCCGGGCAAGATCGACCGACAACAGCCCGTTTTTCAGATCCGCACCCAGCACCAGCATCCCCTCCGCCAGCACGAAGGTGCGCTGGAAATGGCGCGCGGCGATGCCGCGATGGATGTATTGCCGGGACTTGTCGTCCTGCTGCCGCCCGCGAATGACGAGCTGGTTTTCCTCAATGGTTACATCGAGTTGGTCGCGGGTGAATCCGGCGACCGCCAGCGTGATTCGCAAACGCTCGGGCTGGCCGTCCGACCGGTCACACCTCTCGATATTGTAGGGAGGATAGCCGTCGGCGCCTTTGACGACCCGATCAAGCACGCGCTCGATCTCGTCGAAACCCAAAAGGAACGGACTGGAAAGCGTGGGAACACGAGACATAGTTTACAAAGTCCTCTCGAAGCGACTTTGGTGCATCAGGGCCCGTCAAGGCACCCCTTGGTCAGCAATATGGTCATATCCCCGTGTGGGTTCAAGGACGTAGCTGGAATGGCCGGAGGCCAGGAGCTTCCGCTCGCCTGCGTTCCGGCCATCCACGATCTTGCCCGCGCCACTGAGACCGTGGATGCCCGCGACAAGGCCGGCACGACGAATTTGCGGGCCTATTTATCTCAACGAAAACAGACCCCCGGCTACTGTGCATGGGGTTGTTTTCGCGTTTTTTAATCGGCGGACCCGTGGAACCGGTCAGGCCTCGATCCGCGTCCGCCCGTCGCCGCTGAAAAGATGCAGCTTCGCCCGCATTGCTGCGACGCGGATCCTCTCACCGATCGGCGGTGCCTCGGAGCCGGGAATGCGGACGATGACCTCGCCGGGCGGCAGCTCGCCGGGGGTGGCTGCGACGCGCTGCTCGTCCTGCTGCCGCGTGCCGTAGACAAAGGTCTCCGCGCCGACGCGCTCGATCGCTTCCACGGTGAGCGGCAGCGCGATGCCGCCGGCCGGGGTCTGGTCGGTGATGACAAAATCTTCCGGACGGATGCCGAGGATGCCGGCCTCGGTGCTGCCGAGCTGCGATTTGATCTCCTCGGCGCGAATCGACATCAGATTCATCGGCGGTGCGCCGATGAAGGAGGCGACGAAGGTCGTCGCCGGCTTCTCGTAGATCGCCAGGGGATTGCCGACCTGCTCGACCTGGCCGCCGTTCATCACCACGAGGACGTCGGCGAGTGTCATTGCCTCCAGCTGATCGTGGGTGACGTAGATCGACGTGGTGTTGAGCCGGCGCTGCAATTTGCGGATCTCGACGCGCATCGCGATGCGCAGCTTTGCATCGAGGTTCGACAGCGGCTCGTCGAACAGAAACACCTTCGGCTGGCGCACGATGGCGCGGCCCATGGCGACGCGCTGGCGCTGACCACCGGAGAGCTGGCGCGGCTTGCGCTCCAGCATCGGCGATAGTTCGAGCACGCGCGCGGCTTCCTCGACGCGGGTCTTGACCTCGGCCTCCTTCATGCCGCGGTTGCGCAGGCCGTAGGCCATGTTGTTGAAGACGCTCATATGCGGATAGAGCGCGTAGTTCTGGAACACCATCGCGATGTCGCGATCGGCGGGCTCGACCTGGTTGACGATTCGGCCGCCGATGTCGATCTCGCCGCCGGTGACGGTTTCGAGGCCTGCGACCATGCGCAGCAATGTCGACTTGCCGCAGCCGGAGGGACCGACCAGCACGCAGAACTGTCCGTCGCCGACATCGACATTGACGCCCTTGATGGCCTCGAAGCCACCGGGATAGGTCTTGCGGACGTTGCGCAGGGTAACGTTAGCCATGGGATTTACTTTTCCGTCTCCACGAGTCCGCGCACGAACAATTTCTGCATGGCGACGACGACGAACACCGGCGGCAGCATCGCCAGCACGGCGGTCGCCATCACGATCGGCCATTCGGTCAGCGCGTCGGTGGTGGTGATCATCTTGCGGATGCCGACCTGGATGGTCTGCATGTCGTCGCGCGTGGTGATCAGCAGCGGCCAGAGATACTGATTCCAGCCGAGGATGAAGAGGATCACGAACAGCGCCGCCATGTTGGTGCGCGACAGCGGCAGCAGCGTATCCCAGAAGAAGCGCAGGGGACCGGCGCCGTCGATGCGCGACGCCTCCAGCAGCTCGTCCGGCACGGTCATGAAGAACTGGCGAAACAGCAGCGTCGCGGTGGCTGAGGCGATCAGCGGCAGCGCCAGGCCGGCATAGCTGTCGAGCATGTGGAGGTCGGCGACGATCTTGTAGGTTGGATAGATGCGCACCTCGACCGGCAGCATCAGGGTGATGAAGATGATCCAGAAGATCGGCATCCGGAACGGAAAGCGGAAATACACGATCGCGTAGGCCGAGATGATCGAAATCGCGATCTTGCCGACCGCGATCAGCAGCGCCATCACCAGCGAGTTCAGCATCATGTTGCCGACGGGCTCGCGGGTCGAGCCGCTCGTGCCGACGAAGATGGTCTGGTAGTAGACCTCGAAGAAATGGCCGCCCGGCAGCAGCGACATCTGCCCGTTCGCGATCAGCGCGTTGTCCTGGGTCGAGGCGACGAACGCGATGTAGACGGGGAACGCGACGATCGCGATCCCGATCCACAAAATGGCGTGAGCGACGTAGCGCCGAAAACCCTCTTCCTCGACCATCAGTAGGTCACCTTGCGTTCGACGAAGCGAAACTGGATTCCGGTCAGCACGATCACCATGACCATCAGGATCACCGATTGCGCCGCGGAACTGCCGAGATTGCCGCCGAGCAGGCCGTCGGAATAGACCTTGTAGACCAGCGTCACCGTCGACGTTCCCGGACCGCCGCGGGTCATGGTGTCGATGATGCCGAACGTGTCGAAGAAGGCGTAGACGATGTTGACGACCAGCAGGAAGAAGATGGTGGGCGACAACAGCGGGAAGGTCACGGTCCAGAAGCGCCGCATCGGACGCGCGCCGTCGATCGCGGCGGCCTCGAACACGCTCTTCGGGATGCTCGCGAGGCCGGCGAGGAAAAACAGGAAATTGTAGGAGATCTGCTTCCAGGCGGCGGCCAGGATGATCAGCGTCGCGGCCTGGTTGCCGTCGAGCAGCGGATTCCAGTCGATGCCGGCTTCGCGCAGATAGCGCGAGAGCACGCCGAGCGAGGGATGCAGCATGAAGATCCAGAGCACGCCGACCACGGGCGGCGCGACGGCGTAGGGCCAGATCAGCAGCGTGCGATACAGCGAGCCGCCGCGCATCGGCTTGTCCGCCATGATCGCCAGCAGCAGGGCCACGGAGAGCGAAGAGACCGCGATCGCGAACGAGAAGAAGAAGGTCCGGACGATCGCCTCGAAATAGGCGGCGTCACTGAAGAGATCGAGATAATTGTCGAACCAGACGAAGCTGGTCGAGAGACCGAAGGCGTCCTGGAGCAGGAAGGACTGAATGACAGCCTGCGCAGCCGGCCAGTAGAAAAAGATCAGGACGATCGCGAGTTGCGGGGCAACCAGCGCATAGGGCAACAGCTTCGACTGGAAAATGGCTTGCTTTTGCATGATGTCAGCTGAGCGGCAGGCCAGGTCGCGACCTGCCGCTCATCGCCTCACTTGACGGCGGTCTTTTCGAACTGACGCAGCATCGTGTTGCCGCGCTCGACGGCGGCATCGAGCGCCTGCTTGGCGGTCTTCTTGCCAGCCAGCGCCTGCTCGATCTCTTCCGACCAGACGTCACGCAGCTGAACCATGTTGCCGAGGCGCAGACCGCGCGAATTCTCGGTCGGCTCCTTGTTGGTCAGCTCGAGCAGCGGGGTCTCGAGGTAGGGTTGGTCCTTGTAGAACCCTTCTTCCTTCGCCTTGGCGTAGGCCGCCTTGGTGATCGGCAGATAGCCCGAGGCCTTGTGGATGTAGATCTGGCGGTCGGTGTCGGAGAGGAATGTCATGAACTTCGCAATGCCCTTGTACTCGTCGGCCGACTTGCCGCCCATGACCCAGAGCGAGGCGCCGCCGATGATCGAGTTCTGCGGCGCGCCCTTGACGTCCGGATAATACGGCATCGGCGCCGCGGTGAAGTTGAACTTGGCCTGCGCCTTGACGTTGCCGAAGAAGGCCGACGAGGTCAGGTAGATCGCGCACTCACCCGAAGTGAAGCGGCCTTCGCCTGTGTTGGTGCGACCGGCGTAGTCGTAAGTCTTGTCTTTTTGCAGCTCGACCAGCTTCTCGAGATGCTTGACCTGGAGCGGACCGTTGAACTCGAGCTTGGTGTCGAAGCCGTCGAGGCCGTTGGCTTTGCTGGAGAGCGGCACGTTGTGCCAGGCCGAGAGCTGTTCGAGATTGACCCAGGTGACCCAGGAGTTGGAGAAGCCGCAGGTCGGATGGCCGTTGTCGTGGAGCTTCTTGGCGGCTGCGAACGTCTCGGGCCAGGTCTTCGGGATCTCGACGCCGACCTTCTTGAGCTCGTCGAGGTTTACCCACATGACGGTCGACGACGAGTTGAAGGGGAACGACAGCATCTCGCCCTTGGAGGTCGAGTAATAGCCGCTGATCGCGGGCAGATAGGCCTTGGGATCGAATTTCTCGCCGGCCTCGGCCATCAGCTTGTAGACGGGCTTCACGGCGCCGGTCGCCGCCATCATGGTCGCGGTGCCGACTTCGAAGACCTGCATGATGTGGGGCGCGTTGCCGGCGCGGAAGGCCGCGATGCCGGCGTTCATCGTATCGGCGTAGTTGCCCTTGTAGGTCGGGATCACCTTGTAGTCGGTCTGCGCCGCGTTGAAGTCGGTGGCGAGCTTGACGATGACGTCGTTGTTGGCGCCGGTCATCGCGTGCCACCACTGGATTTCGGTCACGGCCAAGGCCGGCGAGGCCGACATTCCAACCGTGAGTGCAACAGCGGCAGCCGCTCCAAAGTATCGAAGAGCCATCAAGTAAACCTCCCTTGGGCCGTCAAAAATGATCGCTTGCGCTAGCAGCGCCATATGACGTTCACATGACTGTGTAAGCGGCCGAAACGAAAGCGGCAAGCGCTGGAAAAGGGAAGCAGGCAAATAGGCGAATGCGGAGCGGGCAGGTTTCTTCGTTCGCGGTGCAGCATTCGGGAGTGATGGGTTGGGTCGCTGCGTCGTCAGCAGAATAGCGCGAGGCAGACGCTCGGCCCGCGGGCTCCAACCTCTCCCGCTTGCGGGAGAGGTCGGCGCAACGCGCCGGGTGAGGGCTCTCTCCTCTTGGGGAGTCTCACTGCGGAGGCACCCTCTCCCCAACCCTCTCCCGCAAGCGGGCGAGGGAGCGCACCTTTCTTGCGGCGCGTTGTCAGTTCAATAGCGTCACGCCTCAGCGCTTGCGCTCGGGGCCGCAGACCGTGCCCTGCTCGACCATCGCGTTGATCTCGGACTTGGAGTAGCCGAACTCGCCCAGCACCTCGGCCGAGTGCTGGCTGAATTTCGGCGGCAGGCTGCGCAGGCTCGGCTTGCTGCGATCGAGCCGGATCGGCGACGCCACGCCCTTGTACCAGTCCTTCTCGATGATATCGCCGCGGGCGATCGTGTGCGGGTTGGTCAGCGCCTGGTCGATCTTCTGCACGGGGCCTGCGGGCAGGCCCGCGGCGAGGAGGCGATTGCACAGCGGCTCGGCCTCGTGCTGGCTGAACACGGCGGCGAGCTCGGCGCGTAGCGCTTCGCGATTGGCGATGCGGTCCTTGTTGCGGGCAAAGCGCGGATCGGTGCCGAGCTCGGGCTTGCCGATCTCCTTGGCGAGCTTGCGGAAGGTGCCGTCATTGCCGACGCCGATGAAGATGTCGTCGGTCTTGGTCGGGAAGATCGCGTAAGGCACGAGGTTGGGATGCTCGTTGCCGGTCAGCGACGGCGGCTTGCCATGCATGAAATAATTCGCGGTGTGCGGGTGCATGATGGCGAGACCGGTCTCGTACAGCGTCGTCTCCAGGAACTGGCCCTGGCCCGAGCGCTGCCGCTCCGACAGCGCCATCAGGATGCCGATCGCCGCATAGAGGCCGGTGCCGATGTCGACCAGCGGCACGCCGATCCGCATCGGTCCGCTCTCGGGCGAGCCGGTCGCCGCGATCATGCCGGTCATCGCCTGGATGATGGCGTCATAGCCGGGATTGCCGCCGCGCGGGCCGTCGGCGCCGAAGCCGCAGATCCGGCAGTGCACCAGGCGCGGGAATTTCTCGCGCAGCACCTCGCTGCCGATGCCCCATTTCTCCAGCGTGCCCGGCTTGAAGTTCTCGATCAGGACGTCGGCGCTCTCCAGCATCTTGAGCAGCACGAGGCGGCCGCCCTCGGAGGCGAGGTCGAGGCCGATCGAGCGCTTGTTGCGGTTGATGCCGATGAAATAGGCGGCGTCTTCCTCGTGGAAGGGAGGGCCCCAGTCGCGCACCTCGTCGCCTGCGGGCGGCTCGACCTTGATCACGTCGGCTCCGTGGTCGGCGAGGATCTGGGTGCAATAGGGACCGCCGAGCACGCGCGTGAGATCGATGACGCGCAGGCCGCTCATTGCGCCCGTGGCAGCTCCGGAACTGGCGGCTTCAGTCATGCCTTCGCTTCCCTGTGTTGATATTGATCACAGGCCTAGCGAGGTTCGTCTGAGCCAGCAATGGCTTGTTGCGGGGAGCCGCATGCGCCGCGGCGGCGCCATCCCGGCGAATGGCAAATCAAACGGAAGCGGCCGGCCCGAGGGGGATCCCGGGCCAGCCAATCCAATCTACGATCAGACGACCGTCAGGCGGACGTCGACATTGCCGCGCGTCGCGTTGGAATAGGGGCACACCTGGTGAGCCTTCTCGACCAGTGCCTCGGCTTCGGCACGGGCAAGGCCCGGCAGCGATACGGCAAGGTCGATGTCGAGACCGAAGCCGCCGGCCGCGCGCGGGCCAATGCCGACGGTCGAGGTCACGGAGGCGTCAGCCGGAACCTTCGGCCCGCCCTGCGAGGACACGAATTTCATCGCGCCGATGAAGCAGGCGGCATAGCCTGCCGCAAACAACTGCTCGGGATTGTTGCCGTCGCCGCCGCCGCCGCCGAGCTCCTTCGGCGTGGTGAGCTTGACGTCGAGCGCGCCGTCGAGGGTCGCAGCATGGCCGTCGCGGCCGCCGGTGGCTTTTGCGCTGGTCTTGTAGAGGACGTTCACGGACATTTTGGTCTCCCTGGGTTTTCGCTGGTGCAATCCTTATCGCAGGCAATTAGATTGCGCGCAATTGAAATTACGGAGCCTCACATTTAATTGTTCGCAATTGAATATGCCGCCGGCCGGCCCCAGAATGGAGCAAGCCTCGTGAGATTCTCTATGCCCCGGAAATCATCGGCAGCGGACCAGCCGCTGCGCCTCGACAACCAGATCTGCTTCGCGGTCTATTCGGCCGCGCATGCCTTCAACCGCGTCTACAAGCCGCTGCTGGACCGGCTCGGCCTGACCTATCCGCAATATCTGGTCATGCTGGTGCTGTGGGAGCGCGACGACGTGCCGGTGAAGGACATCGGCGAAAAGCTGTTCCTGGATTCGGGCACGCTGACGCCGCTGCTCAAGCGACTCGAAGCCGCCCACCTCGTCAAGCGCACGCGCTCGCGCGAGGACGAACGTCAGGTCCTGATCGCGCTAACGGCGCAGGGCCACGCCTTGAAGGACAAGGCGCGCGCCGTGCCGCAATCGATCCTGGCAGCGTCGGACTGCTCGGTCTCGGAACTGGTCACGATGAAGGACGAGATCGTCGCGCTGCGCGATAGGTTGAATGCGGTGATCGGGGAGTAGGGTTAGGTTTACGTGCTTAGGACAGCCGCTTCTTCGTGAATGCTCGGCCGGAGTGAGACTTCAGGTACGCTTCAAAAGCGAGCGCTTTGTACTTGTCAGGGAAGGCGCAGTACCAGATCAGCTTCCAAGGCTTAAACTTGGCGGTGTGGGTGGATTTGCCAGCATTGTGCTCTGGAATCCGCCGCTTCAGATTTTCCGTGGCCCCAACGTATTCCTGCTCGGGAAATTCGATGCTGCGGAGGATGTAGACGTACCACATTGACGATTATCGCCTGGGCAGCCGCTGCGTGGGAATGTCACCAGTCCGTCTTCGCCCTTCGGGCTTCGCCGGACACCACGCTTCGCCCTTCGGGCTGTGCGCGGCTGCGCCACGCGTAGCCCGAAGGGCGAAGCGTGGTGGAGCCAGGCGGGATCGAACCGCCGACCTCTTGCATGCCATGCAAGCGCTCTCCCAGCTGAGCTATGGCCCCTTAACCGTCCGGCGCGCCGTGGGCGACGCGTCGGGAAAGACCCAGAACCACAGTTCTGGGATTATCTCAAGTCTCTTCATCACCGGTGACATCACCAATGATGTCGGTGACGTCCTCATCGCCCTCTTCGTCGTCGGCGATAAAGGTCGAATCATCGTCATCGTCGTCGTCGATGGTCTCGTCGGCCTCGATGTCGTCCTCGGATTCGGGCACGACGGCCTTGACCTTGCCGGTGTTCTCCTCGGCATCGGCCTCCTCGAGCGAGACTTCCTCGACTTCCGCCGGCTCCGGCTTGGTGTCGGCGGCTGCTGCCGCGTGGCGGGCTTCGGCGCCGCGAGGCGCGCGAGCCGGCGCCACGGGCGCGATCGGCACGACCTCACCGGTGTACGGCGAGATCACCGGACTCTTGTTGAGGTCATAGAACTTCTTGCCCGTGGTCGGGCAAATACGTTTGGTTCCGAGTTCGGACTTGGCCACGGCAGAGGAATCCTGGAAATGTCTGAAAAGCGGTGTTTCACTTGGCTAGTTGGCGGCCCGCTGTCAATAGCGCATTACGGGAGAACGACATGCCCGTGACGGCGGAGAGACCATGTGGTACCTGCCCGCGAGCCCAGAGGGCACATCCAAGGACACAATCTTGACCCATTCCGACAAGCCGACGCCGCTTCAGTCGCGCGCCAGCGGCCCCCTGACCGGAAAAGTACGGGTGCCTGGGGACAAGTCGATCTCCCACCGTGCCCTCATCCTGGGCGCGCTCGCGGTTGGAGAGACCAGGATCTCGGGCCTCCTTGAGGGCGAGGACGTCCTCAACACCGCAAAAGCCATGGAAGCGCTCGGCGCCCGGGTCGAGCGCATAGGTGATTTCACCTGGACGGTGAACGGCGTGGGTGTTGCGGGCTTCGCCGCGCCCAAGGCGCCGCTGGATTTCGGCAACTCCGGCACCGGCTGCCGGCTGGTCATGGGCGCCGTCGCCGGCTGCCCGATCTCGGCGGTGTTCGACGGCGATGCCTCGCTGCGCAGCCGGCCCATGCGCCGGATCCTGGACCCATTGGAAAAGATGGGCGCGAAGGTCGTCTCCGGTGGCGAGGGCGGCCGTCTGCCGCTGACCGTCCAGGGCGCGCGCGATCCGCTGCCGATCACCTACAAGACCCCGGTCGCCTCGGCCCAGATCAAATCCGCCGTGCTGCTCGCGGGCCTGGCCGCGCCGGGCACCACCACGGTCATCGAGACCGAGGCCAGCCGCGACCATACCGAGCTGATGCTGAAGCACTTTGGCGCCGAGATCACCTCGACGCAGGAGGGCCAGCACGGCCGCCGCATCACGCTCGTCGGTCAACCTGAGCTGCATGGCGCCAATGTCGTCGTGCCCGCCGATCCCTCATCGGCGGCGTTCCCCATCGTTGCTGCGCTGATCGTCGAAGGCTCCGACGTCGTCCTGTCCGACGTCATGACCAATCCGCTGCGGACGGGCCTGTTCACGACGCTGCGCGAGATGGGTGCCTCGATCGAGGCGAGCGAGGTGCGTGGCGACGCCGGCGAGCCGATGGCGAAGCTGCGCGTGCGCGCTTCGAAACTGCGTGGTGTTGTGGTGCCGCCGGAGCGCACGCCCGCGATGATCGACGAATATCTGGTGCTGGCGGTGGCGGCCGCCTTCGCCGAGGGCACGACCACCATGCGCGGCCTCCAGGAGCTGCGCGTCAAGGAATCCGATCGTCTCGAAGCCACCGCCGCCATGCTCCGCGTCAACGGCGTGAAGGTCGAGGTCTCCGGCGACGACCTGATCGTCGAAGGCCGCGGCCACGTCCCCGGCGGCGGTCTCGTCGCCACCCACATGGACCATCGCATCGCCATGTCCGCGCTGGTGATGGGCTGCGCGTCCGACCAGCCCGTGACCGTCGACGACACCGCCTTCATCGCCACCAGTTTCCCGGATTTCATTCCGATGATGCGTTCGCTTGGGGCCCAATTTTCATGATCATCGCCATCGACGGGCCCGCGGCGTCGGGCAAGGGCACGCTCGGCAAGCGTCTTGCCCACCATTACGGCTACCGTCACCTCGATACCGGCGTGATCTATCGCGCGGTGGCCTATTCGCTGATGCAGTCCGGGCATGATCTCAGGGACGAGGCGGCGGCGGTCGCGGCAGCGTTGGAACTCGATCCCGAAAAGTTCGGCAATCCCGCCCTGAAGACCCAGAAGGCCGGCGAGGGCGCTTCCATCGTCTCGGCGATCCCCAAAGTCCGCGAGGCCCTGGTCGGTTTTCAGCGGCAATTCGCTGCCGATCCGCCCGGCGCCGTGCTCGATGGGCGGGATATTGGAACCGTGATCTGCCCCCATGCCGACGTGAAGATCTTCGTCGTCGCCGACCCCATGGTGCGCGCCCGCCGCCGGACCATGGAGGCCAAGGCGCGGGGCGAGGAGGCCGACGAGGCGGCCGTGCTCGCCGACATCATCCAGCGCGACGAGCGCGACAAGAACCGGCCGATTGCGCCGTTAAAACCGGCCGCGGATGCTTACTTGCTAGATAACTCCCAACTGGATATAGAAGGCGGCGTCCGGGCCGCCATCGACATTATCGAGGCCGTCCGAGCGGGCCGGTCGCGGGGTTAAGCCGCTGCCGTCATTGGAGGAAGCGCCCGCTCCCGCTCTTTGAGGTCGATACTTCGGTCCCTGTTCGGGACCGACGCGATCAGGCTCCGGACAAAGATTTCCACGTATCGAATGCGCGGGCCTCAGCCGGCCCGCTTCCGCTGTTCCGGTGCCAGGCCGGGGCAACGAGCGGTCGCTCGAAGGTTCTGCGGACCTTCCGACACTGCGCGTACGATGCGCCCATGAACCCAACGGCCGGCACGACATCCGCAACTGGAGAACAAATGGCTTCGACTTCTGCTGATACCTATAGCCCGTCGCGCGACGATTTCGCCGCGATGCTCGACGAGTCCTTCGCAGGTGGCAACCTGCAGGAAAGCTCAGTCATCAAGGGCAAGGTTGTTGCAATCGAAAAGGACATGGCCGTCATTGACGTCGGCCTGAAGACCGAGGGCCGCGTCGCCCTGCGCGAATTTTCCGGCCCCGGCCGTGAGAGCGAACTCAAGGTCGGCGACGAGGTGGAAGTGTTCCTCGATCGCATCGAGAACGCCCTCGGCGAAGCCGTGCTGTCGCGCGACAAGGCGCGCCGCGAAGAGAGCTGGGGCAAGCTCGAGAAGGCTTTCCAGAACAACGAGAAGGTCAACGGCGTCATCTTCAACCAGGTTAAGGGCGGCTTCACCGTCGACCTCGACGGTGCCGTGGCCTTCCTGCCGCGTTCGCAGGTCGATATCCGTCCGATCCGCGACGTTGCGCCGCTGATGAACAACTCGCAGCCGTTCCAGATCCTCAAGATGGACCGCCGCCGCGGCAACATCGTCGTGTCCCGCCGCACGGTTCTCGAAGAGACCCGCGCCGAGCAGCGCCAGGAGCTGGTGCAGAACCTCGAAGAGGGTCAGGTCATCGACGGCGTGGTCAAGAACATCACCGATTACGGTGCGTTCGTTGATCTCGGCGGCATCGACGGTCTGCTGCACGTCACCGATATCGCGTGGCGCCGCGTCAATCATCCGACCGAGGTGCTCTCGATCGGCCAGACCGTGAAGGTCAAGATCATCAAGATCAACCACGAGACGCACCGCATCTCGCTGGGCATGAAGCAGCTGCTGGACGATCCGTGGCAGGGCATCGAAGCCAAGTACCCGCTGGGGTCTCGCTTCACCGGCCGCGTCACCAACATCACCGACTACGGTGCGTTCGTCGAGCTCGAGCCGGGCATCGAAGGCCTGATCCACGTCTCCGAGATGTCGTGGACCAAGAAGAACATGCACCCCGGCAAGATCGTTTCGACCTCGCAGGAAGTCGAAGTGCAGGTGCTGGAAGTCGATTCCGTCAAGCGCCGCATCTCGCTCGGCCTCAAGCAGACCATGCGCAACCCGTGGGAGGTCTTCGTCGAAGGTCACCCGACCGGTTCGACGGTCGAGGGCGAGGTCAAGAACAAGACCGAGTTCGGTCTGTTCCTGGGCCTCGAGGGCGACGTCGACGGCATGGTCCATCTCTCCGACCTCGACTGGAAGGTTCCGGGCGAGCAGGTGATCGACAACTACAAGAAGGGCGACATGGTGAAGGCCGTGGTGCTCGATGTGGACGTCGAGAAGGAACGTATCTCGCTCGGCATCAAGCAGCTCGAAGGCGACCCCTTCGCCGAGCCGGGCGATGTCAAGAAGGGCGCGGTCGTGACCTGCGAAGTGCTCGAAGTGAAGGAGGGCGGCATCGAGGTGAAGATCATCGGTACCGACTTCGCCACTTTCGTGAAGCGCTCGGAGCTCGCCCGTGACCGCAACGATCAGCGCACCGAACGTTTCGCCGTCGGCGAGAAGGTCGATGCCCGCGTGATCCAGTTCGACAAGAAGGCCCGCAAGGTCCAGGTGTCGATCAAGGCGCTCGAAGTCGCTGAAGAGAAGGAAGCCATCGCGCAATACGGCTCCTCCGATTCGGGAGCGACGCTCGGCGACATCCTCGGCACCGCGCTCAAGAACCGCGACACCAAATAAGCGAAACGTACGTTTCGCTGCATCAAAGCCCCGGCGCAAGCCGGGGCTTTTTTGTGTGCGCCCGGCTACGCGGCCTCCGCCGAGCCAGGCCTTGTTTACTTCAAATTGCGCCGCAATTGATGTATCCAGATAAGCCAATGGTCACGCTGTGACGGCACAACGCGCTTGGCCCTTCATTTTGGAGATATTCCGATGTCGCTCGACTCAGACGTCATCGTCGATCGCCGCAGGATCCGCCGCAAGCTGACGTTCTGGCGCGTGATGGCCGCGCTGATCGCGATCGCGGCGATTGCAGGCTTCGCGCTGGTGGCGACACCAGGTGCGCGCGGCACGTTCGCGTCCGCCGGCTCGATCGCGCGGATCCAGATCGAGGGTCTGATCCGCAGCGATTCCGATCGCACGCAGGCGCTGGAGCGGCTGGAGAATTCGCAGGCTGCCGCCGTCATCGTCCACATCAACTCGCCGGGCGGCACCACCGCCGGCTCCGAGCAGCTCTATGATTCGCTTGTGAGTCTGAAGGCGAAGAAGCCTCTCGTCGTCGTGGTCGAAGGGCTTGCGGCGTCCGGCGGCTACATCACCGCAATCGCCAGCGACCACATCATCGCCCAGCAGAGCTCGCTGGTCGGCTCGATCGGCGTGCTGTTCCAGTTTCCAAACTTCTCGGAGCTGCTGAAAACCGTCGGCGTCAAGGTCGAGGAGGTGAAATCCACGCCGTTGAAGGCCGCGCCCAACGGTTTTGAGCCGACCAGCCCCGAGGCGCGGGCTGCGCTCGATGCGCTGGTGAAGGACTCCTATGCCTGGTTCAAGGGCCTGGTGAAGGAACGGCGTGGCATGGATGACACGCAGCTCGAGAAAGTGGTTGATGGCCGTGTCTTCACCGGACGCCAGGCGATCGATCTCAAGCTGATCGACCAGATCGGCGACGAGAAGACCGCCGTGACCTGGCTGGTCGAGCAGAGGGGCGTCAAGAAGGGGCTCTCCGTGCGTGATTACAAGTTGCAGCCGCGCTTCGGCGATCTGCCGTTCCTCAAGACTGCGGCCGCAGTGACGCTGGAAGCGCTGGGTTTAGGCTCGATTGCGCATCAAATCGGACAAACCGGCGTCGCTCAGGCGGTCGATCGGATCGGAATGGATGGAATGCTGGCCTTGTGGCAGCCGGCGGCGTCGAACTGACCGGCGCCGGGCGAGCCCCAGAAGCTTTTCCCGTTCGACGCGTGCCGGGCCAGCCCGCTTTTTCGGCATTTGTCACGCATTTTCACGACGCTCAATCTTCATTTAGCGTCTTGACAGATCACGGTATTTTCACGGAAATGGTCATCCGCACGCTCCCGGGTCCTATCTCTCAATGATCAAATCCGAACTTGTTCAGCGTATCGCCGAGCACAACCCGCATCTGTACCAGCGGGATGTCGAGAACATTGTGAATGCGATTCTCGAAGAGATCGTAGCGGCTCTCGCGCGCGGTGACCGCGTCGAGTTGCGCGGCTTCGGTGCCTTCTCGGTCAAGCATCGCCCTGCACGCGCAGGGCGCAATCCGCGCACCGGCGCCCATGTGCCCGTCGACCAGAAGAGCGTTCCGTTCTTCAAGACCGGCAAGGAAATGCGCGAACGGCTGAATCGCGACCATCCGGATCCAGGCGCGCCAGACTGAGGCCGACGTCAGGGTTTCCCGCGGTCGCGAGCGATGGGGCCGCAAGCTTGATTCAAGGCGAGCGAAGCGAGATGCGAAAGTTCCTGACCGCGCTGATCGTGATTCCGCTGGGCCTGATCCTGATGGTCTTTGCCGTCGCCAACCGGCAATTCGTCACGGTCTCGTTCGATCCCTTCGTTTCCAACGATCCGTCATTCTCGGTCACGCTGCCGCTGTTCCTGCTTCTGATCGTGGTGGCTGCGCTCGGGGTCTTCGCAGGCGGCTGTGCCGTCTGGTTCGGCCAGCGGCACTGGCGGCGTGCGGCGCGCCGGAATGAGGCGGAGGCCCGGGCCGCACGGGGCGAACTGGCCGATCTGCGGGCCCAGGCGGCCGCAGCAAGGCCCGAGTCCCAGCGCCTCCCCGTTCCCTTCGGGGTGGGCCTTTACGGGCCGGTCGGGCGAGACAAGCAGCGCGCGAGGTTGTAGAAGCGGCCGCAACCGAAAACCCTGTTTTCCGGCCGCCGACCCGCGGCCTCCATTTGCTTTGAGCCCATATCCTTGGAAAACATGTCCCTGCTCGTCAAAATCTGCGGCCTGTCCACGCCCGAGACGCTCGAAACGGCGCTCGACGCGGGTGCCGACATGGTGGGGTTCGTGTTCTTCCCGCCGTCGCCGCGGCATTTGTCGCTGGAGGCGGGGCGGGACCTCGGCCGGCAGGTGAAACGGCGCGCGCTCAAGCTCGCGCTCACCGTCGACGCCGACGATGCCACGCTCGACAACATCATGGACGCGCTGTCGCCGGACATTTTCCAGCTTCACGGCAAGGAGAGCGTGGCGCGGCTGCGCGACATCAAGCAGCGGTTCGGTCGCCCGGTGATGAAGGTCGTGCCGGTCGCAACGTCAGCCGATCTCGCCGTGCTGCCTGGCTACCTCGCGGTCGCCGATCGCATCCTGTTCGACGCACGCGCGCCGAAAGACGCGACCCGGCCCGGTGGCCTGGGTGCACCGTTCGATTGGCGCCTGCTCGAAAACCTTGAGCTCGCGCTGCCGTATATGGTTTCGGGCGGGCTACATCCAGGGAACGTCGCCGAAGCCCTTCGCGTCACCCGCGCCGGCGGTGTCGACGTCTCCTCCGGTGTCGAGAGCGCACCGGGCGTGAAGGACCCCGAGATGATCAAAGCCTTCATTCGCGCTGCGCGCGCAAGCCAAGATGCAAGTCAAAAGTTGAGCGTCCGATGAATAGCGTAAAACCCAATTCCTATCGTAGCGGGCCCGACGAGCGCGGCCATTTCGGCATTTTCGGCGGACGCTTCGTCGCCGAAACCCTGATGCCGCTGATCCTCGATCTGGAGAAGGCCTACACCGAGGCCAAGGCCGATCCGGCCTTCCAGTCCGAGATGAACGGCTATCTCAAGAATTATGTCGGCCGGCCCTCGCCGCTTTATTTCGCCGAGCGCCTGACCGAACATCTCGGCGGCGCAAAAATCTACCTCAAGCGTGAAGAGCTCAACCACACCGGCTCCCACAAGGTGAACAACGTGCTCGGCCAGATCATGCTGGCGCGGCGCATGGGCAAGAAGCGCATCATCGCCGAGACCGGCGCCGGCCAGCACGGTGTCGCCACTGCGACGCTGTGCGCGCGCTTCGGTCTCGACTGCGTCGTCTATATGGGCGCCGTCGACGTCGAGCGGCAGCAACCCAATGTCATCCGCATGGAAATGCTGGGCGCCAAGGTGATCCCCGTGCAGTCGGGCACGCGCACGCTGAAGGACGCCATGAACGAGGCGCTGCGCGACTGGGTCACCAACGTGCACGATACCTTCTACTGCATCGGCACTGTCGCCGGTCCGCATCCCTATCCGACGCTGGTGCGCGACTTCCAGTCGATCATCGGCAACGAGACCAAGGCGCAGATGCAGGAGATCGAAGGCCGCCTGCCGGATTCGCTGGTCGCCTGCATCGGCGGCGGCTCCAACGCGATGGGCCTGTTTCATCCCTTCCTCGACGATTCCACCGTCCAAATCTTCGGCGTCGAAGCCGCCGGCCACGGGCTGACGCAACTGCATGCCGCCTCAATCGCGGGCGGCCGTCCCGGCGTGCTGCACGGCAACCGCACCTATCTCCTGATGGATGCCGACGGCCAGATCCAGGACGCGCATTCGATCTCCGCCGGTCTCGACTATCCCGGCATCGGACCCGAACATTCCTGGCTGCACGAGATCGGCCGCGTGAATTATCTCTCCGCGACCGACGACGAGGCGCTCGCAGCGTTCCAGTTGTTGTCAAAGCTGGAAGGCATCATCCCCGCGCTCGAGCCGGCGCATGCCATCGCCAAGGTGATGGAGCTCGCGCCGAAGCGGGCAAAAGATCACCTGATGGTCGTCAACCTTTCCGGCCGCGGCGACAAGGACGTCCCGCAGGTCGGCGACATCCTGAGGGGCAAGAGCAAGTGACCACGCGTATCGACACCCGTTTCGCCGAGTTGAAAAAAGCCGGCCGCGCGGCCTTCGTCACCTTCGTGATGGCCGGCGATCCCGATCCGGCGACCTCGCTCGAGATCATCAAGGCGCTGCCGAAGGCGGGCGCCGATGTGATCGAGCTCGGCATGCCCTTCACCGATCCGATGGCCGACGGCCCGTCGATCCAGGCCGCCGGCCTTCGCGCGCTCAAGGTCGGCATGACGCTGAAGAAGACGCTCGATCTCGTGCGCGGCTTCCGCAAGGACGACAACGCCACGCCGATCGTGCTGATGGGCTATTACAACCCGATCTACATCTATGGCGTCGACAAATTCTTAGGTGATGCGAAAGCCGCCGGTATCGACGGCCTCATCATCGTCGACTTGCCGCCGGAAGAGGACGACGAGCTCTGCCTGCCCGCGATGAAGGCCGGCCTCAACTTCATCCGCCTGGCGACGCCGACGACCGACGACAAGCGCCTGCCGGCGGTGCTCGCCAACACCTCGGGCTTTGTCTATTACGTCGCGATCACCGGCATCACAGGCGCGGCGGCGGCTGACGCCTCCTCCGTGAGCGAGGCGGTTACCCGTATCAAGCGGCACACCAAGCTGCCGGTCTGCGTCGGCTTCGGCATTCGCACGCCGGAGAACGCCCGCGCCATTGCGTCCCATGCCAATGGCGCCGTGGTCGGCACCGCGCTGGTCGACGCCCTCAAGAACAGCCTCGATGCGGACGGGCGCGCCACCGGCAAAACCGTTAACGCCGTCGCCGAGTTGACGGCGGCCCTGGCCCAGGGCGTCAAGGACGCGCAACAGGCGGCGGAATAGGCCACAATTTCGCTTCTCGGGCGGGCGACACGGCAGCTTGCCGGGCCGGGGCCCGACCGCCATATATCCTTTCAGGCGATCCGCAAGGCGAGGTCGCACATCGGAGCAAACCATGAACTGGCTTACCAATGTGGTCCGGCCGAAGATCCGCAACATGCTGCGGCGGGAGACGCCGGAGAATCTGTGGATCAAGTGCCCGGATTCCGGACAGCTCGTGTTCTACAAGGACGTCGAGGCCAACCAGTTCGTCATCCCCGGCTCGAACTACCACATGCGCATGAACGCGGTGGCGCGCCTGAAGTCGATTTTCGACAACGAGACCTGGTACGACGTCGCGTTGCCTGACGTCACGCCCGATCCGCTCAAATTCCGCGACGAGAAGAAATACGTCGATCGCATCAAGGATGCCCGCGCGCGGACCAATCTGAACGACGCGATCAAGGTCGGCTACGGCAAGCTCGAAGGTGCGGCCGTCGTCGTCGCCGTGCAGGATTTTGATTTCATGGGCGGCTCGCTCGGCATGGCCGCGGGCGAAGCCATCGTGCGCGGGCTCGAGCTTGCGGTCGAGAAGAAGTCGCCGTTCATCGTGTTCGCGGCGTCAGGCGGCGCGCGCATGCAGGAAGGCATCCTGTCGCTGATGCAGATGCCGCGTACCACCGTCGCGGTGCAGATGCTGCGTGAGGCAAAACAGCCTTACATCGTCGTGCTGACCAACCCGACCACCGGCGGCGTCACTGCGTCCTATGCGATGCTCGGCGACGTGCAGATCGCCGAGCCCGGTGCGCTGATCGGTTTTGCCGGCGCGCGCGTGATCGAGCAGACCATCCGCGAAAAGCTCCCCGAGGGGTTTCAGCGCGCCGAATACCTCAAGGAGCACGGCATGGTCGACATGGTCGTGCATCGCCACGAATTGCGCCCGACCCTGGCGCGGCTCTGCCGCCTGTTGACCAGGGCGCCAGCGCTGGAGAGCGCCTCGAAACCGGTGCAGCCGGTCGTCAGCCCGGCGCAGATCGTATCGGCTCCCGAGACGGCGCCGGCCGCGCCGCACGCGTGAACGCTCCCTCTGACAGCGCAAAGCCGTCGCTCGGCGAATTGATCGCGCGGCTGTCGGTCCTGCATCAGAAGCGCATCGATCTCGGGCTGGAGCGGATGCACCGGCTGCTCGAGCGGCTCGGTCATCCTGAAAGCAAGCTGCCGCCGGTGATCCATATCGCCGGTACCAACGGCAAGGGCTCGACGCTCGCTTATCTGCGCGCGACGCTGGAGGCCGCGGGCCTCCGCGTCCACGCCTACACCTCGCCCTATCTCGTTCGCATCAACGAATGTTTCCGGCTCGGCCGCGTTGGCGGTGGCGTGCTGGTCGGTGACGACGAATTGCGCGCGGCGCTGGAAGAGGTCGAGCGGGCCAACGCCGGCGAAGCCGCCACCGTGTTCGAGCTCAAGACTGCGGCTGCGTTTCTTCTGTTCGCGCAGAATCCGGCCGATGTCGTGCTGCTCGAAGTCGGCCTCGGCGGCCGGCTCGATTCGACCAATGTGGTCGATACACCAGCGGCCTGCGTGATCACGCCTGTCAGCATGGACCACATGGATTTCCTCGGTGACACCTTGACCTCGATCGCCGGCGAGAAGGCCGCGATCATCAAGCGGGGCGTGCCGGTGATCTGCGCCGAGCAGTCGGGCGAGGTGATGGCGGTGATCGAGGCCCAGGCCAAGCGCATGCGCGCGCCGCTGTTTGCCGCAGGCGAGAGCTGGCACGTCAATGTCGAGCACGGGCGGCTAGTCTATTCCGACGATCGCGGTTTGATGGATCTCACGGCGCCGCGCCTGTTCGGCCGCCACCAGTTCGACAATGCCGGCCTCGCGATTGCGACGCTGCGGGCCACCAACGCCTTCAAGATCAACCAAGCGGCGTTTGAGGCCGGCATCGTCGGCGCCGAATGGCCGGCACGTATGCAGCGCATTACGTCCGGCGAGTTGCTCTCCTGGGGGCCGCAGGGATCGGAGATCTGGCTCGATGGTGGGCACAATGCCGAGGGCGGCCGCGTCGCGGCGGCAGCGCTCGGCGATCTCGAGGAGCGGGTGTCGCGACCGCTGGTCGTCATCGCCGGCATGATGGCCAACAAGGACGCGCGAGCGTTTCTGGCCAATTTCGCCGGTCTGACCCGTCATATCATCGCGGTGCCGATTCCCGACACCGATAACGCGATGCCGGTCGACATCCTCGCGGATGCCGCGCGCAGCCTCGGCATGCGTGTCGAGCCCGCGCCGGGTATCGAGGCCGCACTGCGCGCATTGGCGAAGCTCGCCTACGAAGTGCCGCCGCGCATCCTGATCACCGGCTCGCTCTATCTCGCCGGCCACGTGCTGGGGCTCAACGGCACGCCTCCTGCATAAGGGTTGCGGTGACCAACATGCGTTTTGCCGCGATTGCCGACGTCCACGGAAACTATCTCGCGCTGGAGGCAGTGCTCGCCGACATTCGCGCGCAGGGCATCGCCGAGATCGTCAATCTCGGCGACATGCTGAGCGGGCCGCTCGACGCGCGCCGCACGATCGAGATCCTGATGAAGCTCGATGCCGTACACGTGCTCGGCAATCACGACCGCTATCTGCTCGACCGTCCCCCGGAGAAGATGGGTTCATGGGATCGCCCCGCCCATGCGCAGCTGGATGGCACGCAGCTCGACTGGCTGCGCGCCCAGCCGATGACGCGGGTGTTCCGCGATCAGGTTTTCCTCTGCCACGCGACGCCCGGCAATGACGAGGTCTACTGGCTCGATACCGTGCATCCCGACGGCGCGGTGGCGCTGTCGCCGCTCGATCGCATCGAGCAGTTTGCGCAAGGCATCGCGCAATCATTGATCCTTTGCGCCCACACCCATCTTGCCCGCGCCGTACGGCTTCGCGACGGAAGGCTGATCGTCAATCCCGGCAGCGTCGGCAGTCCCGGTTATCGCGACAAGCATCCGTTCCCGCATGTCGTCGAAGCCGGCACACCGCATGCGCGCTATGCGATCGCCGAGCGCGTCGATGACGCCTGGCAGATGACGTTTCGTCACGTCGCGTACGATCACGACACGATGGCCGCGCTGGCGCGTCGCAACGGCCAGCCGGAGTTGGCGAACGCGCTGGCGACGGGATGGATTAGATAGCCCCGCTCGTGTCCCGGACGCGGCGCGGCATGAAATGACGCGACGCAGAGCCGGGACCCAGCAGGCGGTGGGCCCCGGCTCTGCAGCGCACCGCTGAAGAAGCGCTGCGTTGCGTCCGGGGCACGAGAGCGATCGTCATCCAAGCAACTTCATCGGATCCGCCACCTTCTGCTTCAGCTGCTCGAAGCTGCATTGCCGCGGTGCCTTGTCGGGGCGCCAGCGCAGGATCGAGGTGCCGTGGCGAAAGCGCTCGCCGCTGAAGTGGTCGTAGCAGACCTCGATCACGAGCTTCGGCTTGAGCGGACACCATTTTGCCGAGCGCTCGGTGGACCAGCGGCTCGGCCCGCCCGGCGCGTTACCGGTGAAGCCCGGCTCGCCGATCAGCGCTTCCAGCCGATCGGTCAGAGCAGGCCTTTCTGTCGCCTTGATCGCCGAGGTGAAGCCGACATGGTGAAGGAGACCTTCGTCATCGTAGAGTCCGAGCAGCAGCGAGCCGACCACGCTCCGGCCGGCGAGCTTGTTGGTGGCATAGCGGAAGCCGCCGACGACACAATCGGCGCTGCGGAATTTCTTGCTCTTCTGCATGCCGTCGCGATTTCCCGCCTGGTACGGCAGGTCGATGCGCTTGGCGATGACGCCGTCCGAGCCGCCGCCGGATTGCGCCAGCCATTTTTGCGCGGTGGCGTAGCTTGTCGCCGCCGGTGAGAGGCGGAAGATGCTGGCTTTCAGGTTGGCTTTCGCAAACGCTTCCAGCGCCGGCCGCCGCTCGCCGAGCGGCTCTTTGGAAAGCTGCTTCTCGCCAGCCGTCGCAAGCAGATCGAAGACGAGATAAAGTGCCGGCGTGTCCTGAGAGAGCTTGTTCACGCGGCTTGAAGCGGGGTGAATGCGCTGCAGCAGCGCGTCGAAAGAAAAGCTTTTGCCGTGCGGCACGACAATCTCGCCGTCGAGCGTGAAGCGATCCGCCTTCAGCTTCAGTGCCGCGGCGACGATCTCGGGGAAGTAGCGCGCGAGGTCCTCGCCGGATTTCGAGCGCAAATCAATGCTGCCGCCGTTGCGCGATAGCAGGCAGCGGAAGCCATCCCATTTCGGCTCGTATTGCCACTCCTTGCCGCGCGGGATCGCATCGACGGACTTCGCCTCCATCGCAACGAGAGATGTCGATTTTCGTGCGCGCTTTGCAGGGGCTGCAGGCAAGGGGCTGGGACTCGTCATACGCTGGACATGTCCCATCAACGCAAAACGGCCGACTTTCGCCGGCCGTTTCCAAAAAATAATCTCGTGCGCGGCGGATCAGACCGCGGAGGTGATCCACTGCTGCAGCTTTGCCTTGGGCGCGGCGCCGACTTGGCGGGAAGCCATCTCGCCGCCCTTGAAGATCATCAGGGTCGGGATCGACATCACGCCATACTTCGATGCGGTCTTCGGGCTCTCGTCGACGTTGAGCTTCACGATCTTGACCTTGTCGCCCATCGCGCCGGAGATCTCGTCGAGCGCGGGTGCGATCATGCGGCAGGGACCGCACCATTCGGCCCAGAAATCGACAACCACCGGACCGTCCGCCTTGAGCACTTCGGCTTCGAAATCGGTGTCAGAAACTTTGCCAACGGCCATGGGAATACCTCGTACCTGAGAGAAGGACGCGACGGGAATCGCACCCGAGATCATGGCGTCAACCTATGAACGGCTCCTTGCCGGGTCAAGGACGCTCACACGGAGATGAAGGGATGCCAGCGCCGCGTCCAGCGCGGGGGCTGAAATCTCCATATATTCAAGGGCCTCGGTCCAGAGCAGGACGGCTCGAACAGGCTGTTGGGGATAAAGCCGCGATAGCACCGCCCGATACAGCGCAAGCTGCCGGACATAGGTCGCGGGCGCCTCAGAGGCGCTGATGGGCGCCGCCTGGTTGGTTTTGAAATCGACGATCAAAACCTCATCCGGACGAACGACCAGCCGGTCGATCTGCCCCGACACCAGCGCCGGGGTGCGGCCCGGCCGCTCCAGCCTGCCGACGATGGCGACCTCCGCCCGGCTGCCCGCGGCAAAGACCGGCGCGAAGCGCGGTTCAGTGATGAGGGCGAGCACCTTGTCGGCCAGCGCGGCGCGGTCAGCCTCCGCCCAGTCCGAGGCATTGCGCGCCATGAAGCCGAGCGCGGCCTCGCGCCGGCGATCGCTGGCGATGTCGGGGAGTGATTGCAGCAGCCGGTGCACCAGCGTGCCGCGTTGCAGCGCGAGCGCGCGGGACTGCACCGATTCACTTGACCGCACCGCGCGGCCTTCCTCGGCGGACTGGCCGGAGGGACGGACAGGATCGTCATCGATGGTCTCGCGCGGCGCCGGCGTCCGCAGCCAGTCCGGGAGCGCGGTCCTCTGGTCCACGGACGTCGCCGGCGTGCCCAGTGCCTCGGCATCCCCGGGCCGCGCGAATCGTGTCACCTTGCCGAGCGGCGTCTCGATTGTCTGCTTGTCCAGGCCCGAGCCGGCGAGCCCGGTGTCGACCAGGTCGTACCAGCTCAGCTTGCGAACCGTCTTCATGTTGCCGGGCAAGCAGCCGCCGACGATCAGCCGGTCGGCGGCGCGCGTCATCGCGACGTAGAGCAGGCGGCGGTATTCGTCCTCGGTCTCCTCGAGCATCGCGTTGCGTGCGTCGGCGACGGGCTTGGGATCGTCCGCCTTGCGGCCGGCCCACACCACGACCTCGCCGCCATTGCCGCGCGGCATGTGGATCAATCGGACCCGCTGCGAGTCCGCAGGCGACGATGTGGTGTCGACCATGAACACGACGGAAGCTTCCAGGCCTTTGGCGCCGTGCACGGTCATCACCCGTACCTCGTCGCGCGAGATCTCTATGTCGCGCTTCACCTCAGTGTCGGCCGAGCGCAGCCAGGCCATGAAACCCTGCAGCGAGGCAGGCGCCTTGCGTTCGTAGTTCAGCGCCAGCTCCAGAAATTCGTCGAGCGCGTCGTTGGCCTCATGACCGAGCCGGCGCAGGATGCGCGCGCGTCCGCCGTCGCCGCCGAGCAGCCAGCCATAGAAGGCGAACGGCGTCTCTTCGCGCGACCGGACCTCGCAGGCTTCCAGCCGCCGCAGCACCGCCGAGAATTTGTCGCTTGTGGACGCATGCTCACCAAGCGCGCGGCGCAGCGATCCCTTGCGATCCCAGGCAAGCTGAAACAGATCGTCGTCATCGAGCCCGAACAGCGGGCTCTTCAACGCCACCGCGAGCGCGAGATCGTCCTGCGGCAGCAGCAGCGCATCGGCGAGGTTCATCAAATCGATGATGCCGATGTGCTCGGTGAGCTTCAGCCGATCGGCACCGGCGACAGGAACGTTGGCATGCTTCAGGGCCTGGATCACGGCGTCGAACGCATTGCCGCGCCGCCGCACCAGGATCAGCATGTCGCCATAGCGCAGGGGCCGCCGCTCGCCTTCGTGTCCCGTCAGCGTGCCGCTCTCGACCAGCTGCTTGATCTCGGTCTGGATGTGGCGCGCAAGCTTGACCTCGGGGCTGGTGGCGGCGACGCCATCGAACGGCGCGCGCCAGCCCTCGATCTCCTGCCTTTCGTCGGCAATCGCGAGATCCCAGAGTTCGATTACACTCGGGCCGGCATCGGCGAGCGCATTGTGCACGGGATAGGCCTTCTCCGCGTGAATACTGCGATAGATAGTCTCCTCGCGAAAAACCTGATCGACCGAATGCAAAATAGCCGCGCCCGATCGGAAGGAGTAGTTGAACGAGACCGGATCGAATTTAAGGTTAGCAGCCTCAAATTTTCTTCTGAGATCATATCGGCGCCGATCGAATTCTCGCGGTTCCGCGCCCTGGAACGAGAAGATCGATTGCTTTTCGTCGCCGACGGCGAAGACGGTGCGGTTCAGCCCCTCGCGCGCGCCTTCTCCGGCCGTGAATTCCGAGATGATGTGCGCGACGATGTCCCATTGCCGCGGGCTGGTGTCCTGGGCTTCATCGATCAGCACGTGATCGACGCCGCGGTCGAGCTTGTAATGCACCCAGCCCGAAGAGACGCGGTTGAGCATCGCCAGCGTCTTGTCGATAAGGTCGTCGTAGTCGAGCAGCCCGCGCTCCTGCTTCTCGCGCCGATAGTTTGCGGCGGCAGCAGTCGCGATATGCAGCAGGGCCGCGGTGCGGTCGCGCATGGTCACCGCGCGGCGCTTCTCGATCAGAGCGTCGAGCCGCTGCGCCTCGTGCTCGAATAGGTGAGCGACTGCCGGATAATCTTTGCAAAACTGTTTGGTTAGCAACGTCTTGCGTGGTTGCTTCTTTTCATCGGTCAGGAAGGCCCCAAGATAAGCATCGACTTGCGTACTGCCTGAGAACGCTTTTGCCGAACGTAAGCAATCGGCTTGGTCCTTCTCGGTCTTGTTGCCGCCATCGAGTGCGAGGGCAACTTCGTCCCAGCGCGATCGCGGCAGGAACGGACCGTCGAGAATCTCGGTCTCGACGTCCTCGATGCCATCGCTCGCGTCCACGCCCAGCGCGGTGCTCATCTGCGTCGCAGCCGCTTCCGCGTTCCCGGCCTCATCGGTCCAGGCCATGAAATGATCGCGGCTCAGACAGGCCTCGCGCACCACCTCCTTGAAGGTGACGTCGGCGGCGCTCGCCATCGCGGTCAGCAGCGCCCGGCCGGTAACGCTGTCAGGGTCGCGCGCGGCCTCCAGCAGTACCTTCAGATTGGCGCGCTCCATCATGTCGGTCTGGTCGCGATCGTCGATCACCGCGAAGCGCGCGGGCACGTTGGCCTCGAACGGAAACTGCTGGAGCAGGCGGGTGCACAGCGCGTGGATGGTCTGCACCTTCAATCCGCCCGGCGTCTCCAGCGCGCAGGCGAACAGCTTTCGCGCTTCGCGCCGCAATTTTGTATTGGGGTGCGGAATGCCGACCGCGCGGATCGCTGCGTCGAGCGCCGTGTCGTCGAGCGTCACCCAATGCCCGAGCGTGGTGAACACACGCTCGGCCATGTTGGCGGCAGCCGCCTTGGTGAAGGTGATGCAGAGGATCTTTTCCGGCGGCACGCCCGAGAGCAGCAGGCGGATCACCCGCTGCACCAGCACATGCGTCTTGCCCGAGCCGGCATTGGCCGACACAAAGGCCGACGCGGTCGGGTCCGATGCGCGTGCTTGCCTGGCGCGCACTTCATCCGGGATGGGGCGCGGTGCCTTCACCATTCCTCGATCCCCAATCCGCCGGCCGCGGACCATTCCTTGATCCGGGCGAGGTCGTCGTAAGTGCCGTAGCGGTTGGTCCACATCGGCAGGTTCAGTGAGGTGTAGGGCTGGTTCTCGTCCTCGAAGGCGCGGATAAGCGCCTCAAGCTTGGCTCTCGCTTCTGCGGCAGCAGTATCAGGCGGCTGCGCCTCTTCGCCCTTATTGACTTTGAGCTTGACGATTCGCTCCTCGCCGGGTGGATTGTTGCCGCTGAGGCGGACATAGACGAGCTGGCTCACGGATGCGCCGGCATCGATATCGGGAAAGCCGCCTTCGCGCAGGATCGCGGCTTCCAGCGTGAGCTGCGGCGACAGGCCTATTTGGACCTGCTTGTCGGTCGGTGGCTGGCCGGTCTTGTAGTCGAGGATGGCGTAGCCGCCGCCCTGGCGCCGTTCGATGCGGTCGGCGCGGGCGGAGAGACGGAAGCTGCGCCCGTGGTCGAGCGGGATCGAGATCTCGCCGCGGGTTTCCGCAGCGATAGCCTCGATCACGTCGCGACGCGCCGTCTCCCATTCGCCGAACCAGCGGGCGATGCGCTGGAAACGCGGCCACCACAGCGCCCGCGCCTCGGGACGTTCCATCAGCGGTGCAAAGTACTTTTCACCGATCACGCGCAGCACGCGCGCGGGATCGTCGGGCAGATTCGTGGCGTAGCGTTCCGTGAACTCGCCGAGTGCATCGTGGATCGCCGAGCCGCGGTCGGCGGCCGACAGCGGCATGTCGACGGGATCGAGTGCGTCGAGCCGCAAAATGTGTTTTGCGTAGATCGTATAGGGATCGCGCAGCCAGTCCTCGATCGCAGTCACAGACATCCTGAGCGGCCGGGTCGCGCGCGGCGGTCGCGGCTCGGGCTGCTTGATCGGTTTGACCTCGTCGGGCTGGTCCAGCGCGGCTGCAAACTGCACGTATTTCTCGCCCGCGCGAATTGCTGCCTTCCAGCGCGCGTCGCCCGCGACCGCCTCCAACCGGTGCAGGAAGCGCGAAGCCACCGCGGGCGCGCCGCCGGCCTTTGCGGAGTGGGTGAGGATGACCTCGTCGCCGCCGAGCAGTTGCGCAAAATCATGGGCGGAGAGGCCGATACGGCGCTCAGGCAGATCGAGGCCGAGCTGGTGCCGCATCGGTCGGCTGAGCCAGGGATCGATGCGCGGCGCCGGCGGCCAGACGCCCTCGATCAGTCCGCCGACGATGATTCGGTCGGCCTGCATCAGGCGCGATTCCAGCGGGCCGTAGATCTGAAGCCGCGCGCCGGGCTTGTCTCGCCGCCGCACCGCGCGATCGCCGAATGCGGTCTGAAAGACGTCTGCGTAGTCGGGCAGCGTCACCATCAGTCCGCTGGTCGTGCCGCCGCGCAGGAGATCGTCGAAGGCGCTCGCGAGCGCGAGGCCCTCGCGGTCCTCGAAGGCCAGGGAAATGCCCTGCTCGTCGCGCGACAGCTCGATCATGATCTCGCGGTGGCGATGTGCGAACTCGGCGAAGTCAAACGCCTTCGATGGCGCCAGGATCTCGATTGGCGCCAATGCTATCCTCAGGGCATCGATCAGCGCCTGGATGCGATCGAGGTCTTCCGCTTTGAGTCGCGCGCGCGGCTCGGCCTTATGCAGCGCGGAGACCTCGCTGCGCCACAGCTTTGCCAGCTCCTCGCGGAAGCGGTTGAATTCACGCAGCAGGCCGGCGGTGCCTGCAGGCGGGCGCGTGCCGCGCAAGACCGCAAGCTCCAGGCCCTCGATCGCCGCCCTCCACGCGCCAGGTGCGCGGCCCAGCCGGCACAGCGGATGCTTCAGCATCGCCAGAAGCGTCGGCGGCTCCAATCCCTTGGTCGCAGCCTCCGCTGTGAGCCGCGCAAACACGCCGGCGGACGTCTCCATCAAGACGTCGCCGCCGGAATCGTCGAAAGCGAGATCCCACCGGGTCAGCGCGGCCATCACCCGTCGCGCCAGTGCGCGATCGGGCGTGACAAGCGCGGCGGATTTGTCGAGATGCCGCGCCTCACGCATCGCAATCGCGATGGCGAGGGCTTCCATCTCGGGATTGGGGGCTTCGACCACTGCGAGATTGTTCATGCCGCCGGTGATCTTCGCGGCCACATCCGGCTGCTTCAGGCGGTCGTGCCAAATCTCGGTCTTGGCCGATGGCCGCATCGATTCGGAGGCGAGCAGATCGCGGCCGCCTTCCGCCGGAGGCTGGAGGATATCGACGTCGCTGCGCTTGATGCCAAAGCGATCGAGCAGCGCGTGCATGGCATATTGCGGATGGTTCGAGACCGGATGCTCCGCGAACTTGCCGAGCGAGTCGCGTACGCCGCCGATGCTGCGCCAGGCATCGTCGTCGAGATCGGTGTCCAGGCCGGGCAGCACCACGGCGCCACGCGGCAGCAAGGCGACTGCGTGGAGAAATCTTGCCGTGGCCGGCATCGAGCCGGTCGAACCGGCCGCGATCACGGGGCCACGGTGATGCGCGGTCAGCCGCTTGGCTTCGGCATCGATCAGGAGGTCGCGGCGGGCAGCGGGCTCGATGCGTTTGACTTCGGCGAGATGATCGGGCCAGGCGATGCGCGCGATGCGCAAAAATTCGAGCGAGTGCTGCCAGTACCGGTCGAGCAGGTCAGGCACGAGGCCATCGAGCGCGCTCCAGTCGACGCCGCGCGTGACCATGTCGTCGATCAGCCGCGCGAGGTCGGACGCCAGCGCCAGCGTCGAAGCGGGGCCGCCGACGACCAGCGGAGACAGCACCGGGCCCTTGGCCCAGGCCGCGACCAGCTGCGCCAGTGTCAGCCGCCGTTCGAGCTCGCCGAGGCGCGGCGGAATGTCGAGCGGCGTTGCGCCGGAAAACTGTTCGCCCTCATCGGTGAAAGCGAGTTCATCCTCGTCGATGTCGCCGAGCGCGACGATGCGCGGCAGCACGACGGCATCCGCCTTCATCTCGTCGAGGAAGATCTCGCGGACGATTCGCATGGCGCGCCTTGTCGGCAGGTACAACGTGGCGTCCGCCAGCCGTGCAGGTTCCTTGCGCGCCTCAAAGCCGTCGACCAGCCGGCCGTCGAGCAGGCTTGAGACGACGGTGCGCAGGAACGGAACTGAGACTGGAACGCTGAAAACGCGCATGAGCTGCCTGATTCGAAGGATCAGGCGCCAATATAGAGAGGTGCACTCAAATGGTCATGGGCCGAGGCGGGTCTTCCCCGCTGTTTGACGGCTTCGCCGCTCGCGTGCCCCGGACGCGGCGCAGCACGCAGTGATGCGCCGCTGAGCCGGGGCCCAGGCTGCGTCATCACGGCTGTGGCTGTGGGTCCCGGCTCTGCGGAGCGGCACTTCGCGCCGCACCGCGTCCGGGACAAGAGAGACCCTACGCCACGCTCTCCAGAAACGCCTCTTCCGCGGCGTGCACGGCGTCGGGCGTGCCGACATGCATCCAGACGCCGTCGAGGCGGAGGCCGAACAGCCGCTCCTGCTCGTTGGCGCGGTCAAACATTTTGGTCAGCGAGAACTCGCCCGTCGGAGCATCGGCGAAGATCGAGGGCGACAGGATCGCCGCGCCGGCATAGACGAACGGAACGACCTCCTTTTCCTTGCGCTTGCGCAGGGCGCCGTCGGCCAGCATGCCGTAATCGCCGCGGCCGCTATAGCCGATGCTGGTCGCCGTCGGCGCCATCAGCAGCAGGATGTCCATCCGCGCGAGATCGAAGTTTTCGGCAAGCCGCGCCAGATTGGAGCGCACGCCGTCGATCCACAGCGTATCGGAATTGACATGGAAGAACGGCGCATCGCCGAGCAATGGCAACGCCCTGACCACGCCGCCGCCGGTGCCGAGCACCTGGTCGCGCTCGTCCGAGATGGTCACGCGCGGATGCTGGCGGGACGCGGTGTGATTGATGATCTGGTCCGGCAGATAGTGCACGTTGACCACCGCCTCGCTCACGCCGGCCTGGCCGAGCTTGTCGAGCACGTGGTCGAGCAGCGGCTGGCCGGCCACCGGCACCAGCGGCTTCGGCATCTTATCCGTCAACGGACGCATGCGCAGGCCGAACCCTGCGGCGAGCACCATGGCTTTGGTCGGCTTGACGGACATCCTTCGCTTTCTCAGACTTATTGATTTCGCGTTCGCCGCAATCCTAACACGAGGCTTGACCGACCGCACCGCGTCTTAATCGCCTTAACCACCTGCCGTGACGCTTGTACGACGAGTGTTGCCGTTACGCCTGGACGGATGTGGAACGCGCCTTTTTCTTCTTGTCGCCAAGCTTGAGAAAATTGACACCGATCTGGTCGCCATTGACCCAGGCGAGCTCGCAGCGCCGGTACGCAAGTCCGGTAGACGACAGCAGCAGAAAAAACTCCTTCAGATGCAGGCCTTCGACCGAGCCGTCGATGGTCAGCTTGGCGCCGCTCTCGGAGATGTCCTCCATGGTGCAGTCGCGCCGCCAGGTGCCGTCGATACCCATCATCTGGGCCGCGATCCCGCGCTCGAAAACAACCCGGCTGTTGCCGCGCTGGTCCGTCTTCACCGCCATCTGCCCTGCTCCGGCCCCGCAATTATCCGGCTGCCCCGCCGCCAGATTACCGGTATCTTGGCTAACAGCCGGTAAATTAGGCCCCTAATCAGCCTCTATCAGCCTTGTCAGTCTTGCACCGGCCGTTGGGGCGGTGGGACGTTGGCGAGATACCAGTCGCGCAGATGGGCGAGCGCGGGATGCGCCAGGGAGCGCTGGAGATAGGTCCAGATCCGCGGTTGGTGACGCAGATAATGCGGCTTGCCGTCGCGGCGGTTGAGGCGGGCGAAGGTGCCGAGCAGACGCGTGTTCCGCTGCGCGGACATGATGGCGTAGAGCTCAGCGAAGCCGGCCGCGTCGAAGCTTGCGTCGTTCGCGCGGCGCGCCTTGATGTAGCGCGACAGCAGCGTCAGCTCGATCGTCTCGGGCACGTCGATGCGGGCGTCCTGGAGCAGCGACACCACGTCGTAGGATTGCGGCCCCAGCACGGTGTCCTGGAAATCGATCACGCCGACGCGTTCGATGCCGGTGCGATTCCCGAGCCAGATCAGGTTCGGCGAGTGATAGTCGCGGATGATCCACGTCTTCGGCGCCGCCAGCGGCCTCTTCAGCAGCTCGCGCCAGATCGCGAAAAATTCGGTGCGCTTCGCGTCGTCCAGCGGTGCGTTGCGATCGGGCAGGTACCATTCCTGCATCAACCCGATTTCAATCAGCAGCGCCTCGGTATCGAAGACAGGAATGGCGTAGGTCTGCCCATCGAGCGGCAATTTTTCCGGCAGCGTCTCGCCGTGCAGCACGGCCAGCAAATCGGTCGCGGCTTCGTAGCGCTCGGCGATCGGGCGCGGCGGATCGCCCTCGATCACGCCTTCGCTGCCAAAGTCTTCGCTGATCAGGAACCCCTGGTCGAGGTCCGAATGATGGATCGCAGGTGCCGAGATGCCATGTGCGCGCAGACCTTCGCCGATGGCAACGAAGGGTTTTATATTGTCGGCGAGGTGCACCGCGGCGCTGTAGGATTTTCCGTTGTAGACCGCAGCGCCATCCGGGCGCTGCGGAGAGTTCATGAAGATGACGATCGCGTCGTCGCGCAGCAGCCGTGCATAGGAGCGCGTCGAGGCGTCGCCCGCCATGCGCTTGCGCGTTGCATCCATATAGCCGGATGCATCGAGGAATTCGCGCAGCGCCTTCAGCCGCGCGACGGTGGCGGCGGCCTTGCCATAGCCGGTGATGTCGGCGGCGCGTGCGCTCGAGCCCAGCGCAGGCCGGTGCGTCAGCGCGATGTCGATGCGGTCTTGGGGCATCGCCGACGGGGCGCGCTCCGGCCATTCGATCAGGACGAGGGTCGCTTCCGGCAGCGGCGACAGCCCGATCTCTTCGAGCTCGCTCTCGTCCTCGACGCGGTAGAGGTCGGCATGCATCACCGGGAATGGCGGCAGCTCGTAGCCCTGCACCAGCGTGAAGGTCGGGCTCGGCACTTCCAGGGCCTCGTCGCCGGCGAGATAGCGGATCATGGCCCGCGCCGCCGCGGTCTTGCCGGCACCGAGATCGCCGGTAAGCGTGATGACGTCGCCGGAGCCGACCAGCAGCGCGAGGTCGGCCATCAGTTGCGCAGTCGCCGTCTCGTTGTGAAGCGCGACGGAGAATGTGGTTGATTCAGTCATTCGGCGGCGTCGCGATGCGCCGCCTGCTCGGTCGGGAAGTCGCAGATTACGACCGTGCCCCTGCCCACGATCGAATCCACCCGGATCTTGCCGCCGTGCAGCTCGACGAAGGAGCGCACCAGCGACAGGCCAAGCCCGGCGCCGCGGTGACGCGAGCCCTGCGATCGGCTTTCAAACCAGTTGAACACCTTGTCCTTCATGTCGGCAGGTATTCCAGGCCCGGAATCTGTCACAGTGAAGACCACGCTGCGTTCGGTGCGGCGGGCGCTGATGCCGACGGCGGAATCCTGTGGAGAAAACCCGACGGCATTGGCGAGGAGGTTATAGAGCACCTGCACCACGCGCTTCTCGTCGCCGGTGAAGCTGCCGACGTCGGGCGCGATCTCGACCTTGAGACGGATGCGGTCGGTGGCGAGCCGGTCCTGAATACCCTCGGCGGCGAGCTCAATGGTCTTGCTGACGTCGACCGGGCCGAGTTCCAGCTTCATGGCGCCGGCATCGATGGTGGCGAGATCCAGGATGTTGTTGGTCAGCGCCAGCAGGGCATTGGTCGATTTGGTGACGTAGTCGAGGTATTCGGCCTGCTTCGGGGTCAGCGGTCCGGTTGAGGGATCGCTGAGGAAATGCGCGAAGCCGATGATGGTGGTAAGCGGCGAGCGCAGCTCGTAGGAGACGTGGTGGACGAAATCCACCTTCATCTGGTCGGCGGCCTCCAGCGCCTCGTTGCGCTCGCGCAGCGCGCGCTCGACATTCTCGGTGTCGGTGATGTCCTGGAACGTCAGCATGGTCGCGCCGTCGTGCAGCGGCCGGATCATGCCGTCGAGCACGCTGCCGTCCTTGCGCTCCAGCTTCAGCGGAACGTCGGCGCGGCTCTCGATTGAGGTGACGGCCTCGCGGATCTGCCGCCAGACGATAGCGTCGTCGAACAGCTGATGACACCAGCCTTCGACGGTCTGGATGTGCGGCTCGTCGCGCATGGCGTCGCTTGACAGCTTCCACATCCGGACGAAGGCCGGGTTGAACAGCTGCGCCCTGCCGTTGCTGCCGAACACCGCGACGCCCTCGGCGAGGCTGTCCAGCGTCTCGCGCTGGACGCGGATCATGCCGTCGAAGCGGCGGGCGAGCTCGAGGCTCTCGGTGACGTCGTCGAACAGATAGGTGACGCCGCCTTCCGGATTCGGCGTGGTGACGACGGAGAGTGCGCGGCCGTCGGGCAGGTACCAGGTGTCCTTGGCGGTCTCGACCGCGCGGTAGGCCTCGTGCAGCTTGACCTTCCAGGCGCGGAAATCCGGCTGCTCAGGCAGCTTGCGCCCGGCGCGGAGCTGATCGAGCACGCTGGAATCATCGGGGTTGGCGTCGAGGAAGGTGCGGTCGAGGTCCCACAGCCGGCGGTAGGAATCGTTGTAGAAAGCGAGCCGGCGCTGGCCGTCGAACACGGCAACGCCGGAGGAAAGTTGGTCGAGCGTGCGGCGATGCGCCTCCGCCATCCGCACCAGCGCCGAGCTCAGCGCATCCGCCTCGCTGGCATCGATGGCAACGCCGACATTGCCCCGGCCGACGTTGACGGCGCGGACGTCATAGATGCGCCGCTCGCCGCTGATCACGATCGGCAGCCGCGAGGTGAAATTGGCCGCCTCCTTCAGTCCCCGCTCCATCGCCGTGCGATCGGCGCTGTCGAGCAGCTCGAGCTTGCGCGCCTGGGCGTCGGCGATGGTGGCCGCTTCGGTCGCACGGACATAGGCGGGGTTCGCGTAGGTCAGCGCGCCGTTCTCACTCTTGGCCCAGATCGGCCAGGGTGCGGCGGCGGCGAAGCCGCGCAGCATCTCGGTTTCGTCTGACAGCGCCTTGTAGCGCAAATTGGTCTCGGCCAGATCGCGGCGCAGCCCTGATAGTTCGCGAATCCTGACGATGGCCTGGCCGCCGATGGCGCGGCCGATGGCCTCGAGCGTGTGGCCATGCGCGGTGGTCAGCGTCAGCTGGAACCCGTCGCCACGGTCCCGCAGCGCGTCGACCGCGTGATCCATCTGGAGCGCCGGCTCCGGCGGCAACCAGGTTCCAAATGCGAGCAGGCGCTGCGGGGAGGAGTCGCGCGGCAACACCATCGAGATGTCGCCGGAAATCTGGGCGCGATTGTCGCCGGCCGGCCAGGAGATCAAAATTTGCGGCTCGGCGAACAGCAGCGCGCCGAAGCGGTCGGCCTGGAGCTGGAGTTCCCCGATCCGGGCGCGCAGCCGCGCCTCGTTCCTCGCCGTGCGCACACGCGTGCGCATCAGGAGAATCGCGGCGACCACCGAGAAGCCTAGCAAAGCCAGCGCAGTGGCCAGCACCGCGAGCTCCTGCCGGTTGAAATCCAGCAATGTTGAGAGTGTGTCGACGAGATCGGCGGCCTCAGCCGGCGCAGCCGGCAGCAGCGCCGCGAGAGCGCTTCCCAACACGCCGTTGCGCACCAGCGATGTGCACGACAGCAGCGTCCGACGCATCGACACGATCACGCCTGACATAGTTGCCCCAAGAACCGCACGAATTTGCACGCGGCGACCCCCGTCGCGCGCGAATCAAACGACAATACCCTCACCCTGACTCTACCGGTAAGAGTCCAGATCGTGAACGCAAAGCCGGCCCCACAAAAATGCCGGCCGCGCTGTTCCAGCTACGTAAATCTTCGGGATAATTCGGCTGGACGTGCCGCGCGTTAGCGGCCGGTCGAGCCGAAGCCGCCGGCACCGCGGTCGGTGGACGACAATTCGGCCACGGGAACCAGCGCGGCCTGCACCACGGGCGCGATCACCATCTGCGCGATGCGCTCGCCGCGCTTGATCACGAAGGCGGCCTGGCCGTGATTGATCAGGATCACCTTGATCTCGCCGCGATAGTCCGCGTCGATCGTGCCTGGCGAGTTCAGCACGGTGACACCGTGCTTGGCCGCAAGCCCCGAGCGCGGCCGCACCTGCGCCTCGTACCCGGGCGGCAGTGCGATCGCGAGGCCCGTCGGCACCAGCGCGTATTGGCCGGCCGCGAGCGTCATCGGCTCGCTGTCCGACACCGCTGCCATCAGGTCGAGACCGGCGGCATCGTTGGTCTGATAGGCCGGCAGCGGCAGGCTCTCCGCATGGGGCAGGCGTTGCAGTTCGACCGTGACTTTCGTGCTCAAGATGCCGGCTCCCGGGATTTGCCGGTCACGCTCTTTGCGACATGCGCGACCAGTTCGATGGCGACCTGTTCCTTGGTCATCGCCGGCCAGGAATCAACTGCAATCTCGCCATCCTTCTCATCGTTCTTGCGGCTGATGAGGTGAACGGTGTTGCGGTCTCCACCCATCACGCCGGTGGCGGGGGAGACGTCGTTGGCGACGATCCAGTCGCAGCCCTTGCGGGCAAGCTTCGACTTGGCGTTGTCGATGAGGTGCTCGGTCTCGGCAGCAAAGCCGATCACCAGTGGCGGACGCTTGTCGGTCAGCTTGGAGATCGTCGCGAGGATGTCGGGGTTCTCGACCAGCTGGAGCGGCGGCATGCCGGCCGAACTCTTCTTCAGCTTCTGCTCGCCTTCATTGGCGACCCGCCAGTCGGCGACGGCCGCGGCGAAGATCGCAATGTCGGCGGGAAGCGCGGCCTGCACCTGCTCCAGCATCTGCCGCGCCGATTCCACGTGCTTGACCGTCACGCCCCGGGGATCGCCGAGATCGACCGGTCCGCTCACCAAAATCACCTCGGCGCCTGCGGCCTGTGCGGCGGCGGCGATGGCAAAGCCCTGCTTGCCGGAGGAGCGGTTGGCGATGTAGCGCACCGGGTCGATCGGCTCGTAAGTCGGACCTGCCGTGATCAGCACGCGCTTGCCGGCGAGGGGGCGCGGCACCGGCGGCCGCAGCAGGCGCTCGGCGGCGGTCGCGATTTCGATCGCCTCGGACATGCGGCCGATCCCGGCCTCGCCGGCTTCGGCCATCTCGCCGGAATTCGGTCCGATCAGCACCACGCCGTCGCGCTGGAGCTGCGCCACATTGCGCCGCGTCGCCGCGTTATTCCACATCAGCGGATTCATCGCCGGCGCCAGCAGCACCTTGCGGTTGGTCGCGAGCAGGATGGCGCTGGCGAGGTCGTCGGCGTGGCCGTTTGCCATCTTGGCCATCAAATCGGCGGTGGCGGGCGCCACCACGATCAGGTCGCACTCGCGCGCGAGGCGGATATGGCCGGCGTCGAACTCGCTCTGGGGATCGAACAGGTCGGTGTAGACGCGCTCATGCGAGAGCGCACTCACGGCCAGCGGCGTGACGAATTGCTGCGCCGCCTTGGTCAGCACGCAGCGCACCTCGATCCGTCGCTCCTTGAGCCTTCGGATCAGGTCGAGCGATTTGTAGGCCGCGATCCCGCCGCCGATGATCAGGGTGACGCCGGCCTCGGCAAGGGCACCGGTGCGCTGCGGGATGGGGGTAGCGGAGGCCGCGGGCGGCGCCGTGAATGGCGTCAGCGGCTCCTCGCGGCCCTCGATCAGCTCCCCGAGAATGACCCGGACCTCTTCCTCGACCGACCTGCGGTTCCTGGCCGAACGCAGGCGGAGGAAGGTTTTGACGTTCTCGTCGAGCTTGCGGATGGTCAGGCTTGCCATGGCACTCTCCGGCGGAAAATGATAGCGATGCTATCAGTCGTATGATTGCACTGCAATCATTGCACTGCAATCATAGATTCCGGACGGCGATCAGGATGCCGATGAAGGTCGCCGCGATGATCCAGAGCGCCACGGTGCGCCAGCGGTTCTTGCGGCCCTCGCTGCGGCCCATCGCCGCGATGCTCTCCGGCGACAGCCGGATGCCTTCCCGCGTCATGGTCTCCAACTGTTCGAGCACCGCGACCGAGCGCGCGGCGATGTCAGGCAGACGCATCAGGATGCGGGCGAGATCGCCGGTGCCGGAAAGTGCGCCCTGGACCCGGCCGATCGGCCCGAGATTGCGCTCGATCCATTCGCGCACCACGGGGTCGGCGACTTTCCAGATGTCGAGCTTGGGATTGAAGCCGCGCGCCACACCCTCGACCACCACCATGGTCTTCTGAAGCAAGATCAGCTCGGGCCGCGTCTTCATGTCGAACATGCCGGTGACTTCGAGCAGCAGCGTCAGCAGCCGCGCCATCGAGATCTCTTCGGCGGTGCGATTGTGAATCGGCTCGCCAATGGCGCGGATCGCTTGCGCAAAATTCTCGACCGAGTGATGCGCGGGCACGTAGCCCGCTTCGAAATGCACCTCGGCGACGCGGCGATAGTCGCGGGTGATGAAGCCGAGCAGGATTTCGGCGAGGAAGCGCCGCTCCTTCATGCCGAGCCGGCCCATGATGCCGAAATCGACCGCGACGAGACGGCCGGCGTCATCCAGGAACAGATTGCCCGGATGCATGTCGGCGTGGAAGAAGCCGTCGCGCAACGCGTGGCGCAGGAAACTCTGGATCACCTTGCGGCCGAGATCGGGCAGGTCGACCTGCGCTTCTTTGAGGCGTTTGTGGTCGTTCAACGCAATGCCGTCGATCCACTCCATCGTCAGCACGTTGTGCGTGGTGCGGTCCCAGTCAACGGTCGGCACACGGAAATCAGGATCGTCGCGCGTGTTCTCCGCCATTTCCGACAGCGCGGCAGCCTCGAGCCGCAGATCCATCTCCATCGCGACCGAGCGCGACATGGTGTTGATGACCTCAATCAGGCGCAGGCGCCGCGCCTCGGACGAATAGGCTTCGGCCTTGTGCGCGACGAAGAAGAAGTCGGAGAGGTCGCGGCGGAAGCGGGCGGCCACGTTGGGTCGCAGCACCTTCACTGCGACGGCCTTGCGGACGCCGTCGCGCAAAACTTCGCCGCGATGAACCTGCGCGATCGAGGCAGCCGCGACCGGCGGACTGAGGCTCGCGAACACATCCGTCAGCGGCCGTTCCAGCGAGGTTGCGATCGCAGCTTCCGCTTCGGCTTGCGAGAACGGCGGCAGGCGATCCTGCAGGCTTTCGAGGTCGAGCGCCATGACGACGCCGACGACGTCGGGGCGTGTTGCCAAAAATTGTCCGAGCTTGAGATAGGCCGGGCCCATCCGGGTTAGCGCGCGGGTCAGCCGCGGGCCGTGCTTCGGGCCGCGCCGCTCGATGAGGCGTGCAATTTTCAGCGCGAGCTGCCCGGGCGCCGGCACCAAGCTCGGATCGACTGAGCCGAACACGCCCTCGCGCGCAAAGACGAACGCGGCGCGGATCAGGCGCGCAATGTGGGTGACGGCAGAAATCACAAACGCCAGCCCGAATGCAGCGCGACGATGCCGCCGGACAATGTCTGCCAATTCACGCGGGCGAAGCCGGCGTCGCGGATCATGTCGGCGAAGGCGTTGGGTTTTGGAAACTTGCGGATCGACTCGACCAGATATTGGTAGGACTCGGCGTCACCCGTGATCATGCGGCCGAGCGGCGGGATCACCTTGAACGAGAACAGGTCGTAAAGGCGATCGAGCCCGGGCATCTCGACGGTGGAGAATTCCAGGCAGAGGAAGCGGCTGCCGGGCTTGAGCACGCGATAGGCCTCGGCCAGCGCGAGATCGATCCGCGGCACGTTGCGAATGCCGAAAGCGATCGTATATGCTTCGAAGCTGCGGTCGGCGAAGGCGAGCGCCTCGGCATTGCCTTCGACGAAATCGACCTGGGTATCGAGATGCCGCTTCGCGGCGCGCTCGCGGCCTACCTCCAGCATCTCGGAATTGATGTCGCAGACGGTGGCATGGAAGCCGGGGCCTGCGGCCTTGGCGGCGCGGAACGAGATGTCGCCGGTGCCGCCGGCAACGTCGAGCAGCGCGAACGGCCGGTCGCCCTTGGGCGGGTTGAGCGCGTTGATCATGATGTCCTTCCAGACCCGGTGCAGGCCACCGGACATCAGGTCGTTCATCAAATCATAGCGCGACGCCACGCTGTGAAACACATCGTTCACCAGCGTCTGCTTGTCCCCCAGGGGAACGTCCCTGAAGCCAAAATGCGTGGTTTCGCCCGGCCGATCCATTACTCTACTCCACGAGGCGGACCATAGCGCGCCCGCCGCAATGGCGCTATCACACCGCCCTGATAAGGTGAATGCCTGACCATGCCTGAATTGCCCGAAGTCGAGACCGTCCGCCGCGGCCTTCAGCCCGTCATGGAAGGTGCAAAAATTCTCGTTGCGGAGGCCCGCAGGCCCGATCTGCGCTTTCCGTTCCAGCCGGATTTCGTGGCCCGGCTGAAGGGGCAGGTCGTCACCGGGCTCGGGCGCCGTGCAAAATATCTCATGGCCGATCTCGCCTCCGGCGACGTGCTGCTGATGCATCTGGGCATGTCGGGCTCGTTTCGCGTCATCAAGCGGGACAACGAGGCTGCGCCCGGCGAGTTTCACCATCCGCGGGCCAAGGACTCCACCCACGACCACGTGCTGTTTCGGATGTCCTCGGGCGCCGACATCATCTTCAACGACCCGCGCCGCTTCGGTTACATGAAAGTGATCGCGCGCAGCGCGCTGGACGAGGAACCGCTGCTCCGTGGGCTCGGTCCTGAGCCGCTCGGCAACGAATTCGACGCCGCGATGCTGGCGCAGTCCTGCGCGGGGAAAAAGACCAACTTGAAGGTGGCGCTGCTCGACCAGCGCGTAGTCGCGGGGCTCGGCAACATTTATGTCTGCGAAGCCCTGCATCGCTCGCATCTGTCGCCGCGCCGGATTGCTGCGACGCTCGCCACGAAAAAGGACGAGCCGACCGACCATGCAAAGAGATTGGTAGGCGCGATCCACACCGTGCTGAACGACGCCATCAAGGCCGGCGGATCGTCACTGCGCGACCATCGCCAGACCTCGGGCGAGCTCGGCTATTTCCAGCATTCGTTCAAGGTCTACGATCGCGAAGACGAGAAATGCACGACGCCGCGCTGCGGCGGCACGGTGAAGCGTTTTACGCAGAACGGCCGCTCGACCTTCTGGTGCTCGAAATGTCAGAAGTGAGCGTCATTGCGAGGAGCCCTTGCGACGAAGCAATCCAGAATCTTTCCGCGGAGGGACTCTAGATTGCTTCGCGGCGCTCGCAATGACGGTGGATGGAGTCCTTTCAAAAGCGCGCAGCGAAGCAATCCGGCCGGGCTGGTGGCCGGATTGCTTCGTCGCTGGGGCCTTCCGGGTGGCGAAGGGCCGGTTGGCGTCTGAGCGATCGCCCCGCTCAGGACGTCAGTTTCGTGGATTCGTCGGCCGCAAGCTCTGAAGCCGCGTGCAGCATGCCGTCCGCGTGCGAGATGACCTGGTCGATCAGAACATTGGTCGTGGCGGCGAGCTCGAGCCGGGTCTCGATCCAATCCCAGAGGCCGCGGATCTCCTCGGTCGACTTGCCGTTCGGCGCGAATTCGCTGACCGCAAGGCCGCTCGCGAGCGAGTCCTGATGATCATTGCGCATCACGATCAGCGGGCGTGCGAGCACCTCGGTGAGGTCGAGGGCGGCTTCCTCGGCGAGCGTATTGGCGGCGTTGTCGATGCGCTGGCCGCGGATCGGGGTCTGGTTCAGCACGAAGCTGTAAGGCCGTTTCCAGGCGCGCGCGACGCTCAGCGTCGAGGCGGTCGCCTCGATATCGGCGACGCTCGGGCGGGCCGGGATCAGGCAGAGGTCGGAATGGCGGATCGCGGCGGTGGTCGCGGCGCTGAGGCCGGCCGCGGTGTCGACGATTGCGAGCTGGAGGCCGCTGTCGGCCAGCATCTTCAGACGCGGCTCGATGTCGGCGGCGTGATAGATCGGCTCGACGACGAGATCATCGGCAGTGCGGCGGCGCTGCCAGTTGGACAAAGTGCCCTGCGGGTCGGTCTCGATCAGGCGGACGGTGAAGCCGGCCTGCTTGGCTGCGAGCGCGAGGCCGATGGCGAGCGTGCTCTTGCCGCTGCCACCCTTTTGGGTGGCCAGTACGATCGTGTGCATTGAAGATCAATCCTTTGGAGTGCTTGGGTCAGGCAAACGCCACGCGAACGTGCATCGATCTCGATGCTGAGCTCTTCTCGCTCAGGACGTGCCGGCCCGATCCAAAGGGGATCGCGGAGGTCCGAATCAGCAGTAACGATGATGGCGGAATCGGGAATGCCAGCGAATCCGTACGATTACTGGACCAGTAGTGGTACGTGTGCTGTGCTTGCCGCCGTGAATAAAAGGACAAGCGGCATGAGCGGAAACTGGCGCGACCGGACGGCGACGAATTTTGAGTGCGAGAAGATGCCTGCGGTATCGAGCCGCGGCATGGTGGTCAGCAACCATCCACTGGCCTCCAGCGCCGGCGCGGAGATGCTGGCCGCGGGCGGCAACGCCATCGACGCCGCAATCGCGACCCTGTTCACGCTGACCGTGGTCGAGCCGATGATGGTCGGCATCATCGGCGGTGGCATGGCGCACATCCGGCTGGCCGACGGCAGCCACCGCTTCATCGACGGCCAGAGCACCGTGCCCGCGGCGGTGCGCGACACCAGCTACACCTCCATGCCGGGCTCGGCGCATGACGTGTTCGACACCGTCGGTAATGAAAACCTCAACGGCCCAAAGGCGGTCGCTACACCGGGCTCGCTGAAAGCCTGGTGCGAGACGCTGCGCCGGTTCGGCACGATGAGTCTTGCCGACGTCATGCAGCCCGCGATCAAGCACGCCGCGCGCGGCTATGCGGCGACGCCCTATCTGCATGAATGCGTCAGCGAGAGCGCAGCCGAGATGCGCAAGGACAAGCCGATCGCGGCGATTTACCTGCCTGGTGGAGAGCCGTTGAAGGTCGGTGAGCGCGTGGTGCAATCAGAATATGCCGAGACGCTCCGCTACATCGCCGATCACGGCGAGACCGCGCTCTACGAGGGGCCGCTCGGCGACATCCTGATCGACTACATGGAAAAGGCCGGCGGCTTCATCCGGCGCAACGATCTCACCAGCTACAAGACCGTCGAGCGGCAGCCGATCCGCGCCGATTATCGCGGCTGGACCATCTTTGGCCCGCCGCCGCCCGCGGCCTCCGGCGTGCATATCGCGCAGATGCTGAACATTCTGGAAGGTTACGACATCGGCAGCCTTGGCTTCGGCACGCCGGAGACGATCCACTATCTCGCGGAAGTCCTGAAGATCGCCTTCGCCGATCGCGCCGCGGCCAGCGGCGATCCTGATTATGTTGGGGTGCCCGTGGAGAAGTTGACCTCGAAGGCGTACGCCGAGGAGCGCCGCGGTGCGATCGATCCGGCGCGGGCGCAGGCCTGGGGCGCCGGCGTGTCGCAGCTTGAAGGCGCTCACACCACGCACATGACCGCGGCGGATGCCTTCGGCAACGTGGTTGCGACCACGCAGACCATCAACAATCTGTTCGGTGCCAAGATCATGATCCCGGGCCTCGGCGCCATCGCCAACAACTACATGAACCTGTTCGATCCGCGGCCAGGCCACGCCCTGTCGCTGGCGCCGGGCAAGCGGGTGACGACCTCGATGTCGCCGATGATGGCGTTGCGCGAGGGCAAGTTGCGTTACGCGTTGGGTCTGCCCGGGGGAAAACGCATCTTTCCGAGCGCGATGCAGGCGCTGGTCAATCTGATCGACCACGGCATGAGCCTGCAGGAGGCGGTCGAGGCGCCCCGCGTCTGGACCGAGGGCAATGCGCTCGAGGTCGAGCAGAAGGTGCCGGAAGCCGTGCGCGCGAAGCTTGAAAGCCTCGGCCACAAGGTCCAGCCAGTTGCGACGGTCGCCGGCGGCATGAACGGCATCGCCTTCCACGACGACGGCACCATGACCGGCGCCGCCTGCTGGCGCGCGGACGGCACGCCGGTGGGGATCTCGGGTGGTCTCGCGAAGAGCGGGATCAGATTCAGGCTTGCCTAGGTCTCGTGCCCCGGACGCGGCGCAGCGCGAAGCGGTGCGCTGCAGAGCCGGGGCCCAGAAAGCCACTTGCACAGAATTCGAAGACACATGGGTCCCGGTTCAGCGGAGCGGCAGTTCATGCCGCACCGCGCCCGGGACACGAGCGTTATTTTCGCACGCAGATGACGCGCACGACGGCTGCTTTCGCATCCGTTGCGCCGCCATTCGCCACGACACCATTCGCCTTCAGGAAATCGCGCACCGTCTCCGCGGAGACCATCACCGCCTGCGACGCCGGCACCGATGTCGCGGGGCCCGCAACCATCGCAGATTTCAACAGCGCGATGCCGGCGAATTTGCCGTCGCCGTCGATGGCGGCGCTGCCGGAAAATCCGACCGCCGGCGGCGGTGAGAGCGCGGAATCGCCGCCACCGACAGATGCCAGCGCGGCCTTGAGGCTCGACGCACCGGCCGTTCCGCCCTGGCTCTGTGGATCAGCGATACCGATGATATCGACACTCGTCTTCGCCGCGCCGGCGGAGAGGCTGAGCGGCTTCAGTCCGCGCGCGCCATAGATGTGCAGCAGCGCGAGATCGTGTTCCTTGTCCTCAGCGAGACGGTCGGCGCTGCCATAGCCCGCGATCGTGATCGCGAGGCAGCTATCAGTGACGAGGCGGTCGGTAATGATCGCGCCATCGTCGCTGACGACGATGCCGGTGCCATATTCGACGGTCTTGCGCGGTGGCGGCCCGGCCTGTGGTCCTGACGGGAATGCATTGAACGCGCTCGACATCGCGATCACGACTGGCTCGACCGTGTTCTCGGTCGCCTGATCGTAGAGGATCGTCATGATGCGGACCTCGTCGCCCCTGGAGGTGCCGCGCAAATAGAATTTCTTCAGGCCCTGCAAACCCGACAGCACGAAGAAGTCGGGCTTCACCACGGTGTAGTCGATCTTGCGACCCGGCTCCTTCTTCTCCGCTTCGGCAAGCTTGGCTGTGGTCGGGTTCGCCTCCTTGCGGCGGCCGAGCAGCACCTGCACCGTGCCGGTCGGCGAGGTCCATTTCGAGCCGTTGGCGTCGGTCGCCTGCTGCGGCACCAGTTTCGAGGGAATGCCGAGCCGCGCACCGCTGGTCATCTCGGTTACGATCTTCCAGCCGACGTTGTCCTGCTTCCGCCGCGCGGTCTCGGCGAGCGCCGCGCGCTCCTGCGGATTGAGCACGCCGGTTGGCTTGCTGCCCTTGAGCTTCTGGTATTCCTTGATGGCATCGACCATGCGCGCGCTGATGTCGCCGGTGATGGCGCCGTTGTACCGGCCGACCCAGGCGAGGTCGGACTGCAGCGACAGCCGCTCCGCCTGCGCCATGGCATCAGCCGTCTCCGATGGCGTCTGCAGTGCGGGCGGGCGGATCGGAATGGTCTGGACCGGCTTCGGCCTGGTGCCGGGGATCGGCGGCGTCGTCATCTGGGCGTTCGCGCCTGTCGCAGCCGCAAACATCAGTGTTGCCGCAAGCATCGATCTCATGACAAATCCAGCCAGCCCATTGAACGCAATGCCATTGAAGCACATCTCGTTGGTCGCGAACAATCTCGGGGTGGTTCAGGCGGCGATAGAGCCCACGGACACAGGCCCTCATCCTGAGGAGCGGCCTCAAGGCCGCATCTCGAAGGATGGCTCCGGGCGATATCGGGGCCTTCATGGTTCGAGACGCGCGTTCCGCGCTCCTCACCATGAGGGTTGAGAGAACGAAGGACGACGATGCTGAGCCCGGACGAACTCGAACGTTATGCCCGCCATATCGTGCTGCGCGATGTCGGTGGTCCCGGCCAGGCTGCGCTGAAGCGGGCCTCCGTGCTGGTGATTGGCGCCGGCGGGCTCGGTGCACCGGCCCTGATGTATCTGGCTGCGGCAGGGATCGGCACGCTCGGCGTGGTCGACGACGATGTGGTGTCGCTCTCCAACCTCCAGCGCCAGGTCATTCACACCACGCCCGATATCGGCCGGCACAAGGTCGAGAGCGCGGCCGAGCGAATCACCGCGCTCAATCCGCACGTCCGCTTCGTCGGCCACGCCACCTGGCTCAACGCGGACAACGCGCTCGGCCTGATCGGCGACTACGACCTCGTCCTCGACGGCTCCGATAATTTCTCGACGCGCTATCTGGCCTCGGACGCCTGCTTCTTCGCGAAGAGGCCGCTGATCACCGCCGCGCTCGGGACCTTCGACGGCTCGCTCACCACCATCCGCGCGCATGAGAAAAACGACGACGGCGAGTTCAATCCGACCTATCGCTGTCTGTTTCCGGAGGCGCCCCCGCCGGGTACGGTGCCGGCCTGCGCCGAAGCCGGTGTGATGGGCGCGCTTGCGGGCGTGATGGGATCGATGATGGCGCTGGAGGCGATCCGCGAGATCGTCGGCTTTGGCGACGGCCTGGTCGGCCGCCTCCTGATGATCGACGCGCGCGCGATGCGCTTCGAGACGTTGCGCTATGGGCGCGATCCGGCCAATCCGCTCAATGGCGATGGGCCTGTGATCACTGACCTCAGCACCCATCGCACCTGATCGCAGCCGTTAAATCGTGGCCGGCTTCTCGCTGTCGAGGTGCGCCATCTGCTCGGCCGCGTAACGCGTACCGGCGGCGACATCGGGCGGAAAGGCCTTTGCCAGCACCGCGAGATGAGCCGGCGTCAGCGTGACCTTGGCCGCGCCGAGTGCTTCGCTGAGACGGTTGCGGGTGCGGGCGCCGACCAGCGGCACGATCTGCTTGCCTTGCGCCGCCACCCAGGCGATCGCGACCTGCGCCGGCGTCGCTCCGATCTCGGCGGCGATGGCGCGCAGCTGCTCGGCCAGCGCGAGATTGGCATCGAGGTTCGCGCCCTGGAAGCGCGGGCTCATCAGCCGGTAGTCCTTGCCGGTCTTGCCGGAATCCTTCGACCAATGGCCGCTAATCAGGCCGCGCGCCAGCACGCCGTAGGCGGTGATTCCGATGCCGAGCTCGCGGCAGGTCGTCAGGATGTCGCGCTCGATGCCGCGTTCGATCAGCGAATATTCGATCTGGAGATCGGCGATCGGGTGCACGGCATGTGCACGGCGGATGGTGTCGGAGCCAACCTCGGACAGGCCGATATGTTTGATGTAGCCGGCCTTCACGAGCTCGGCGATGCCGCCGATGGTCTCCTCGATCGGGATGTTGGGATCGAGCCGCGCCGGACGGTAGACGTCGATGTAGTCGGTGCCGAGCCGCTGCAGCGAATAGGCAAGGAAGTTCTTCGTTGCGGCCGGCCGCGAGTCGATCCCAGCGAATTCGCCCGCGGGGCCGCGCAACGCGCCGAACTTGACGCTGATCTGCACTTTCTCGCGCGGAACGTCTTTCAGCGCCTCGCGGACCAGCATTTCATTGTGGCCCATGGCGTAGAAGTCGCCGGTATCCAGCAGCGTGATGCCGGCATCGAGCGCCGCGTGGATCGTGGCGATGCTCTCGCCGCGATCGGCCGGGCCGTAGACCTCGGACATGCCCATGCAGCCGAGACCGAGGGCGGAGACGGTGGGGCCGGTTGAACCGAGTTTGCGCTGTTCCATGATGGCTCTCCTCGAAAAGGCGCTGACCGCGCCGGGTGACGAGGCCTGATATGCGCCTGATCGATTGCGCCGATAAGCTGGACAATCGAGAATGGCTTGTTCATTATGGCGAACAATGGCCGAACCCGACCTGCGTGATCTCGACGTCTTCGTGGCGGTCGCCCGCACCCGCAATTTCCGGCGCGCGGCGGTCGAAATTCGCGTGTCGGTGTCGAGCCTTAGCCAGCGGCTTCGGGACCTGGAGGAGCGCCTCGGCGTCCGCCTGATGAACCGCACCACCCGCAGCGTCGCCCTGACCGAGGCGGGCGAGCTGCTGCTATCGCGCGTGGCGCCCGCCTTGCGCGATGTCGGCGACGCCCTGGATCAGGTGCGGGGCCTGCGCGAGGTGGCCTCGGGCCGCCTGCGCATCAACGCACCGCCCCCGGCGGTCGACCTCGTGCTGGCGCCGATGGTCGGGCCGTTCCTGGGGGCGTATCCGCAGGTCGATCTCGACGTCGTGTCCGAAAGCGGGTTCGTCGACATCGTCAGCGCCGGCTTCGATGCCGGCGTGCGCTACGGCGAGCATCTCGCGCAGGACATGGTGGCGATCCCGCTGAGCGGCCCGCAGAGCTATGTCGTCGTCGCATCGCCCGATTACGTCGCGCGCCGCGGCATGCCCGGGCATCCGAAGGACCTGCTCGACCATGATTGCATCCGCGCCCGCTACTCGAGCGGCGTCATGCATGATCTGGAGTTCGAGAAGGCCGGTCAGTTGGTGAAGGTAGATCCGCCGGCCAAGTTGATCTCGACCAATATGGGCCTCGCGATGCGCGCTACGCTCGACGGCGTAGGTGTGTGGGCGACGCTCGATGGCTACGTCCATGACGCCGTGAAATCCGGCGCGCTGGTCAGCCTGCTCCAGGATTGGTGCGAACCGTTTCCCGGACCGTTTCTCTATTATCCAAGCCGGCGCCAAACGCCGCCGGCGCTGCGCGCCTTCATCGATTTCACAGCAGACTGGCGCAAGCGCGAAACGCGCTGAGACACTGAACCCTCAGAGCATGCTCGGCAGCACGCGATCCGGCGGCTTGTGGGCGTCGAGGAAGGTGCGGATGTTGATGATCACCTTCTCGCCCATCTCGACGCGGCCTTCGATGGTGGCCGAACCCATATGCGGCAGCAGCGTCACCTTGCCGGCCTTGGCGAGCCGCACCAGCTTCGGGTTGACCGCGGGCTCGTGCTCGTAGACGTCGAGGCCCGCGCCGCCGATCTCGCCGCCTTCGATCAGCTTGATCAGCGTGTCCTCGTCGGTGACCCCGCCGCGCGCGGTGTTGACGATGTAGGCGTCCTTGCGGATCAGCTTCAGCCGGCGCGCCGAGAGCAGATGGTAGGTCGCCGGCGTGTGCGGACAGTTCACCGAGATGATGTCCATCCGCGCCAGCATCTGGTCGAGGCTTTCCCAATAGGTCGCGCCCAGCTCTTCGGCGATCTTCGGCGCCACGGGCCGGCGGTTGTGATAGTGGATCTGCAAGCCGAAGGCGCGGGCGCGGCGCGCGACCGCCTGGCCGATGCGGCCCATGCCGATGATGCCGAGGCGCTTTCCCCCGATGCGATGACCGAGCATCCAGGTCGGCGACCAGCCGGGCCAGGGTTTTCCTTCCGTGAGGATCGAGGCGCCTTCGATCATCCGCCGCGGCACGGCGAGGATCAGCGCCATGGTCATGTCGGCGGTGTCTTCGGTCAGGACTTTTGGTGTGTTGGTGACGGTGATGCCGCGGGCGTGCGCGGCCTCGACGTCGATGTTGTCGACGCCGTTGCCGAAATTCGCGATCAGTTTCAGCTTGCAGTCGGGCTGATTGACGATGTCGGCGGAGATGTGATCGGTAACGGTCGGAACCAGCACGTCGGCGGTGCGCGCGGCTTCCGCGATCTGGTCGGCCGACATCGGCGCGTCGTCGAGATTGATCCGCGCGTCGAACAGTTCGCGCATCCGGGTCTCGATCGAGTCCGGAAGCTTGCGCGTCACCACGACGAGGGGCTTTTTCTTCACAGACATGTTCTGCCCTCATGAGGCGTCGCGGGCCACCTCTGTCACCAAAGGCCGGCCGTTGAGGCCTCATTAACCCGGTTGTTCGACACTGCCTTTGCCGTGTCGTCCCCGGCGTTTCCTTCAAGCTCTCCCGACATTTCCGGCCGGAAAATCGGGGCAAACTGGTTGTTCAGACGTCCGTCCTCTCTAGCAGAAGGCCGGGCCAAGACAAGAACCACGGGCAAAGGGCTCGGGAACACCCGCGTGGGGCGGGTCGGGGCTGGTGCGGCACGGTATTGGAATTGTGGGTGAGGGCCCGGCTCGGCCGGACCTTCGACAGGAGACGGGTTGATGGCGTTGGGGCGTTTTTGTTCGGTGATGGCGCTCGTTTGCACCTGGTTGAGCGCTTCGGTCAGCCCTGGGCATTCGGCGAAGGACAACACACCCCAGACAGCCTCGGGCCTCCCGGTGCCGCGCTACGTCAGCCTCAAATCGGATCACGTCAACGTCCGCGCCGGTCCCACCAAGGACAATGACGTCGCCTGGGTCTATACCCGCTCCGGCCTGCCGGTCGAAATCACCGCGGAGTTCGAGAACTGGCGCCGGGTGCGCGATTCCGAGGGTGCCGAGGGCTGGGTCTATCACTCGCTGCTGTCGGGCCGCCGCACCGCTGTCGTCACCATGAAGCACAAGGACGACCTCGCGCCGATCTACGATCGCGCCGATCCCGACAGTGCGGTTGCAGCCAAGCTTCAGGTTGGTGTCGTCACACAGGTCAAGAGGTGCAGCGCAAACTGGTGCCACGTCCTCGGCAACGGTTTTGACGGCTGGATCCAGCAGGAGCGCCTCTGGGGCGTCTACTCGGACGAGCAGGTGAACTGAGGCTCAGGGGCAATCCCTTGCCTCCAATCCCTTGCCTCGTGGGCATCAACGACTTTGCATCTGGCCCAAAAACGTGGATGGCCGGGACAGGCCCGGCCACGACGACTAAATCAGCAGTTTAGGATTGATCTCAGCGCTTCTTGCGCAGCCGCACGACCATGTCGATGCGGGCGATCTCGTAACCCGCGGGCACCTCCGGCATCTTGGACAGCGCCAGATGCGGATCCTCGATGTCGACCAGCTCATGGCTGTTCTCGAGGTAGTAGTGATGGTGGGTCGTGACGTTGGTGTCGAAATAGGTCTTGGTGCCGTCGACGCTGACCTGACGGAGCAGACCGGCATCGGTGAGCTGGTTCAGCGTGTTGTAGACGGTCGCCAGCGAGACCGGCACCTTGGCCAGCGTCGCTTCCTCGTAAAGCATTTCAGCCGTGAGGTGGCGTGCACCCTTGCCGAACAGGAGCCAGCCCAGCGCCATGCGCTGGCGCGTCGGACGAAGCCCGGCGGATTGGAGCATTTCGTTGACGTCGTGCCACGGGCAGCCGGTCAAAGCCGGCTGGCGGCCGGACATAAGAGCCGCCGCATGGGCCTCTTCGTCGTGATGGGGCGCGTTATTTTCGCTCATTTCCAGCTTCGGGCACGCGTGAACACTATCTTCCTCAACATATATGGAGAGATAGATGCAGATGCAAGTTTCTCGCAACTAGAGTGGTCCTAATCAGGCAAGGAACCGGGCCGAGCCCCGGTCATTTTACCTTCATGAGAGCGCTTTGCCACCCGAAATGGCCTGTGTTAGAGAGCCCGCGGTTCCGCTTAACCGATTTTGGCGCAGCCCAGGCATTGAGGGCCGCTCGCAATCCATCCGGTCCTTCGTATTCTCGTTTGACGATGGCAACGGACGTTGCTTTTCGAGCAGGACTGGGCCCATTTTTGCCGGAAACGCCGCTCAATCGGGTTAGAACACAGAGGCTTCCGCATGCTGAACAGGCGCAACGGCTACGAATATGAAGATCTGCTGGCATGTGCCCGCGGCGAGATGTTCGGCCCGGGCAATGCCCAACTGCCGCTGCCGCCGATGCTCATGTTCGACCGTATTACGGACATCAGCGAGACCGGCGGCGAATTCGGCAAGGGGGTGGTGCGTGCCGAGCTCGACGTGAAGCCCGATCTCTGGTTTTTCGGGTGCCACTTCAAGAACGATCCGGTGATGCCCGGCTGCCTCGGCCTCGACGCGCTGTGGCAACTGGTCGGCTTTTATCTGGGGTGGAGTGGTGGTGAAGGTCGCGGCCGCGCGCTCGGCCTGAACGAGCTGAAGTTCAGCGGCCAGGTGCTGCCGGACGCCCGCAAGGTTGTGTACAACATCGATATCAAGCGCGTGATGCGTTCAAAGCTGGTGCTGGGTATCGCCGACGGATGGCTTTCGGTCGATGACCAGATTATCTATCGCGCGAAGGATTTGAAGGTCGGCCTGTTCAAGCAGGGCACGAGCCTGGGCTGAGCGCATCACCACGAAGACAACGATTGAAGCGAGGCTGTCATGAGGCGGGTTGTGGTCACCGGGATGGGCATTGTCTCCTCCATCGGAAACAACACCCAGGAAGTGCTTGCAAGCCTTCACGAGGCGAAGTCGGGCATTTCGCGGGCTGAGAAATATGCGGAGCTCGGCTTCCGTTCGCAGGTGCAAGGTGCGCCGACGCTCGATCCTTCGACGGTCGTCGACCGCCGCGCCATGCGTTTCCTCGGTCAGGGCGCGGCCTGGAATCACGTCGCGATGGAGCAGGCGATCCAGGATTCCGGCCTATCGCCTGACGAAGTGTCCAACATCCGCACCGGCATCATCATGGGCTCCGGCGGTCCGTCCGCTCGCACCATTGTCGAGGCCGCCGACATCACCCGCACCAAGGGACCGAAGCGCGTCGGGCCGTTTGCAGTGCCTAAGGCGATGTCCTCCACGGCCTCCGCGACGCTTGCTACCTGGTTCAAGATCAAGGGCGTGAACTATTCGATCTCGTCGGCCTGCGCGACGTCGAACCATTGCGTCGGCAACGCCTATGAGACGATCCAGATCGGCAAGCAGGACGTCATCTTCGCCGGCGGCTGCGAGGAGCTGGACTGGTCGCTGTCGGTGCTGTTCGACGCCATGGGCGCGATGTCCTCGAAGTACAACGACACGCCCGCCACGGCCTCGCGCCCCTACGACGTCAACCGCGACGGCTTCGTGATTGCCGGCGGCGCTGGCGTGCTGGTGCTGGAAGAGCTCGAGCATGCCAAGGCGCGCGGCGCGCGCATCTACGGCGAGATCGTCGGCTACGGCGCGACGTCCGACGGCTACGACATGGTCGCACCGTCAGGTGAAGGCGCCGAGCGCTGCATGCGCATGGCGATGTCGACCGTGAAGACCAAGGTCGACTACATCAATCCGCACGCGACCTCGACGCCGGCCGGCGATCCGCCGGAGATCGACGCGCTCCGCAGGGTGTTCGGAAGTGGCGAGAAGTGCCCGCCGATCTCGGCGACCAAGGCACTGACCGGCCACTCCCTGGGCGCAACCGGCGTGCAGGAGGCGATCTATTCGCTGCTGATGATGAACAACGGCTTCATTTGCGAGAGCGCGCACATTGTGGAGCTCGATCCCGCATTCGCCGACATGCCGATCGTGCGCAAGCGTATCGACAACGTCAAGATCGGCACCGTGCTGTCGAACTCCTTCGGCTTCGGCGGCACCAACGCCACGCTGGTGTTCAGCCGGCTGGATGCGTGAGGTCCTTGCGGACGCGCTGGTAATTTTCTCGTCATGGCCGGGCGTGTCCCGGCCATCCACGTCTTGGCCGCCGGCTTCGAAGGGCGTGGATGCCCGGGACGAGCCCGGGCATGACGAAAGTGGAAAGCGATCGAAACGATGCAGGAATTGATGAAAGGCAAGCGCGGTCTGATCATGGGCATTGCCAATGATCATTCGATCGCCTGGGGCATGGCGAAGACGCTGCATGCCCACGGCGCCGAGCTTGCCTTCACCTTCCAGGGCGAGGCCCTGGGCAAGCGTGTCAAGCCGCTGGCGGAGCAGCTTGGCGTCGACATGGTGCTGCCCTGCGACGTCGAGGACATTGCCAGCGTCGACGCCACATTCACGGCCTTGCGCGAAAAGTGGGGCCGGCTGGATTTCGTGATCCACGCGATCGGCTTCGCCGACAAGAACGAGCTCAAGGGCCGCTACGCCGATACCAGCCGCGAGAATTTTTCGCGCACCATGGTGATCTCCTGCTTCTCGTTTACGGAGATTGCAAAACGCGCCGCCGAGCTGATGACTGAGGGCGGCAGCATGATCACGCTGACCTTCGGCGCCTCGATGCGCGCGATGCCGAATTACAATGTGATGGGCGTGGCCAAGGCGGCGTTGGAAGCCTCGGTGCGCTATCTCGCCTCCGACTTCGGGCCGCGCGGCATCCGCGTCAACGCGATTTCCGCAGGCCCCATCCGCACGCTTGCCGGCTCGGGCATCGGCGAGGCGCGCGCGATGTTCGCCTTCATGCAAAAACATTCGCCGCTTCGCCGCGGCGTGACGCTCGACGAGCTCGGCGGCTCGGCGCTGTATTTGTTGTCGGATCTCTCCGGCGGCGTGACCGGCGAGATCCACTATGTCGATTCCGGCTACAACATCGTCCTGATGCCGAAGCCGGACGACCTTGCATTGCCTGATTAACCCGCCCCGATCGTCTCCGCGCGCTGGAACGCCGGCCTTGCCGTGCGGCGCGCGAGACAGGCGACGAAGGCCGGGCGCGACGGCACCGTCTTGAACAGGCGCACCGCAAAGTTCAGGCCCGTCCGATCGTGATGTCGGCGGCCGAAAATTCCTCGAGAATCCACGGCCCGTTGGCGAGCGCGGCTTCCAGCACGTCGAAGACCTGCGTCGCGCTGCCCGCAAGCTGCACCCAGAGCTCGCTGTCTATCCAGCGGGCCGCTGCCGCCGCCACCGATAATACTTCATCATGAACCCGTTCGACGGCTCGATCTCTTGCTTCTCGAACACAAAGCCTTCGCGTTCGTACCAGCGCCAGGCTTTTTCGTTTTCGCGGACGCAGCGCAGATACATCTCGTCCGGCATTTGCGTGCGCGTGAAGGCGAGCAATTGGCGGCCGAGCGATTGGCCCTGATAGGCGGGCGCGACGAACAGCATGTCGAGATAGAGTTTTGGCAGATGCAGCGCCAGCATCGCGGCGATCGTGCCGTTGTCGTCGGCGGCGAACAGGCTCCAGCCACCCTCGATCTCGCGCCGGATGCGCGCACGCAGGTTCGCGAGCAGGAAGTTGCTCGTCTCGCCGAGTCCGGTCGAGACCCAGCTCTCCATCCAGACGCGGCCGATCTCGTCGTATTCGTCCGCGCGGGCCGGGCGGATGATGGGGTGGGACATCGGGGACTCAGGCCGGCTGGCTGCGCGCGGATGGCCGTGCGCGCACCTTGCCGGCCGACAGGCACACCACCTCGGATATCTGAAGCAGTTGGCGCGCGAGCGGGCTGGTCTTGCGCCAGACCATGCCGATGGTGCGCGACGGCTGCGGGTCGCGGAAGCGCGTGAGCGAGACCGACGCCGATCGCGTCTCCACCGACACCGCCATCTCCGGGATCAAGGTGACGCCGATGCCGGCGCTGACCATCTGGACCAGCGTCGACAGCGAATTGGCATCCAGCATCTCGCGCGGCGGCGCCGATTGCATGTTGCAGAACGACAGCGCCTGATCGCGGAAGCAGTGCCCCTCTTCGAGCAGCAACAGCCGCATCTCGCGCATCATCTCCCGCGATGGTGCCGGCGTCCCCTCATCCGCTCCCGGCCGCACCAGCAGGAATTTCTCCGCGAACAGGGCGACCTCGGTGAGCGAGGGCTCGGACACCGGCAGCGCGACGATGGCGGTGTCGAGTCGGCCTTCCACCAGTTCCTGGATCAGCCGCGGCGTCATCGTCTCGCGCACGCGGATGTCGAGCTCCGGATGCATGCGCGTGAGATTCTTGGTGATCGTGGGCAGCAGATAAGGCGCGATCGTCGGGATCATGCCGATGCGCAGCCGTCCCGAGAACCGGTCCTGCGAGGCGCGGGCGAAATCGCCGAGTTCGTCGACCGAGCGCAAAATGTCGCGGACGCGCTGCGCGAGTTCCTCGCCAAACCGGGTCAGCGCCACCTGTCGCGCGCTGCGCTCCAGCAGCAGGCCGCCGAGCGCCTCCTCCATCTCCTTGATCTGCATCGACAAGGCCGGTTGCGAGATGGAACAGGATTCAGCCGCGCGGCCGAAATGGCCGTGGCGCGCCAGCGCATCGAAATATCGGAGCTGCCGCATCGTCAAGTTGATCATCAGAAAATCTTAACGCAGTGATCATTAAAGTCAACTTCCCCTGATCGAACGCGAAGCTTAGAGTGCTTCTACCCAGTCAAGGGCGCGAGTTCGACGCCACCAGAGGAGGTATTCATGGACGACACTTCGAAGTGCCCGTTTTCGGGTGGAAAACGCGTGCCAACGAACCGCGATTGGTGGCCAACTCAGCTCAGCATCGAGATGCTGCACAAGAATTCCGGCCTGTCGGATCCGATGGGCAAGGAATTCGACTACGCCAAGGAATTCAAGACGCTCGACCTGAACGCGGTCATCAAGGATCTGACCGCTTTGATGACGGAATCGCAGGAATGGTGGCCCGCCGATTTCGGTCACTATGGCGGTCTCATGATCCGCATGGCCTGGCACAGCGCGGGCACCTACCGCACCACGGACGGCCGCGGTGGCGCCGGCGCCGGTCAGCAGCGTTTCGCGCCGCTCAACAGCTGGCCCGACAACGCCAACCTCGACAAGGCGCGCCGTCTGCTCTGGCCGATCAAGCAGAAATACGGCCGCAAGATTTCCTGGGCCGATTTGATGGTGCTGGCCGGCAACGTCGCGCTGGAATCGATGGGCTTCAAGACCTTCGGTTTCGCCGGTGGCCGCGCCGACGTGTGGGAGCCGGAGGAGCTCTATTGGGGTCCCGAAGGCACCTGGCTGGGCGATGAGCGCTACAGCGGCGAACGCCAGCTCGCCGAGCCGCTCGGCGCGGTGCAGATGGGCCTCATCTACGTCAATCCGGAAGGCCCGAACGGCAAGCCGGATCCGATCGCCGCGGCCAAGGACATCCGCGAGACCTTCTTCCGCATGGCGATGAATGACGAGGAAACCGTCGCGCTGATCGCCGGTGGCCATACCTTCGGCAAGACCCATGGTGCTGGCGATCCGTCTCTGGTCGGACCGGAGCCCGAAGCGGGCGCGCTCGAGGATCAGGGCCTCGGCTGGAAGAGCAAGCACGCTTCGGGCATCGGCGGTGATTCCATCACCAGCGGTCTCGAGGTGACATGGACGACGACGCCGACGAAGTGGAGCAACAACTTCTTCGAGAACCTGTTCAAGTACGAATGGGAGCTGACGAAGAGCCCGGCGGGTGCGCAGCAGTGGACGGCCAAGGGCGCGGAGGCGATCATTCCGGACGCTTTCGACAAGTCCAAGAAGCATCGGCCGACCATGCTGACCACCGATCTCTCGCTGCGTCTCGATCCCGCCTATGAGAAAATCTCGCGGCGCTTCCTGGAGAATCCCGATCAGTTCGCCGACGCCTTCGCCCGCGCCTGGTTCAAGCTCACCCATCGCGACATGGGTCCGGTCGTGCGCTATCTCGGCCCGCTGGTGCCGAAGGAGACGCTGATCTGGCAGGATCCGATCCCGGCCGTGAATCACGAGCTGGCCAGCGAGCAGGATATCGCCTCGCTGAAGACGAAGATCCTGGCCTCGGGTCTGTCGGTGCCGGAGCTGGTCTCGACGGCCTGGGCGTCGGCCTCGACGTTCCGCGGCTCGGACAAGCGCGGTGGCGCCAACGGCGCACGCATCCGCCTCGCCCCGCAGAAGGACTGGGAGGTGAACGAGCCGGCTCAGCTCGCGAAGGTCCTGGGCAAGCTCGAAGCAATCCAGAAGGACTTCAATGCGTCATCCGGTGCGAAGAAGGTCTCGCTGGCGGACCTCATCGTGCTCGGCGGCACCGCCGCGGTCGAGAAGGCCGCGAAGGATGCCGGCGTCGGCATCAAGGTCGGCTTCACGCCGGGCCGCATGGATGCCTCGCAGGAGCAGACCGACGCTGCCTCCTTCGCTCCGCTGGAGCCGCGGGCCGATGGCTTCCGCAACTACACCGGCAAGCGGCAGCAGTTCATGATGCCCGAGGAGGCTCTGGTCGATCGTGCGCAGCTGCTCCGGCTTACCGGCCCGGAGATGACGGCGCTCATCGGCGGTCTGCGCGTGCTCGGTGCCAATGCGAACGGTTCGAAGAACGGCGTCCTCACCTCGAAGGTGGGAACGCTGAGCAACGACTTCTTCGTCAACCTGCTCGACATGAGCACGCAGTGGACGCCGGCCGGCACTGACGGCAGCTATGAGGCCCGCGATCGCAAGACCAACGCGGTGAAGTGGACAGGCACGCGCGTCGATCTGATCTTCGGCGCGCACTCGCAGCTCCGCGCCTACGCCGAGGTCTATGCCACGTCGGACTCCAAGGAGCAGTTCGTGAAGGACTTCGCGAAAGCATGGACCAAGGTGATGAACCTCGACCGGTTCGAGCTCGCGGCTTGATCCCAAAGCTCAGCAAGCGACAAACAAAAAGGGCGGCCGAAAGGCCGCCCTTCGTGTTTCTGATGCAGCGGAGCGGTTACTCGCCGGCTGCTTCGCGCGGGGCCTTCTCGCCCTCGCCGCCGCCCTTGCCTTCGAGGTCTTCGCCGGTCTCCTGGTCGACCACCTTCATCGACAGGCGGGTCTTGCCGCGGTCGTCGAAGCCGAGCAGCTTGACCTTGACCTTGTCGCCTTCCTTGACGACGTCGGAGGTCTTCTGCACGCGCGCCGAAGCGAGCTGGCTGATGTGGACGAGACCGTCCTTGGAACCAAAGAAGTTCACGAAGGCGCCGAACTCCATCACCTTGACGACGGTGCCGTCATAGATCTGGCCGACTTCCGGATCGGACGCGATCGACTTGATCCACTTGATCGCGGCCTTCATCGCCTCGCCGTCGCTGGAGGCGACCTTCACGGTGCCGTCGTCCTCGATGTTGACCTTGGCGCCGGTCTTCTCGACGATCTCGCGGATCACCTTGCCGCCGGTGCCGATCACTTCACGGATCTTGTCGGTGGCAATCTTGAAGGTCTCGATGCGCGGCGCATATTCGCCGAGTTCGGCACGGGCGTTGGTAAGCGCCTTGGACATCTCGCCGAGGATGTGGATACGACCATCCTTGGCCTGACCGAGCGCGACCTTCATGATCTCTTCGGTGATGCCTTCGATCTTGATGTCCATCTGGAGCGAGGTGATGCCCTGCTCGGTGCCGGCGACCTTGAAGTCCATGTCGCCGAGATGGTCCTCGTCACCGAGGATGTCGGAGAGAACCGCGTAGCGCTTGTCTTCGAGGATCAGGCCCATCGCGATGCCCGCGGTCGGCCGCTTCAGCGGCACGCCTGCGTCCATCAGCGCGAGCGAGGCGCCGCAGACCGAAGCCATCGACGAGGAGCCGTTGGATTCGGTGATCTCCGACACCACGCGCGTGGTGTAGGGGAACTCGTGGTGCGGCGGCAGCACGGGGTGGATCGCGCGCCAGGCAAGCTTGCCGTGGCCGATCTCGCGGCGCTTGGTGCCGCCGAGGCGACCGGTTTCACCGACCGAGTAGGGAGGGAAGTTGTAGTGCAGCAGGAACGTCTCTTTGTACGTTCCCGACAGTGCGTCGATGTACTGCTCGTCCTCGCCGGTGCCGAGCGTGGTCACGACCAGCGCCTGGGTCTCGCCGCGGGTGAACAGCGCCGAGCCGTGGGCGCGGGGCAGCACGCCGACTTCGGCGATGATGTTGCGCACGGTCTTGGAGTCCCGGCCGTCGATGCGCTTGCCGGTGTCGAGGATGTTCCAGCGAACGATCTTGGCTTCGAGCTTCTTGAACACGCCGCCGATGCGCAGCTTGTCGTATTTCGGCTCCTGCCCTTCGGGGAAGTAGTGGGCGATCACCTTTTCCTTGACCTTGCCGACCGCGGCGTAGCGATCCTGCTTGATCGGAATGGCGTAGGCGGTGCGCAATTCCTGCTCGACCATGCCGAGCATTTCCTTTTCGAGCGCCGAATTGTCGATCGCGGTGACCTCGCGCGGCTCCTTCGCGGCCTTCTCGGCGAGCTCGATGATCGCGTTGATCACCGGCTGGATGTGGCGGTGACCGAACATCACGGCGCCGAGCATGATGTCTTCGTTCAGTTCCTTGGCTTCCGATTCCACCATCAGCACGGCGTCGGCAGTGCCGGCGACGACAAGGTCGAGCTGGGTGTCGACCATCTCGTCGAGGGTCGGGTTGAGGATGAACTCGTCATTGGCGAAACCGACGCGCGCGGCGCCGATCGGGCCCTTGAACGGAGCGCCCGACAGGGTCAGCGCGGCCGACGATGCCACCAGCGCCACGATGTCGGGATCGTTCTCCATGTCGTGCGAGAGCACGGTGACGATCACCTGGGTCTCGTTGCGCCAGCCGTCGACGAACAGCGGACGGATCGGACGGTCGATCAGGCGGGAGACCAGCGTCTCCTTCTCGGTCGGACGGCCCTCGCGCTTGAAATAGCCGCCGGGAATGCGGCCGGCTGCGTAGGTCTTCTCCTGATAGTCGACGGTCAGCGGCAGGAAGTCGACACCTTCGCGCGGGGTCTTTGCCGCGACGACGGTGGCGAGCACCACGGTCTCGCCGTAGGTCGCGACGACGGCGCCGTCGGCCTGGCGGGCGATCTTGCCGGTTTCAAGCTTGAGAGGGCGTCCGCCCCAGTCGATCTCGACCGAATGCTTATTGAACATAGATGTCTTCTTTCATGGGTTCTCGAAAGAAGGACGGCTCGAAAAACAAAAACCATGCGCAAGATTGCGGGACGTTGATCGAAGCGGGCGATCAGCGTCCTGCGATCCTGCCATGGTTTTTGGATTTCGGATGGCGTCCATCCTTTCGGGTCATACGGGCGCCTTGCCCGTTGTGCCCAGCCGCCGGATTGCTGCTGGACTGTCAGTCGGCACGAACGCGAACACCAAACCTTGGGTCTTCGCCCATCATGCCCCGGATGCGAACCGTCAACGGCCCGTACCCGACGCGCACGCAGCCTCGATCAAAAACCTTTAAACAAGCGCTTTCGTTCGAAACCACGCGCGAAAACGCGCGCCGTTGGGCGCGCGCAAGAACTCTTAACGACGAATGTTGTGCTTCTCGAGCAGCGCCTTGTAGCGCGCCTCGTCCTTCTTCTTCACATAGTCGAGAAGCGAGCGGCGGGTCGACACCAGCTTCAAGAGGCCGCGACGCGAATGGTTGTCCTTCACGTGGGTCTTGAAATGGCTCGTGAGGTTGGCGATGCGTTCCGAAAGGATCGCGACCTGAACCTCTGGCGAGCCGGTATCGCCGGCTTTGTTGGCATTCGTCTTGATGACTTCCGCTTTGCGTTCTGCGGCAATCGACATCGTCAATTTCTCTCGTTGCGAACGGCGCTGGCAGTCAGGCCGGTCAGGTTGAACACACGCTTGGGGATGATTTCGCCATTGCCAACTTCGGCAAGCGCAAGAAGCCGGCCTGCCACCGTGACATAGACTGTGCCGCTCGAAGTGGGCGCATCCCGTCCGCGCAACAAAACGGCCTGGCCCCGATGGAGCCTTGCCGCATCAGCCCGAGTGACGGCCAGTGCCGGGATGTCGTCCAGCGCGGTCTCAACGGGCATAAGCGCGTCGGCGAGGCTCCCCTCGCCGGACGCGGCTCTATCGCACAAAGCCTCCAACTGATCCAGCGGAATCATGTCGTTCTCGCCAAATGGGCCGACCAGGGTCCGCCGCAGCGCGCAGATATGGCCGTAAGTGCCGAGAATCCGGCCCATATCGCGGGCCAGCGCGCGGACATAGGTGCCCTTGCCGCACTCGGCCTCGAACACGGCGTGGTCACTACCTGGTTGATTTACAAGGCTTAAACGGTGAATCTCGACCGGACGCGGGGCCAGTTCCACGATCTCGCCGTCGCGGGCGAGGTCGTAGGCACGCTCGCCCTTGATCTTGATCGCGGAATAGCGCGGCGGGATCTGCTCGATCACCCCTGTGAAACGGGGCAGCAGGGCCTCGATGGCCTCCCGGGTCGGGCGCTGGGCGGAGGTTGCGGTAGCCCGGCCCTCGATATCGTCGGTATCGCGCTCCTCGCCCCAGCACACGGTGAACTGGTAGCGCTTGCGGCCGTCCATGACGAAGGGGACGGTCTTGGTGGCCTCGCCGAGCGCGATCGGCAGGCCGCCGGAGGCGAGCGGATCCAGCGTGCCGGCATGACCGGCGCGTTTGGCGTTGAACAGGCGCTTGAGCACGGCAACGGCCTGCGTCGAGGTCATGCCGATCGGCTTGTCGAGCACGACCCAGCCGTGGACGTCGCGGCGGTCACGGCGCGGCTGGTTGCCCTTCTGCTTGTTGGCGCGCGGATCGTTGTTGACGCGGCGCGGCTCCTGATGCGGCTGGGAATTGCCGTCCATGTCCGCAAAATTATTTTTCTGCACGTCGCGCTGATCGGGCTCTTCGCCGCCGATCGTGCCGTGAGCCGGGTCCATCGTCATTGCTCTTCTTCCCGATCCGATTTCGGATCCTGTTCCAGGTCCTTCTGCACCGCAGGTGTTCGCAAAAGTTTCTCGATCCGTTCCGCTTCGTCGAATCGTTCATCGACGCGGAAGCGAAGGTCAGGTGCAAATTTCAGGTTAACGCGCCGCGCGACTTCGCCGCGCAGGAACTTCTTGTTGCGCTCGAGCGCAGCGATAATGACCTCGGTGTCGCGGCCACCGAGCGGCATCACATAAACTGTTGCAAGCTTCAGGTCGGGCGACATCCGTACCTCCGGCACGGTGATGATGTGACCTTCGAGGTCCTCATCATGCACATTGCCTTGCGCCAAAATCTCGGCCACCGCATGGCGAACCTGCTCCCCGACACGCAACTGGCGCTGCGAGCCGCCGGGTGCGGAACTTTTTTTCTGATGATGGCTGGGCATGGTCGAAAATTACCTCGTCATGCGCGTGTATGGGACACGAGCATTGTCATTTGTTCTGTTGAAACGAATGCGGTGAGATGGCCGGAATAAATCCGGCCATCTCACTCCCGCAATTTCAGCTCAGAAAGATCCAGGCGCTTCGGTAAGATTTGGACTTACAGGGAGCGCTGGATCGTCTCCACGCGGTAACACTCGATCACGTCACCGGCGCGCATGTCGTGATAGTTCTCGAAGGCCATGCCGCATTCCTGACCGGACTGGACTTCCTTCACTTCGTCCTTGAAGCGCTTCAGCGTCGACAGCTTGCCTTCGTGCACGACGACGTTGTCGCGGATCAGGCGCACGTTGGCGCCGCGTTCCACGGTGCCGTCGGTAACGCGGCAGCCGGCGACCTTGCCGATCTTGGAGATGTTGAAGATCTCCAGGATCGCGGCATTGCCGAGCATGGTTTCGCGCAAGGTCGGTGCGAGCAGGCCGCTCATGGCCTTCTTCACGTCGTCCACGAGGTCGTAGATGATGTTGTAGTAGCGGATCTCGATGCCGTTGCGCTTGGCGGCCGCAGCGGCCTCCTTGTTCGCACGAACCGAGAAGCCGATGATCGCGGCGTTAAAGCCTTCCGCGAGCGTCACGTCCGATTCCGAGATGCCGCCGACACCGGCATGCAGGATACGCGCGGCGACTTCGTCGGTGCCGAGCTTCTCCAGCGAGCCGAGGATCGCTTCCAGCGAGCCCTGCACGTCGGCCTTGATGATCAGCGGGAATTCCTTGCGGCCCGCCGTCTTCAACTGCGACATCATCTGCTCGAGCGAGCCGCGCATGCCCGAGATCGAGGCAGCCGCGTTCTCGCGCTTCTGGTGCGCGCGGTAGCTCGTGACCTGACGGGCGCGGGCTTCGTTCTCGACCACGGCGAGACGATCGCCGGCTTCCGGCGGACCGTTGAAGCCGAGCACTTCGACCGGCACCGAGGGACCGGCTTCCTGAACCGTCTCACCCTGATCGGAGATCAGCGCACGGACGCGGCCCATCTCGGCGCCGGCGACGATGATGTCACCGACACGGAGCGTGCCGCGCTGGACCAGCACGGTCGCGACCGGACCACGGCCGCGATCGAGCTTGGCTTCGATCACGGTGCCTTCGGCCGGGCGCTCCGGATTGGTCTTCAGGTCGAGGATGTCGGCCTGGAGCGCAATCATCTCGAGCAGCTTGTCGAGATTGGTCTTGTTCTTCGCGGACACTTCGACGTCGACGACTTCGCCGCCGAAGGATTCCACCTGCACCTCGTGCTGCAGCAGCTCGGTGCGCACGCGCTCGGGCTTGGCGTCGGGCTTGTCGATCTTGTTGATGGCAACGATGATCGGCACCCGCGCCGCCTTGGCGTGGTTGATGGCTTCGATCGTCTGCGGCATCACGCCGTCATCGGCCGCAACCACCAGCACGACGATGTCGGTGACCTTGGCGCCGCGGGCGCGCATCGCGGTGAACGCGGCGTGGCCGGGCGTGTCGATGAAGGTGATCTTCTTGCCGCTCTCGGGCGACACCACCTGATAGGCGCCGATATGCTGGGTGATGCCGCCGGCTTCGCCGGAGACAACGTTGGCATGACGGAGCGCATCGAGCAGCGAGGTCTTGCCGTGGTCGACGTGGCCCATCACGGTCACCACCGGCGAGCGCGGCTCGGTGTCGGTGGGATCGTCGATGGCGTCGAACAGGCCCTCTTCAACGTCGGAAGCGGCAACGCGCTTGACGGTGTGACCGAGCTCTTCGGCGATCAGCTGGGCGGTGTCGGCATCGATCACGTCGGTGATCTTGTGCATCGCGCCCTGCTTCATCAGCATGCGGATGACGTCGACCGCGCGCTCGGCCATGCGGTTGGCGAGTTCCTGGATCGTGATCGCTTCCGGAATGATCACCTCGCGGATGAGCTTTTCTTTCGGCTCGTTCGCGGCATGGCCCTTCAGGCGCTGGGTGCGGCGGCGGAACGAGGCGATCGAGCGCTCGCGCACGTCGTCGGCATTGAAGGCGGTGACGACCGTCAGGCGGCCGCGCTCCTTCTGCGGGCCGGGCTTCTGGGTGGGCTTGGGGGCTACCACAGGCCGCGCAGCGCCGCCGGGACCGCGACGGATCTGGCGCGGACCCTCGTCCTCGTCCGGTCCGGCTGCGACAGCGGGGGCGCGGCCCACCGGGCCTCCCGGCCGCGTCGTCGTTCCGGGCCGCGCGGTCGTTGTTCCCGGGCGTGCCGTGGTGCTCGTTCCGGGGCGCGCCGTGGGCGCTCCGGACCGCGGTGCAGTAGCGGCAGAGGTCGCGGTTGCAGGGCGCGCCGCAGATTGCGGCTGCTCGCCTTCGCCAAAACGCTTCTTGGCCTCGGTTTCGGCCTTCCGCTTGGCTTCCTCTTCGTGGCGGTGACGCTCGTCCTCGGCCTTGCGGCGGGCTTCGGCGGCCTCGCGGTCGGCGCGTTCGGCGGTTTCGCGGACAGCGCGGCGCTGAGCCTCTTCCTCGGCACTACGACGCTCTTCGACTTCGCGCACCTTGGCATCGGCCAGCGCGCTGGCGCGGGCGGAACGTTCGTCCTCGGTCAGCGTGCGCAGCACCACGCCGGAGCCGGTGTTGCGCGGCGGAGCCGCGCGTGCAGGAGCAGGCGCCGGCGCGGCCGGCGCGGGCTTCGCCACTTCGGCCACCTGCGGCTCGGGGGTGCCGTCGACACGGCGCTTGCCGCGCTTCTCGACCACGACCTGCTTGCTACGGCCATGGCTGAAGCTCTGGCGCACGGTGCCCGTTTCGACGCGCGGCTTGAGCGATAGCGTCTTGCTCGGAACGCTCAGCTTCTTGTCGCCAGGGGTCTTGGTATCAACCATTAAGCAGTCCTAATCCTGATCTTGTTGTCGTTGTGCGTTGCCGCACCGTGCTATCGGGTGGTCGTTGTCTCTCAGAAATCCTGGCCGGGCATTTCGGCAGTCTTGTCAACGTGCGCCATCCGGTATCGGACCAGCATCTGGCTACGTGACAGGAATGACTTGCTCGCCGGGCCCGCGAGCAGGGCAGCATGTATCACATTTGACCGGGTAAGTGCCAAATCCAATTCTATTGATTTCAGCGCGGTGACGACGGGAATCTGCGGCTTGGAGCCGCGATTTCCGTCATTTTGACGCGCCAGCATGTCCAATTTGCGGATTCCGTCCGCGGCCCCGTCGCTGGCATGGATCAGGACCTCGGCCGTACCTCCCCGAAGCGCGCTTTCGACCTTGCCGAAGCCGGCCACAATCTGGCCCGCCTTGGCGGCAATCCCGAGGGCTTCAGTCACGCCCCGAACCAGAAGCGCCTCGATGTCGGCGGGAAGCGTCTGAGGGATGCGCAGCTGGCGCTTGAAGGCTTTGGTAAAGTGGTGACGCCGCACGGCTTCCGCAACCACCTCGCGCGAGGCGGTGACCCACATGCCGCGTCCGGGCAGCTTGCGCTTGAGATCGGGAACTATGTCCCCTTGGGGCGAGACGACGAAGCGGATCAGCTCGTCGATCGGCCGGACCTCGCGGCTGACCGCGCACATCCGCATGGTCGCGGACTTCTCAGTCCGCGGTCCATGGTCGAGTTCGGGGTCAGTATCGGCGAGCATCCGGGTGACATCCTCCTTCGCCCTAAGCCGGCTGATCTTCGGCCGCCTCGGCCTCCTCAGCCGGCTTGGCGAGATCGGCCTCGGTGATCCAGCCGGCCTTGACGCGGGCCTGCATGATCATCGCTTCGGCATCGTCACGGGAGATCTCGAGGCCGTCGAGCGCGCCCGGATATTTGGTCTGCTCGCCGCCTTCCTTGCGCTCGGTCCAGCCGACCAGATCGTCAGTGGCGCAGCCGGCGAGGTCGTCGACCGTCTTGATGTCGTTCTCGCCGAATTTCACCAGCATCTTCGAGGTGACGCCGGGCACGTCCTTGACGGCGTCCTCGACGCCGAGCTCCTTGCGCCTGGCCTCGATCTCGGCTTCCAGCTGTTCGAGATATTCACGAGCGCGGTTCTGGAGTTCCTGTGCAGTCTCCTCGTCGAAGCCCTCGATGCCGGCGAGCTCCTTAAGGTCCACCATCGCGAGTTCCTCGACCGAGGTGAAGCCTTCGGACGCCAGCAATTGACCGACCACTTCGTCGACATTGAGCGATTCCATGAAGACGCGGGTGGAGTTCTCGAAGTCGGCCTGGCGGCGCTCCGATTCCTCCTGCTCGGTCAGGATGTCGATGTCCCAGCCGGTGAGCTGCGAGGCCAGACGCACGTTCTGGCCGCGGCGACCGATCGCCAGCGAGAGCTGGTTGTTGGTGTCGGGCACGACGACCTCGATGCGCTCGCGGTCTTCGTCGATGACGACCTTGGAGACTTCGGCCGGCGCCAGCGCGTTGACCACGAAGGTCGCGATGTCGGGCGACCAGGGGATGATGTCGATCTTCTCGCCCTGCAATTCGTTCACCACCGCCTGCACGCGCGAACCGCGCATACCGACGCAGGCGCCGACCGGATCGACCGAGGAATCGCGGGAAATCACGCCGATTTTCGCGCGCGAGCCGGGATCGCGGGCAACCGCCTTGATCTCGACGATGCCGTCATAGATCTCGGGTACTTCCTGCGCGAACAGTTTTGCCATGAACTGCGGATGGGTGCGGGAGAGGAAAATCTGCGGGCCGCGGGTCTCGCGGCGGACGTCGAAGATGTAGGCGCGGACGCGGTCACCGTTGCGGAACACTTCGCGCGGCAGCATCTCGTCGCGGCGGATGATGGCCTCGCCGCGGCCGAGATCGACGATCACGCTGCCATATTCGACGCGCTTGACGACGCCGTTGACGATGTCGCCGATGCGGTCCTTGAATTCCTGATATTGCCGGTCGCGCTCGGCTTCGCGCACCTTCTGCACGATCACCTGCTTGGCCGACTGCGCGGCGATGCGGCCATATTCCAGCGGCGGCAGGGTGTCTGCGATGGTGTCGCCGACCTGGGCACCGGGATTGGCGCGCTGCGCATCCACCAGCGAGATCTGGTTGGAATGGTTTTCGACCGTCTCGACCACCAGCATATGGCGCGACAGCCGCAGCTCGCCCTTCTTCGGGTCGATCTCGGCGTGAACATCAGTCTCGCTGCCGTAACGTGCCCGTGCCGCCTTGGCGATGGCGTCCTCCATCGCCGCGATCACGATGCCGCGGTCGATCGATTTCTCGCGTGCAACAGCGTCGGCGATCTGGAGCAATTCAAGTCGATTGGCGCTGACTGCCATGGCTAGTCTCCTTCGTCAGGATCGATCTCGCCCCGTCGCGCGCGTTCGGCGGCCAGGCGATGTTTCTTGGTATTGGTCGGGGCCGGCTTCTTTGTAGTGGTCGGCGCCGGCTTCTTTGTCGGCTTCGTGTTCTTGGTCGTTTTTTCGCTGATGCCGGCGTGCGGTGCAGCCGGCGGCTCCAGGCCCAGATTGCGGCGCATCTCGCGTGCCTGGGCCTTGCCGCGGCGCATGGATTCCGCGATCAGCTCGTCGGTCAGCACCAGCCGTGCCTCGGCGATATCCTCCATCGTCAGGAGAACGTCGGCAGCCTCATCCGCCTTGACGTCGTCGCGATGCAGATGCACGCGATCGCCTTCGACGGGACCGATCGTGCCGCGGAACCGCTTCCGCCCCTCATGGGCGACCGCCATCTCGACCTTCACCAGATGCCCGGCATAACGCTCGAAATCGGAGCGGCGAACCAGCGGGCGGTCGATTCCCGGGGAAGAGATTTCCAGCCGATAGGCGCGATCGACGGGGTCGGCGACGTCGAGCACGGGCGACAGCGCCCGCGAGATCGCCTCGCAATCCTCGATCTGCATCGAGCCGTCCGGCCGCTCGGCCATGACCTGCACGGTGCAGCCGGATTCCCCGGAAATGCGGATCCGCACCAGGCGGTAGCCCATGCCTTCGAGCACTGGCCCCGCGACCGCGGACACCCGTGCCGCCACGCCCGGCTCGACCACGAGCCTCGGCTCGGCCAGCAGTTCGGCATCCGTGGAACCAGAGTTCGGCTCGGTCATGTCAGGGGTCAAGGCGCTCGATATGGTTAAGGCTTGGTTTAAGATTTCAAAGCCCGTTCGGAACTCTCCCGACAGATCGCCGGGCCGCACACCTTCCGCCAAGCCGCGTTCAGGTAATAAAAAAGAGCGGGTCCTTTCGGGCCCACTCTCATTACGCGGATCGTATGAGAAGATGAATTGGCGGTGATATAGCCCTTTCCGTCTTCCCGGACAAGGCCCATCGCAGGGCAGGCGAGGGCTTTTTGCGACCGGGCTGCGGCCCCCCGCGCAACGCTTCCTTCATCTAGGAGGCCTAAATTCCCTGATTGTGGGGCGGCTTGGGCCAAGGGCGCGCCCGCGGCGTGCCCTATACGAGTTGCGTTTTCATGACCGTTGCCACGTCTCTTATTCCCGGACTGGACGATATCGTCAAACGCGGCGACCCGCGGCGTCGCGGCGAGATCGCGCGCGCCATCTCCCAATTGTTCTTTCAGGATGCTGAGAAGCTCCGTCCCGATGTCGTCGATCTCTTCGACAATCTGCTGATCGATCTCGTCCCGCACGCCGAGCTCGCCTCGCGCGTCGATCTCGCCGAACGCTTCTCGCTGCTGACCAATGCGCCACGGCATCTGGTGAGCCAGCTCGCGCGCGAAAACGAGATCACGGTGGCGGGCCCGGTGTTGCGCCGTTCGCCCGTGCTCGACGAAGCCGCCCTCGTCGAGATCGCGCGGCTGAAGGGCCAGGGCCATCTGCTGGCGATGACCGAGCGCCCCACACTGTCGGCTGTCGTCACCGACGTGCTGGTCGAGCGCGGCGATCGCGATGTGGTGCGCCGCGCCGCGGGCAATGCCGGCGCGGTGTTCTCGCCCGGCAGCTATTCCGAGCTGATCAAGCGTGCCGCGCAGGACGGCGTGCTGACGCTCAAGATCGGTCAGCGCAGCGATCTTTCAGGCGAGAACCTGAAACAGCTTCTCGACGGCACGCTCGACGTCATCCGCCGCCGCCTCTCGAGCGTGGTCAATCCCGTGCGTCAGGTCGAGATCAAGCGCGCCATGGCGGCGATCGAGGAGGCCACGCTGCCGCCGGGCCCGCGTCGCGATTTCTCGGGGGCACAGCGCACGGTGCTGGCCTTGCATCGCGAGGGCCATCTTGGCGAGAGCGCGCTGCTTGGCTTCGCCAAGGCTCACAAATATGAGGAGTCGATCGCCTCGCTTTCGGCGCTGTCCGGCGTTCGCCTCTCGATCCTCGAGCGCTTGGTCGCGGGTGATCGGTACGATCCAATTCTGGTGCTGGGACGCGTGCTGAATCTCGGCTGGCCGACTGTGCGCGCGCTCATCCTGCTGTGGTACGGACCGCACCGCACGCCGGCGGATGCCGACCTCGAGGCGGCGCGCGCGAATTTCACGCGCTTGATGCCGACGACCGCCGAGCGCGTCGTCAATTTCTGGCGCAATCGGCAGACGATCTAAACCCGCCTGAATCGCAGATACGCCGCCTTGCGGCCTTCGCGCGTCGCCTTTCGGCCATAGCGCGTCATCGTGTAGCCGTCCCACGGCAGGCGAAAATCATCGGCGCGCTCCGCGAGCCAGACAAAGTCCTGCGAGCGCACCAGATGCGACAGCGTCCAGGCGCAGTAATCGTCGATGTCGCAGACAAAACGGAATTCGCCGCCGGCTTTCAGCACGCGCGCCATCGCCGCGATGGTCCGGTCCTGGACGAAGCGCCGCTTCCAGTGCCGCCGTTTCGGCCAGGGATCGGGATGGATCAGGTCGATCCGCGACAGCGAAGCCTTCGGCAGCCAGGCCAGGAGCTCGGCGGCATCGCCTGCGAACAGACGGATGTTGCCGATGCTGGCTGCCTCGATCTGCGCGAGGATCTTCGCCATGCCGTTGACATAGGGCTCGCAGCCGATGAAGCCGGTTGTGACGAAGTTTTGCGCTTCCGCCGCAAGATGCTCGCCGCCGCCGAAGCCGATCTCGAGCCGCACGTCGTCGGCCGCGGGGGTGAATATCTCGCGGGCATCCGCCGGTGCTTCACTGTCGATGGCGAGCGCAAGACGCGGCAGCAGATGACCGATCAGCTCGGCCTGGTGCTGCCTGAGCTTGTGGCCCTTGCGGCGTCCGAAGAACGCACGCTCGCTGTCATCGCGACCGGGATCTGATTTGCGTTCGCTCATCGCAGCGTCTGGTACAGGCGATGGAGCAGCCGCGCGCGCGGTTCGAGCGATGAGACATAGAGCTGCTCATAATGGGTGTGCGCGCCCTTGCCGTCGACGCCGAGCCCGTCGAGCGTTGCGGTGTGGGCGGCGGTGAAATTGCCGTCCGAGCCGCCGCCGGTGTGAGCGTCGACCAGCTCGAAGCCGATCTCCGTGGCGACAGTCTTCGCATGTTCGTACAGCGATGCGCCTGCATTGCTCTTCTCGTAAGGCGGACGATTGAGCCCGCCCGTGACCTTGACGGTGACGCCATCCGTCTTCGATGTCAGGGCGAGGATCTTGCCGACGAATTCGTCCGCGTCCTTGAAGCTCAGCACGCGCAGATCGATTTCGGCATGGGCTTCTTCCGGCGTCACGTTGGGCCGCGTGCCGCCACGCACCACGCCGACATTGACGGTGACGCCGCGCGCCAGATCGTTCATCGCTTCCAGCGCCAGGATGACGTTGGCAAGCTCGCGGATCGCGCTGCGGCCGTCCTGGGGCCGCGTGCCGGCATGTGCGGGCACACCCTTGATAAAGACTTCGAATCGTCCGACGCCCTTGCGGCCGGTGACGATCTTGCCGCCGTCGCGCGCCGGCTCCGTCACCAGCACGTATTTGGCCTTGCGCCCTTCCGTCTCGATCAGTGCACGAGAGGTGGGGCTGCCGATCTCCTCGTCGGAAGTGAACATGTGGGTGATGCCGAGCGGTGAGCGATCGGCCGTGGCGCAAAGCGCGCGAAAGGCCTGATGGGCAATGTAGGCGCCGCCCTTCATGTCGTAGATGCCGGGACCGAACGCGCTGTCGCCTTCGACCTTGAACGGCAGGCGCTCGATGAACCCCATGGGGTGAACGGTATCGAGGTGGCTCAGCACCAGGATGCCCGGCCGGTCCTGGCCCCAGGTCGAGCGCGCCACGAGATGATCACCGCAGCCATCGACGCCGGCGACGCGCTCGAGCGTAACAGGGAGATCGCGGTATTGCTCCGCGACCATGGAGATCAGCTTGTTGACCTGTTCAGGCGCTTCCGTTGGCGTCTCGACCTCCACCCAGCGGCGGATGCCATCGAGAATAGTTTGGGAATCGAACCAATTGGAGCTGGTCATGGGCGCATCTGTGCCTTTGAATCTCATCATCGGGAAGGACGCGCATCAAAGCGCGGCCGCAAATGACGACATAGGCCAGATTTGACGCAGTCTCAAATCCGATTGAGACGGCGCGTCAGCGCTTGTCAGGGCCTTCGCGAGCCGCGATCTGCTCGACGAGATCGACGATCGAGCGGCGCATCTTCGAATCGGTGATTCGGGTGAACGCCTTGGTCAAAGCGAGTCCTTCGGAAGTCGCGAGGAAGTCCGAGACGTAAGACGGCGATGCGCCTTCGCTGAAGCCATCCGGACCCGGCACGCCGCTCGGACCGCCCTCGAACAGGAACGACACCGGCACCTGGAGAATCTCGGCAATTTGCTGGATGCGGCTCGCGCCGACCCGGTTGGTGCCCTTCTCGTATTTCTGGACCTGCTGGAAAGTCAGCCCCAAAGCTTCACCGAGCTTTTCCTGGCTCATGCCCAACATGATGCGGCGCATCCGCACGCGACTGCCGACATATTTGTCAACAGGGTTGGGCGCTTTCGACATTTCCTCAGCCCTCCAAACATCACCTTCGGCGCAATCAGGAATGCCTCAGGTGTCAGCAACGTCAAAATCAAACCCTGTTATTGAGAAACATTGCGGAGAAATTTAGCAATGCCCACTGTCTTTTGCAGATGGTGCAGAATGAGGAGGCCGCGTGCAGTCTGTCAACCGTGGGACTACGGTTGTCAAAAGTTTCCGGCCGCATCGGCCGCGACGGCGTGATCAAGGGTGCCGTTTGGCAACACGTCGGCGGACCGCCAGAAATATGGCCAGCGCGACGAGCATGGCCGCGGGCATATCGCCCACCCGCGCATAGACCGTCGGCGGGATCGCGGCGGGCAGGTTTGCGTCCAATATGCCTTCGATTCCGAGACCGAGACTGGCGACGGTGCGTCCCACCGGATCGACGACCGCGGAGACGCCGGTATTCGCGGAGCGGACCAGCGGCAATCCGAGCTCGATCGCGCGCATCCGCGCCTGCTCCAGGTGTTGATAGGGGCCGGTCGAGATACCGAACCAGCCGTCATTGGTGAGATTCACGATCCAGCCCGGACGCTCATTGCGTCCAGCCACCTCGCCGGGAAAGATTGCTTCGTAGCAGATCAGCGGCAGCGCAGGCGGCGCGCCGGGGACCGGCAGGGCATGGCGCACGGTGCCTGGAATGAAGCCGCCGCGCACACGCGTGAGTTGCTCAAAACCGAGCTTCTCCATCAGACCTTGGTACGGAAGAAATTCGCCGAACGGCACCAAATGCAGCTTGTCGTACACCGCGAGCACGCTGGCGTCGTGGTCGATCACGTAGATCGAATTATAGGCGCGGGTGATCGGCGTGCCGCGCGGCAGGTCGGGCGCGCGGACCGAGCCCGTGATCAGTACCGTGCCCCTGGGCAGAAGCTCGGCGATTTGCGCCATCGCATCGGCTTCGCGGGTCAGGAAGAACGGAAACGCGGATTCCGGCCAGATCAGGATGGTGGCATCGCGTACACCGGTCGATTGCGGTCCGGAGGCGCGATCGGACAAGGCCAGATATTTCTTCATCACCTCCGCCTTGGCGGCGTAGTTGAATTTCGCGTCTTGCTGGAGATCCGGCTGCATCAGGCGCAGCTTGATGCCCGCGACCATCGTGGTCGGATACACCGACAGGCGAATCGCGCCGAAGATGCTCATGACAAGCAGGAGCACCACGGCCGCGGCCGGCACGCGCCACGCCAGGCGGCGATCGGGCGTGCGGTCGATCAGCGTTGCAGGGCTCGCGAAGATCGCAACCGCCAGGAACGTCATGCCCCACAGCCCGATCAGCGAGGCCGTTTGTGCCAGCGGCAGCGGCTCGGACAGCGCGTAGCCGAACGCGTTCCAGGGAAAGCCGGTCAGCGCGTGACCGCGTAGCCATTCGGTGATGGTGAGGCTTGCCGCGAGCGCAAGCACGCGCGTGGCGTTCTTGGTCCAGAGCAGGCGGGCGAGCGCAAAGCCCATCGCCGTGAAGATGGAAAGATAGGCCGGCAGGCCCAGCACGGCGAACGGCGTCAGCCAGGCGAACACATCGGCGTCGACGAAGAAGGCGTAGCCGATCCAATAAAGGCCGGGGACGAAATAGCCGAGCCCGAACCAGTAGCCGGTCAGCGCCGCGGCGGGGACGCCGCCATATCGCCCGGCGCCGGCGCCGTCGATCAGCCAGACCAGCACCGGGAACGTGATGAACAGCACCGGGAAGGCGTTGAACGGCGCCAGCGCCAGCACCGAGAGCGCCCCGGCCGCCATGGCGACGAGCGCGCGCTTCCATCCCCAGGTGAGGATAATGGCAAGCGCGATCTGGCGAAGTCGCTGGAACGGGCTCACTGCGGACCGGTCCCGTCGCTTGGCGGCGGGGTGGGGGTGTCGCTGGCCGTCGGCTGGCTGCCATCCGGCGCAGTCTCGCGGCGCCGGCTCTCGCGCTGGGTCCGCGGCGCGGGACGCTCCTTCCGCGTCGAAATCCGCAATCGCTTGACGCGGCGCGGGTCGGCATCGAGCACCTCGATCTCGTAATGGCCGGGGCCCGAGATCACCTCGCCGCGCACCGGCAGGCGCCCGACGAAGCTGACGAGATAGCCGCCCAGCGTCTCCACTTCCTCGCCGGCCTCCCCGGTGACGAAGTCCTGGCCGATCACGGTGCGGACGTCGTCGAGGCTGGCGCGGGCATCGGCGATGAAGGCGTTGTCGGGCAGCCGCACGATCGAGGGCGGCTCGTCGCTGTCATGCTCGTCGTCGATCTCGCCGACGATCTGCTCGACGATGTCCTCGAGCGAGACCAGCCCGTCGCTGCCGCCATATTCGTCGACCACCAGCGCCAGATGGATGCGGGTGGCCTGCATCTGCGCGAGCAGATCGATCGCCCGCATCGACGGCGGGACGTAGAGCAGCTTGCGGATGATGCGCGCTTCTTCGAGCGGCAGCGCGAGATCGACCGTACGCAGATCGAGCCCGGCCGGCAGCGGTTTCTTGCGCTTGGTTTTGGTGACCCCCGACACGCGCGCGCGCGCGGTCATGAAGGCGAGTAAATCGCGGATGTGGACGATGCCGACAGGATCGTCGAGCGTCTCGTTGTAGACCACGAGGCGCGAATGGCCGGCGCTCTCGAAGCGGTCCATCAACTCGCCGAGCGGGATGTCGCGCTTCACCGCGATGATGTCGGCGCGATGCACCATGACGTCGGCGATGCGGCGCTCGTGCAGGCCGAGGATGTTGCGCAGCATGGTGCGCTCGACGGTCGAGAAGCCGGTGTCGTCGGGCGTCGTGGCGTCGAGCACGACCTGAAGGTCGTCGCGCACCGAGCCCGCCTTCCACCCGAACAAGGTCCGGATGGCGCGCAGCAGCCAGCCGTCTGCGCTCGGGCGCATCACCTCGCCTGAGGTCACCACGGCCGGCAAATTGGCCGTGTTGCGCGGATTGTCGTGAATTGGGTCGGAATCCGGCATCTCAATGCGTCCCCGGGCGGTCTGCGTAGGGGTCGGGAATGCCGAGATGAGCCAGGATCTCTCGCTCCAGCGCTTCCATTTCTTCCGCGTCGTCTTCGTTTTCGTGGTCGTAGCCGACCAGGTGCAGGAAACCATGCACGGCGAGATGGCTCAAATGATGATCGAACGGTTTCTGTTCCTCGTCCGCCTCACGCCGCATGGTCTCGTAGGCGATCGCGATGTCGCCGAGCATGCGCGGCGCATCGCCTGGTTTCCATTCGCCTTCCGGCTGGAGCGCGGGAAACGACAGCACGTTGGTCGGCTTGTCGATGCCGCGCCAGTTGCTGTTCAGGGTGCGGATGCCGACATCATCGGTCAGCATCACCGCCACTTCCGCCTCCGCAACGTCTTCGTCGACATTCTCGGCGGCGGCCGCCACGGCGCGCTGGATCACGGCTTCGGAATCGGGCTCGCTCTGCCAGCAATCGGCGACGACGAGGACCTCGGTATTGGGAAGATTGGGGTGTGACATTGTCTTTGTTCGGAACGAAGGGGCGCCGTGTCTGTGCCCGCTATGGTCCGGCTGTTGTCCCGTCAGGATTTGTTGCCGGCGGCCGGCCGCTGCGGCAAGCCTTCGTAGGCAGAAACGATCCGCGCCACGAGTTCGTGGCGAATCACGTCCTCGGCCTTGAAATGAACTTGCGCAATGCCTTCGACGCCGCTCAGCAGGCGCGTCGCCTCGGCGAGACCCGAGGTCTGGCCGTTCGGCAAATCGATCTGCGAGGGATCGCCTGTCACGATCATGCGGCTGTTCTCGCCGAGACGCGTCAAAAACATCTTCATCTGCATCGACGTGGTGTTCTGCGCCTCGTCCAGGATGATGGCCGCGTTGGTCAGCGTGCGGCCGCGCATGAAGGCGAGCGGCGCGATCTCGATCTCGCCGGTCTGCAGCGCGCGCTCGACGATGCGCGCATCCATGAGGTCGTAGAGCGCGTCGTAGATCGGGCGCAGATAAGGATCGACCTTCTCGCGGAGATCGCCGGGCAAGAAGCCGAGCCGCTCGCCGGCTTCCACCGCCGGGCGCGACAGGATGATCTTGTCAACTTCCTTGCGCTCGAACAGTTGCGCGGCATGCGCGACCGCGAGCCAGGTCTTGCCGGTGCCGGCGGGGCCGATGCCGAACACTAGCTCGTGGCGCTTCAGCGCGCGGATGTAGGAATCCTGTGCCGCCGTGCGCGCGCGCACCGGGCGCTTGCGCAAATTGATGCTGTCGAAGGTGGATTTGGCCGACTTGGCATCGAACTCGAACAGCGAACCCTGCGCGATCACGGCGCGGATCGCGCCCTCGACCTCGCCCTGGTCGAGATCCTGTCCCTTCACGGCCTGTGCGTAGAGCGTCTCCAGCACGCGGCGCGCGGCATCGCAGCCGTCGCGTGAGCCGCCGATGGTGATGTGGTTGCCCTTGGAATCGACGACGACGCCGAGCCGCCGCTCGATTTGCGCCAGATGCTGGCCGTAGGGGCCGACCAGCGCGGATGCGGCGCGGTTGTCGTCGAAGTCGATGACGACCTGGGTCTCCGGTGGAACCTGCATGTCGCGGTCAAATTTGCGGCTGGGAGCGATAGAAGAAGACGAATCCGATGCGCTTTTGGGCAAGGGTTCAGGCTCCACTGGCTTGCGATAAAGCGGGCTCGCGCGCGTTGCGCGGCGTCACGAGCTCGCCGAGAAAGCTGTAGCGTTCGAGACTGTCGATCCGGACCGGCAGGATTTGTCCGATGATGTCGGGCGAGGCCATCACGTGCGCGGGCTGGAGGAACGCGGTGCGGCCGACGATCTGGCCGTCCTTGCGGGCCGGGCGTTCGAACAGCACGTCGACCGTTGAGCCAATCGCAGCCTTGTTGAAGGCCGATTGCTGGCTGTCGATCAGTTCCTGGAGCCGCTCCAATCGCTGGTCCATCTCGGCTGGGGACACCGTCTCCTGCATGTCCGCGGCCGGCGTTCCCGGCCGGGCGGAGTATTTGAACGAATACGCCGCAGCGTAGCCGATTTGCGCGACAAGCGCGAGTGTCGCGAGAAAATCTTGCTCGCTCTCGCCGGGGAAGCCGACGATAAAATCCGATGAAAAAGCAATGTCTTGGCGCGCGGACCGGAAACGGTCGACAACACGCCGATAATCATCGGCGGTATGTTTCCGGTTCATGGCCGCCAAAATCCGGTCCGAGCCCGACTGGACCGGCAGGTGCACGAACGGCATCAGCGAATCGAGATCGCGATGGGCTGCAATCAAACTGTCATCGACGTCGCGGGGATGGCTGGTCGAATAGCGCAGCCGCGCGACGCCCGGGAGCGCCGCGAGGTGCTCCAGCAGTCTGCCGAGCGGCCAGCTTTTTCCGTCCGGCCCCTCGCCATGATAGGCGTTGACGTTCTGGCCGATCAGCGTGAGCTCGCGCACGCCGTTGTCGGCGAGCCGCTTCACGTCGTCGACGATCTTTGCCACCGGGCGCGAGACTTCCGAACCTCGCGTGTACGGCACGACGCAGAAGGTGCAGAACTTGTCGCAGCCTTCCTGGACCGTGACGAAGGCGGAAATGCCGCGGGCGCGGATCGCGTCGGGCTTGGGCTGGGCGAGGAAGCCGAACTTGTTCGCGGCCGGAAATTCGGTCTCGATCGCACGGCCTTCATTGCCGGCGCGCTTCAACAGCTGCGGCAAATGATGATAGCTCTGCGGGCCGACCACGACGTCGACCGCGGGTGCACGGCGCACGATCTCCTCGCCCTCGGCCTGCGCCACGCAGCCCGCGACAGCGATCTGCATGGTGCGGCCCGCGCGCGCAGCCTCGTCCTTGGCGATGCGCAGCCGGCCGAGCTCCGAGTAGACCTTCTCCGAGGCCTTCTCGCGGATATGGCAGGTGTTGAGGATGACGAGGTCGGCGTCATCAGCGCTGGCCGTCTCCACGAATCCTTCCGGGGCCAGCGTGTCCACCATGCGCTGGGCATCGTAGACGTTCATCTGGCAGCCATATGATTTGATGTGCAGCTTGCGCGGCGGCGTCATGGAACCCGGAGTTGAGGTGGAGGACAGCCCTCAAATATAGGCTGGAGCGGCGAAAATCCAGCGAATGGGTCCATCAAAGGCATTTCGGGGCGCCGCAAGCCAGGCAAGCCCCGAATCTCCACCTAAAACCTCCGGATTCCCGGTTCACGCGCTGGACGCGTCCCTCGGGACTGACGCCAGATGGCCGAAATCAACCCGTCAAGGCGTCCGCCGCGACCCGCCGGACCAGCTCCGGCAGCTGATGCATGTCGGCAAAGAGCAGGTCGGCGCCGGCCCGATGCAATGTTTCGGCATGGCCCTCGCGGCAATGGCTCCCGCCGTGAAAGCCGAACACCGTCATCCCGGCCGCCCGCGCGCCGGTAATTCCGGCCAGGCTGTCCTCGATCACGACGCAGCGCTCGGGCGGCACGCCCATCTCGTTCGCTGCGAACAGGAACAGGTCCGGTGCCGGCTTGCCGTTCTTCACCTGGGAAGCCGAGAAGATATTTGGCGCGAGGCGCTCGTAGAGGCCCGTGCTTCCCAGGCTCACGCGCATGCGCTGATGCGAGCCGCTCGAGGCGACGCAGACGCGCTGGTTGATGACGTCAAGCACATCGCGAATGCCGCGGATCGCCTCAAGGTCGGCTTCGAACGCGCGGAACAGCTCGTCCTGCAGGTCGCCGTGATAGGCTTCGGGCAGCTTGCGGCCGAGCTCGGTCTCGATCTCGAGATTGGCTTGCCGCGTCGAGCGGCCGAGAAAGCGCTCGAACACCTGATCCGAGGTAATTGAATAGCCGTGTCGCGTCAGCACATCTGCATGCGCGCGGCAGGAGATCACCTCGCTGTCCACGAGCACGCCGTCGCAATCGAAGATGATGAGGTCGATGGGCACTTAACTTGTGGGTTTGTCGTCGTCGAGCGGGACGCAATAGAGTTCGAGCCGGTGGTCGACCAGCTTGTAACCGAGCTTGCGGGCGATCTCCGCCTGGAGCTTCTCGATCTCTTCGGAGGTAAACTCGATCACCTTGCCGTCGCGCAGGTTGATGAGGTGGTCGTGATGGCTGTCGCGCATCTGCTCGTAGCGCGCGCGGCCTTCGCGGAAATCATGGCGCTCGATGATGCCCGCATCCTCGAACAATTTGACGGTGCGATACACGGTCGAGATCGAGATCTTGTCGTCGACCGCGACACAGCGACGGTATAATTCCTCGACGTCGGGATGATCGACCGCCTCCGCGAGCACGCGGGCGATGACACGGCGCTGCTCGGTCATGCGCATGCCCGTTGCGGCACAGCGCGCCTCGATGCCGGACGCCTTTGATTCGGAAGAAGGTTTCAGTACGGTCATAGATTTGTCTGCCTGGCGGGGCGCTTTCTGCCACCAATGTTACGACAAGTCACGTCGCATCAGAAGTGCGTTCAATTGTTCCCCGTTCGGCTGCTTATAGTAGCGTTCGCGGCGTCCGACCACCATGAATCCGGTTCGGTCATAGAGCCGCCGCGCCGGCTGGTTATTTTCCTCGACCTCGAGAAATATCGTGCGCACGCCACGTCCGGCCAGGTGGCCGAGATGGGTCATCAGCAGCGTGCGGGAGAGGCCGCGGCCGCGATGGGCCTGGTCGACCGCGATCGAGAGGATTTCCGCTTCGTCCGCGCCGATCCGCGACACCGCAAAGCCGATCGTGCTGCGGCCGAGGCGCAACCGGTGCACCAGCGTGTTGCGCTCACTGAGCATGCTCTCGAACTCGCCTTCGCCCCAGCCGCGCGCGAAGGAGGCGCCGTGAAGCTGCGCGAGCCGTGCGACGTCGCGCGCGACGGCCGGCTCGACAACGGCCGTGCCGCCGCGCCACCATTCCGACAACCATCTCATCATGAGCTTGTAGCTTGTGCTGCAAGCGGCAGGTGTGCGGCCGGCTTTGCATCGGGCGCGCGCAGATAGAACGGCCGAGCCGGATTTGTCTCGGGATCGGCCGCGGCGCCAAGCCACGCGACCCAGCCGATGTCAGGCGCGGGCTGCGCGTCGACCGCGACCGGCTGCGGGATATCTTTCGGCCAACGCTCGGCGAGGATTCTTGCGGCATTGCCGACCAGATGCGGCGCGCCGAATTGCGAGGCCGCGATCACCTCGTCGACGGACGCGACGCCCGGCCGTACCAGCTGGCTGCCGTCGCCGGCCACGATCTGGAAGTAGATGTGATCGTGCCGGGCATCGATCGCCGAGATCACCGGCGCCGTTCCGCTCTGGCCGACGACGGTGGCGGCATAGGCCGACAAGGTGGTCAGACCGACGGCGGGCCGCTTCGCAGCAAGCGCGAGGCCGCGGGCCGCCGAGATGCCGACGCGCAGGCCGGTGAAACTTCCGGGGCCCATGGTGACCGCGATGCGATCGAGCGAGGTGAAAGCGAGATTGGCTGATAGCATCACGCGCGCGATCATCGGCATCAGCGCTTCGGCGTGGCCGCGCTTCATCAGAAGCTGCTCCTGCGCGAGGAGCTGGCCGGCGTCGGTGTCGAGCACGGCGGCCGCGCACGCTTCCAGCGCGGTATCGATGGCAAGGATCAGCATAAGGCGATCATAGCATTGGCAATCGCATGATGCCCGATGTTCTTGCCGTCAAGGCCGGGCTTGTCCCGGCCATCCACGCCTTTGCGCTCCAAGAACGTGAATGCCGCGTGCCCGGCAGACCTCGTCGGACATGGTGGGCACGCTCGCGTTGGCCGCCCTAAGGCAGCTTGCCTACATCGGCCGGACTTCGACCACGTCGGGCACGAAATGCTTGAGCAGGTTCTGGATGCCGTGCTGGAGCGTCGCGGTCGATGACGGGCAGCCGGCGCAGGAGCCCTTCATGTTGAGATAGACGATACCGTCCTTGAAGCCGCGGAAAGTGATGTCGCCGCCGTCATTGGCGACCGCCGGCCGCACGCGGGTCTCGATCAGATCCTTGATCACGTCGACCGTCTCGGCATCGGCCTCGTCGAAGAATTCGTCCTCGCCATCTATATCGACATTGCTCGCGGTCGCACCGTCGGCGAGCAACGGCGTTCCGGACATATAGTGCTCCATGATGGCGCCGAGGATCGCGGGCTTGAGCTGCTGCCATTCACCGTTCGCCTTGGTCACGGTGATGAAGTCCGATCCATAGAACACACCGGTGACGCCGGGCACGTCGAACAGCTTTTCGGCGAGCGGCGAGCGTGCGGCCGATTCGCGGTTCGCAAATTCCATCGGACCGCCGTCGACCACGACGCGGCCGGGAATGAACTTCAGCGTGGCGGGATTGGGGGTGGCTTCGGTTTGAATGAACATGGTTTTCTCCAGACGTCACCGGTTCAAGGCCGGCGCGTGCTCTATCCACTAGCAGATGGCGATGGCGAACGCACGGTCAAGGGGTGAGTTGGCCGTTTACCTGTTATATCAGCGGGTTAGGGCGCCCGCTTCTCCCTCCCAGGGCAAGCGATGCGAGGTGAAGAGTAGCAGCCTACGACAGCGAATCCACGCTTTGGTCGCTCAGCGCGCCCGAAATGACCGTCACCGGCACCGGGAACGTGCCCAGCGCATGCGCGAGCAGCGCGATCAATGGCCCCGGTCCCTCCGCGCCCGGGTTCGCGGCGAGCACCAGCATGGCGATGTCGGGGTCCTCGTCGATAACCGCCAGCAGCTGTTCCAGCGCGCCGCCTTCGCGGATGACCCGCTCCGGCGTGATCGCGGCGATGCCGTTGGCGCGGCCGGCGGCACGGTCGAGGGCGGCTTCCGCCGCCTCATGCGCTTCGGCGCGCATGATGTCGGCGACCCCCAGCCATTCCTGGCTCTGCTGGTCGGGCTCGATGATGCGGAGCATCACCACGCCGCCGCCGGCGCGGATCGCCCAGCGACTGGCGTAATAAACCGCGCGATCCCACTCGGCGGTGTCGTCGACGATGACGAGGCATTTGGGCTTGTGACCCGGCTCGAAGCAAAGTCGCTTGCTGGTCATGCATGTCCCGGAATGTGCACGGTCGACATGCTGCCACACTCCGTCCCGCTTGGGGAGAGGAGAAGCGGCCGGCGCCGTGGCGTCGGCCGCGTTTCCTGAATGCGGGAATCAACGCCGGCGGATGAAGCCGACAATGTCCTTCGAGAGCTTCATGGTCTCATCGGCAATCGCGCGCGCCCGGTCGGCGCCGTCGTTCAGGATCGCCTCGATATGGCCGGGGTCGGCGACGAGGCGCTTCATCTCGCCGGCGATCGGCGCGAGTTTCGTGACGCACAAATCCACCAGCGCGTTCTTGAAGCTGGAGAATTGGCCGCCGCCGAAATCCCTGAGCACCTCGGCCTTGGAACGGCCGGAGAGGGCGGCGAAGATACCGACGAGATTGTCGGCCTCGGGGCGCGCTTCCAGTCCCTTTTCCTCGGTCGGCAGCGGCTCCGGGTCGGTCTTGGCCTTGCGAACCTTCTGCGCGATGGTATCGGCGTCGTCAGTCAGATTGATGCGCGAGTTATCGGACGCGTCCGACTTCGACATCTTCTTGGTGCCGTCACGCAAGCTCATCACGCGCGTGGCCGGGCCCGTGATCAAGGGCTCCGGCAGCGGGAAGAACAGGCCGTCATTGGCGCCCTGGCTGCGGATCGAGTCGGCGAAGTCGTTGTTGAATTTTTGAGCGATGTCGCGCGACAGTTCGAGATGCTGCTTCTGGTCCTCGCCGACCGGAACATGGGTGGCGCGGTAGAGCAGAATGTCGGCCGCCATCAGCACGGGATAGTCGAACAGCCCGACGGACGCATTCTCGCGATCCTTGCCGGCCTTCTCCTTGAACTGGGTCATGCGGCCCAGCCAGCCCATGCGCGCGACGCAGTTGAAGATCCAGGCGAGCTCGGCATGGCCCGAGACCTGGCTCTGGTTGAACACGATGTGCTTGCTTGGATCGATGCCGCTGGCGATGAACGCCGCGGTCACCTCGCGGGTGTTGCGCGCGAGCTCGACCGGTCCACCCCAGACGTCCACGCCCTGCGTGATCGCGTGCATGTCGACGACGCAATAGATGCAGTTGTGGGTTTCCTGCATCTTCACAAAGTTGACGATCGCGCCGAGATAATTGCCGAGGTGCAGATTGCCCGTCGGCTGGACGCCCGAAAAAACCCGTTCAACGAATGCCATGGCAGCTTTCCTGCAAGATACGGGGCGTCGTTTCCAACAGCGGCGCTGCCCCGTCAAGGGTATTTCGCTAACCTCAGGCGCCGGGACCGGGCCGGGCGGGGCGCTTCAAGGCGCCGGCCGCCTCGCGCCAGGAAGCGACGCCGAGGACTTGCAGGAGCATGCCATAGACGGTGATCCCCGCCGCGATCTGCAGGCCCAGCACAATGAAGCGGATCAGGCCATGGGCCTCGGCAGGCACAAGACCCACAGTCAGCCAGAGCAGGGCGCCCATGGCGGCTGCGGCGAGCACGATCCGGGGCAGCCGCTTGCGAGCGGCGGCGTCGACCGAGAAGCCGAATTCGCCCGTGCCTTTCCGGAGCAGGGAGATCGCGCTGCTCCAGGCGCCGGCCGCAATGCTCGCGGCGATTCCCGTCGCACCGAAGAAGTGCCCGAGCACGACGGCGAGCACGATCGTCACCACAAAGCCTTTGGCGGTTGCAAGCAGCGGCGTCATCGTGTCGCTGCGGGCATAGAACGCCGGCGACAGCGCCTTGATCAGCACATGCGCCGGCAGGCCCAGCGCCAGCCACATCAGTGCGCGCGCCGTGGCCGCGCTGTCCTCCGCACCGAAGGCGCCATGTTCGAACAGCATCCGCACGATCGGATCGGCCAGCACGATCAGGCCCAGCGTGGCCGGCAGCGCCAGCCCGGTCGCGAGTTCGAGCGCGCGCGATTCCGCGTGCGCGACCGCATCACGGTCGCCGCTGCTCACTGCGCGCGTCAGCTCCGGCACCAGCACCGTGCCCATGGCGACGCCGACAATACCGAGCGGCAGCTCGATCAGGCGGTTGGCGAAATAAAGCCAGGAGACCGCGGCCGGCGTGGCCGAGGCGATGACCGCGCCGGCAACCATCAGCCATTGCGGGCCGGAGCTCGCGATCATGCCCGGGATCGCCTTGGCGAAGAAGCCACGCATTTCCTTGCCGAAGCTCGCACGCAGCGGTGTCGCCAGGCGTGCACTTCGCTGCGACAGCAGCATCAGGAGTTGTAGCAGGCCGGCGATGCCGACGATGGCCGCCAGCATCCGCGCGGCGAAGGTTGCATCGGCGTGCCACAGCAGGAGTGCAGCGATCGCGGCGATCAGCGCAATGTTGAACAGCAGCGGTGAGAACGCGGTGAGGGCAAACCGCCCCTGCGCGTTGAGCAGACCCATCAGCACCGTGACGGGTCCCGCGAAGGCGAGATAAGGCAGCATCAGCCGCGCGTTCTGGACGGCGAGGTCGAGCATCGCGCTGCCGACGAAGCCCGGCGCGATGATCATGATGATCAGCGGCATGAGAACCGCGATCGCGATCGATATCGCGATCAGTCCCGCGCTGACCGTTCCGAGTACGCGTCCCGCAAACGCCGCCGCAGCGGCCTCGCCATCGCGGTCACGAACGCGCAGCCATGACGGGATCAGCGCCGCATTCAGGGCCCCCTCGCTGAGCAGGCGCCGCACCACGTTGACGAGTTGGAAAGCCGCCAGAAACGCGTCCGCCACCGCGCCGGTGCCGAGCAGCGCCGCGATCAGGGAATCGCGGGCAAAGCCGAGCAGTCGCGAGGCCAGCGTTCCCGTCGAGACAGTCAGGATGGAGCGGATCATCGGAGTTGTTATAATACCGTTGCTTGCTCGCGCGGGCCCGGTCGTGATAGGCCGCGAGCCAGATTTCAGACCGACAGGAAGCGGATTTCCGCAGGTATCGCAATCCGCCAAACAGGATCAAGGTGAATGGCTGACGTGAAATATGACGTTCTCGGCATCGGCAACGCGCTGTTCGACGTGCTGGTCAAGACCGATGAAGCCTTTTTGGGCAAGCACGGCATGACCAAGGGCAGCATGTCCCTGATCGACGAGGCGCGGGCCGCCGCCATCTACAACGACATGGGACCGGCGACGGAAGTTTCGGGCGGCTCGGCTGCCAACACCATCGTCGGCATCGGCAGCCTGGGGGCGCGCGCCGCCTATGTCGGCAAGGTCAAGGACGACCAGATCGGCAAGCTCTACGTCCACGATATCCGCGCGGCCGGCGTCGCCTTCAACACGCCCGCCGCGAAAGACGGCCCCGCCACCGGCTGCTCCTACATCCTGGTCACGGGCGACGGCGAGCGCACCATGAACACCTATCTCGGCGCGGCGCAGGATTTGTCGCCGGCCGACATCGACCCGGCCGAGATCGCCAGCGCCGGCATCGTTTATCTCGAGGGTTATCTCTGGGATCCGCCGGGGGCCAAGGAGGCCTTCGTCAAGGCGGCCAAGATTGCGCACGAGGCCGGCCGCAAGGTCGCGCTCACGCTGTCGGATTCCTTCTGCGTCAGTCGCTATCGCGACGAGTTCTTGGGCCTGATGCGCAACGGCACCGCCGACATCGTCTTTGCCAACGAGTCTGAGCTGCACTCGCTCTACGAAACGTCCGACTTCGACACCGCGCTCAAGCAATTGCGCAACGACGTCAAGCTTGGCGTGGTCACGCGCAGCGACAAAGGCTGCGTGGTGGTGACGCCAACCGAGGCCGTCGCAGCGCCGGCGTCTCCGATCGCGCAACTCGTGGACACCACCGGCGCCGGCGACCTGTTCGCCGCCGGCTTCCTGTATGGCCTCTCGCGCGATCTCTCGCACAAGCAGTGCGGCGCGCTCGGCGCGCTCGCGGCCGCCGAAGTGATCCAGCACATCGGCGCGCGGCCGCAGGTGTCGCTGAAGGAGCTCGCCGGGCAGCGCGGGCTGACGGCGTAGCGCGGACGCTTTGCCCGTCATTGCGAGTGAAGCAATCCAGATTGTCCCCGAAGAAAGATTCTGGATTGCTTCGCTACGCTTGCAATGACGACAGGGAAATCACGCAGTCCTCGCAGCCTTCAATCCCAGCCGCTTTTCCACGTCGTCGCGCATCAGGAATTTCTGGATCTTTCCGGTCACCGTCATCGGAAACTCGTCGACGAATTCCACGTATCGCGGAATCTTGTTGTGGGCGATCTGCCCGTCGCAGAAAGCGCGCACCTCTTCCATCGTCAAATTCTCGCCGGGCCTGACGCGGATCCAGGCGCAGAGCTCCTCGCCGTAGCGGGCATCCGCAACGCCAAAGATCTGCACGTCCTGAATCTTGGGATGACGATAGAGAAACTCCTCGATCTCGCGTGGATAGAGATTCTCGCCGCCGCGGATCACCAGGTCCTTGATGCGGCCCACGATGTTGCAATAGCCGGCGTCATCGATGACGGCGATGTCGCCGGTGTGCATCCAGCCGTTGGCGTCGAGCACATCCGCGGTCTTCTCCGTCTCCTCCCAGTAGCCCAGCATCACGCTGTAGCCGCGGGTGCAGAGCTCGCCCCGTTCGCCGCGCTTGACGATCTTGCCGTCGAGATCGATGACCTTAACTTCGACATGCGGATGGATTCGTCCGACCGTCGAGACGCGGCGCTCGAGCGGATCGTCGACGGCACTCTGGAAGCTGACCGGGCTTGTCTCGGTCATGCCATAGGCGATTGTGACCTCGCCCATGTTCATCTCGCTATTGACGCGCTTCATCACCTCGATCGGGCAGGGTGCACCGGCCATGATGCCGGTGCGCAGCGATGTCAGATTGAAGTTTGAGAATTCGCCATGGTCGAGTTCGGCGATGAACATCGTCGGCACACCGTATAGCGCGGTACATTTTTCCTGCTCGATCGTGCGCAGCGTCGCGAGCGGATCAAACCCTTCGCCAGGGTAGACCATCGTTGCGCCGAGCGTGACGGAGGCGAGGTTGCCCATCACCATGCCGAAGCAATGATAGAGCGGCACCGGAATGCAGATGCGGTCCGTTTCGGTCAGGCGCATGGCGCGGCCGACGAAATAGCCGTTGTTGAGAATGTTGTGGTGGGTCAGCGTCACCCCCTTGGGCGATCCCGTGGTGCCGCTGGTGAACTGGATGTTGCCGGGATCGTCGAACTGCAGGGAGACACCAAGCGCGGCGAGCTGCTCCCGATGCACGGTCCCGCCCATGCCGGCGACCTCGTCGAACGGGATCGCGCCCGGGCAGGCGGGGCCGCCGATCTGGATCACGATGCGCAGGGCCGGCAGCCGCGCCGCCTGCAACTGCCCGGGCTTGGCGCTCGCAAGCTCTGGCAACAGTGTGTTGAGCAGGTCCATGTAGTTGCTGGTCTTGAACGCCGTCGCGGTGACGATGGCGCTACATCCGACCTTGTGAAGCGCGAATTCCAGCTCGCTCAGCCGGTAGGCCGGATTGATCGTCACCAGGATGAGGCCAGCCTTGGCGGCGGCGAACTGGGTCAGCGTCCATTCCGGCCGGTTCAGCGACCAGATTCCGATCCGTGCGCCGCGCTCGAGGCCAAGCGCGAGAAAACCGGCGGCGAGCGCGTCGACCCGCGCGGCAAACTCCTTCCATGTCCATCGCACGCCGTGACTGGGCGAGACCAGCGCCTCGCGATCGCTCCAGCGCTGCGCGGCCTGATCGAGGCTGCGCCCGATGGTGTCGCCGAGCAGCGGCGTGTCGGAGATGCCGCAAACGTAACTGTCGGCCTTGTCTGCCAAAATCAAAAAATGTCCTCCAGCCAGGTGCGTGGATGGCCGGGACAACAAGCCCGGCCATGACGCGTCGTGAGAGCTAAGGCGGGTCTTACGCCGCCTTCTGCCCACTGCCGGCACCGAGCCCGGCATAGACGCCGCGCTCGAAGCCAGCAAAAGCCTCCAGGCATTTTCCATCGGCAAATGGGAGCAACTGCATCAGGATCACGCCGGTGACGTCGCGCGCCGGGTCGATCCAGTAATAGGTGTTGGCGAGGCCCGCCCAGGCGAGGCTGCCCGCGCTGCGCCCCTCAGCGGTCTTGTCGGTGTTGATCATGAAGCTGAGGCCCCACTTCTTCACCTGCTCCGGATAGAGATCGACGTCGTTGGTGTACATCGGCGCCGCCGTGGTCATCTTGCCCATGGCGAGATCGCCGATGTGGTTCTGCCCCATCGTCGCGATAGTCTCGGCTTTCAGCACCTGATTGCCGTTGCCGCGGCCCTTGTTCAAGATCATCTGGGTGAACTTGATGTAGTCGGCCGCGGTCGAATAGAGGCCGCCGCCACCCATGTGGAATTCCGGCTCCTGCTCGAGCTCGAATGGGATCGCGGCGAGCTGGCCGTCCTCGCCGCGCGCATGCATCCCGACCAGGCGCTTGCGCATGTCGTCGGTGATCTTGAAGGCGGTATCGCTCATGCCGAGCGGTGCGAACAGATTGTCGCGCAGATAAGCATCGAGCCGCTTGCCGCTGACGGCTTCCACCGCCTTGCCGACGAAATCGATGTTGGTGCCGTATTCCCAGCGCGTGCCGGGATCGGTCATGATCGGCGTCTTCAACGCAGCGTTCTGGCAGCTGGTGATGGCTGGGATGCCGGTCTTGTCCAGATAGACCGCGAGATCGCCGTTCCACATGTTGTAGCAGAAGCCGGCGGTGTGGGTCATGAGCTGGCGCAGCGTGATCGGCCCCTTGGCCGGCCGCAGCTTGGCTTCGCCCTTGGCATCGAAACCTTCGAGCACCTGCGGCTTGGCGAGATCGGGCAGCACCTCGCCGATCGGCGCGTCCAGCGACAGCTTGCCTTGCTCGACCAGTTGCATCGCGCCCGCTGATGTCACCGCCTTCGTCATCGATGCGATCCAGAACACGCTGTCGGCGGTCATCGCATCCGGCTTGGAGAGATCGCGTTTGCCGAACGCGCCCTGATAAAGCACGTCGGTACCGCTGGCGGCGATGGCGACGACGCCGGGAATCTCCTTGGCCTCGCTCTTCTGGCGCAGAATCTCGTCGATCTGGGCTTTGCTTTGCATCCGCATTTCCTCCGGTTTGATTATTGTTGGAAGCGATCGATTGTCCTCCCGCGTGCTCCGCGCGGCAAGCACATCCATGGATCTGCGCCGGTCGCGATGTCGTGACTTGACGGTCCACGTTCCGCGCAGGACGACAGGGTGCTCGCAGGACGACAAGGCGGCTGAACTGCAACACTCCGTCACAATCTGCGGTGGATCGCCGCAACCAGCCGTGACCGTGGATGCGCACGGGCAAAATGTTTTGAGCGTTTGAAGCACTTGAACCATTTTGTGCGTTGCGGCGTTCAACTCTCGGCCCGATCTGCGGCCGACGTTAAGATTTGATGCAAATTTGGCGGCCGTCCACCGGCCGCGAGGGGACCTCAGATGATTTCGACCTGGAGCGAATGGAAGCGCTATCCCCGTCCCGGACGGGGCGACAATCTCGAAGCGCCGATCGCACCCGGCATCTACGAAGTCCGCACCGCGGGCACCGGTGCGCTCTATTCGTTCGGTGCGGTCGACAATCTGGCGCAGGCGCTTGCGCTGCTGCCGGTCGGCTCGAAATCCTGGTTCGGCCGCCGCGATACCTCCGACGCCCCCGCTCTCGAATACCGGACGTGCGCGACTTCCTCGAAGGCCGACGCCAGGGCCGCCGCCGAACGCATGATCGGACGGCGCGAGACCTATATGAGCGGCGCGGCGTAAATCCCCGTGCTCCGAGCCTAGCTCCCAGCAGATGTGCGTTGCGGGACGGTGCATTGCGCGCCGCTTGTCCCTATATTGCGGGCGAACCTGAAAAAGCCCCTGGGAGTAACGCCATGACCCCGACCGCCGCCGCACGCGCTCAGCACGCCACGTCCAATCTGCGCGACAGGTTGAAGGACCCGTCGCTGCTGAAGGAGGCCTGCTACATCGACGGCGCCTGGGTCGGCTCGCCGGTCTTCGCCGTCAACAATCCCGCGACCGGCGTCGAGCTCGCAAAGGTTCCGCAGCTTTCGGCGGATGATGCCACCAAGGCGGTAGAAGCCGCGGAGCGCGCGTTTCCGGCCTGGGCCAAGCACACCGCCAAGCAACGCTCCAATATTTTGCGCAAATGGTTCGAGCTGATTATCGCCAATCGCGAGGACCTCGCACTGATCCTCACCTCCGAGCAGGGCAAGCCGCTCAGCGAAGCTCTCGGCGAGGTCGACATCGGCGGCGCTTATGTCGAGTTCTTCGCCGAGGAAGCCCGCCGCGTCTATGGCGAGACCATTCCGACACAGCGGCCGGATGCGCGGTTGCTCGCGATCAAGCAGCCGATCGGCGTCTGCGGAGCGATCACGCCGTGGAATTTCCCGAACTCGATGATCACGCGCAAGGTTTCGCCGGCGCTGGCGGCCGGCTGCACCGTGGTGCTGAAGCCCGCCAATGAAACGCCGCTGTCGGCGTTGGCGCTTGCCGTGCTCGCGGAGAAAGCCGGCGTGCCCAAGGGCGTGTTCAACATCGTCACCGGCGATGCAGCGCCGATCGGCAAGGTGCTGTGCGAGCATCCGGCCGTGCGTTTCGTCGGCTTCACCGGATCGACCGCGGTCGGCAAGATTCTGTACCAGCAGGCCTCCGTCGGCGTGAAGCGGCTCGGCCTCGAGCTCGGCGGCAACGCCCCGTTCGTGGTGTTCGACGACGCCGATATCGATGCGGCTGTCGAAGGCGCGATCGTCTCGAAATACCGCAACATGGGCCAGACCTGCGTCTGCGCCAACCGCCTTTACGCCCAGGACAAGATCTACGACGAGTTCGTGCAGAAGCTGTCGAAGAAGGTCGCGGCGATGAAGATCGGTGATGGTACCGAGAGCGGCGTTACGCAGGGCCCGCTGATCAATTTGAAAGCGGTCGACAAGGTCGAGCGCCACATTGCCGACGCCGTGAAGCGCGGCGCCAGGATCGTCACCGGCGGGAAGCGCAGCGAGCTCGGACGCTCGTTCTTCGAGCCGACGGTGCTCTCCGACGTCAAGCCGGACTCGCTGGTGGCACAGGAGGAAACTTTCGGCCCGCTCGCGCCGGTGATCCGCTTCAAGGAAGAGGCCGATGTGATCGCGATGTGCAACGCCTCGCCGTTTGGCTTGGCTTCGTACTTCTACTCCCGCGATCTCGGCCGCGTCTGGCGCGTCGCCGAAGCGCTGGAGTCGGGCATGGTTGGCGTCAACACCGGTCTGATCACGACCGAAGTCGCACCCTTCGGCGGCGTCAAGGAAAGTGGCTTGGGGCGCGAAGGCTCGCATCACGGCATGGAAGAATATGTCGAGATCAAATACGTGATGATGGCGGGGGTGTAAGGCCGCCGTTATCCCTCCACATCAATGCGAGCGAAGCGAAGCAATCCAGAATCTTTCCACGGAGACAGTCTGGATTGCTTCGTCGCCAGAGCTCCTCGCAATGACGAAGCTGCAAGCCAATCAACGCCTCAGCACCGCGATCGTCCGGTTCGCGAACGTCAGCCGCTCGGCCATGACCGACACGAAATAGGTCAGCAGCTTGTGGCTGAGCGCGGGGTCCTCGTCTTTGATCGCGTCGAACTGGTGCGTATTCAGCACGTAGAGCACGCTGTCGACCTCGGCCTGGATGGTGGCGCTGCGCGGTGTCTGTGACACCAGCCCCATCTCCCCGATCGTCGTGTAGCGGCCGAGGCTGCGCACGCGCGTGGTGCGATCGTCCTCGGCCGGAATCATGATGCCGACGCGGCCGTCGAGGATGAAATGCATGGAATCGGCGGGGGCGCCAGCCTGCACGATGATTTCGCCGGCTTCGACCTCAATGCGCTGGCAACGGCGGATCAGCTCGTCGGCGCCGTCCTCGCTGCCGAGCATTCGCGTGAACCAGTCGCGCAGGCTGGCTTCTTCCTGCGCCAGCTCCTGATGCTGCGAGATGAGCTCGTTCTCGCACCATTCCAGCGCGTGATCGAGCTCGGGGATGATGGTGACGCCCTCGCCGACGAAGTCGCTGGAGCGCAGCACCTTCTCGGCCGCGGCCGACAGATGCACCAGGATCAGCTCGACGCCGAGTTCGCCAGCGCTGCGCTTGATCTGGGCAAAGCTATAGGCGGCCGATGAATCGACGCCGGTGACGAGCTTGAAGTCGAACAGCAGATAGCGGCATTCGGGGCGTTCCTGAAGCAGCTGCTTGACGTGCTGGTAGAGCCGGTTGGCGGAGCCGAAGAACAGATAGCTCTGGAGATTGAGGCCCCGGATCTTGCCGCCATGGGCCAGCAGCACCTCCTGGTCGTCGCGCGAGCGGTCGAGCGAGGAGCGATACTCCGAGCCGTCGAAACTGTATTTGATCGACTCGACCCGCGCGGCGCTGAACGCAAACGTCGCGCAGCCGATGATAACACCGATCAGGATGCCCGGCACGAAACCCCAGGCCACGATGATCGCGATGATGGCGATCAGCGACAGATATTCGAGCTTCGAAAGCCGCTTGCGCGACTCGATGATCCATTTGTGCAGCTGGTCGGCGCCGAGATAGAGCAACAGGCCGCCGAGCACGAATTTGGGGATGAAGCCAAGCAGCTCGGGCGCGACAGCGAGCATCAGCAGCGACAGGGCCGCGACGGTGAGGCCTGACAGGCGCCCGCGGCCGCCGCTGCTGAAGTTAAGCATTGAGCGGCTGGTCGAGCTGCAGCCGGGATAGCCGCCCAGCATGCCGGTCAGGATATTGGCGGCGCCGGTGACGTTCAGCTCACACTCCAGATTGGCTTCGCGATGCGTGGCCACCTCGATGCCGGTGGTGTTGAACAGCGTGCTCGAGGCCGTGACGAAGATGACGGCGGCGACATTGCCAAGCAGGTCCGGTATGGCAAACCAGGGATAGCGGGCGAGATCGTCGATATGCCAGGGCAGCATGAAGACCGCTTGCGGCGGAGGCTGAAAGGTCCAGCCCAACGTGCGGGCGTCATCGACGGAAACGCCGGTGATCCAGAACGCCAGATGCGCGGTGAGCACGCCGCCGACCAGAATGATCGGCAAGCCGAACGGGCTGCGCGAGCGGTGCCAGGTGAGATACAGCACCAGCGCCATCGCGCAGGCGGCACCGAGCTCCAGCAAGATGGTGCGGTCGGCGAAGTGCGACAGTGTCGCGAATTGCAGCGGGTGGTCGGTGATCACCCGGACCGCACCCATGACGATGAGAAGGCCGGTAGCGCCGAGGAAGCCGCCGACCACCGGATAAGGCACGTAGCGGATGGCGCGGCCCAGCCGCGTCAGGCCCAGTCCACACAGCACCAATCCTGTCAGCATCGTCGACAGGCCGAGGGTGATCAGGACCGCCGAGAGCAGCGGCTCCGACAGGTTCGCCGTCTCGATGCGCTCGACCACCGAGGCGGCCAGGATACCCGTCACCGCGGCGGTCGAGCTGTCAGGAGCTGCAATCGCGAAGGGCAGGGAGCTGCCGAGCCCGATGACGGCCGCAAGCACCGCGGAGCTGACGAAAGTCGCCGTGATCCCGTAGGACAGATAGGGCGACAACGGCCCCGCGAAGATCAGCAGCGCGTAGGACAGGCCGAACGTGACGGTCAGGACGCTGGCGGCGCTCCCGCCCAATACATCATTCAGCGCGCGCTTGAGGGCCGGTTCTAATCGCGGAGCCGGACGGAGGATAATTGCTGGATCGGTCACGCCGTGGCGCTCGCCCCTGAAAAAATCTCGTCTGAGACGTAGACGACTACAGGCTTAGCGCAACAGGATTCTTGAAAGTATGAAGTACCAGACAGTTTCGGGTGGTCAGGTGAGAATGCGGTCCGCCGTATGTGAACGGCGGACCATACGCGGCAGACCGACGGCGCAGGGACACGCAGGCCCCTCAATGTCGGTCCCAACTCGCAATGGCGGAGCGAGACGAGGCAGCGGTGGCTAAATCTTCAGCTCCGCCCCCGTCACCCGCCGATACGCTTCCAGATACCGCTTGCTGGTCGCCCCCACCACGCTCGCCGGCAGTGGCGGCGGCGGGGCGTCGCCGTTCCAGCGGCCGGCGCGGCGTTCGATGTCGAGATAGTCGCGCAGCGGCTGCTTGTCGAAGCTCGCCTGCGGCTGGCCGGGCTTGTAGGCGTCGACCGCCCAGAACCGCGAGGAGTCCGGCGTCATGACTTCGTCGATCAGGATGATGCGGCCGTCCTTGTCGCGGCCGAACTCGAACTTGGTGTCGGCGATGATGATGCCCTGCTCGCGGGCGAGCTCCTCGCCGAGCGTGTAGATCGCGCGCGTCATGCTCTCGAGCGTGTAGGCCGTCTCGTCGCCCACGACCTCACGCATCTTCGCGATGGTGATATTCTCGTCGTGGCCGGTCTCGGCCTTGGTCGCGGGGCTGAAGATCGCTGGCTCCAGCTTTTCGCTCTCGACCAGGCCCGCTTTCAGCTTCTCGCCGGCCAGCGTGCCGGAGCCGGCATATTCCTTCCAGGCCGATCCCGAGAGATAGCCGCGGATCACGCATTCGATCGGAAACACGGTGGTGCGGCGGCAGAGCATCGCGCGGCCGAGAATCTCGGCGCGATGCGGCTTCAACGCCGGAATGGCTGCAATGATCTCGTCGGTGTCGGCGCTGATCATGTGATGCGGCACCACGCCGTCGAGCTCGTTGAACCAGAACGCGCTCACTTGCGTCAGCACCGCGCCTTTCATCGGGATGGTCTCACCCATCACGACGTCGAAGGCGCTGATGCGGTCGGTGGTGACGAGCAGCAGGCGATCGTCGTCGATGGCGTAGATATCGCGCACCTTGCCGCGTCCGATCTTGGGGAGGGGCAAGTCGCTGGAGAGCATGAGGGTCATCGGCAGAACTTTCGGAGCAAGGCCTTGCGACAGGAAATCCGGCCGCGCCTGATAGCGCGACCGGAAACCGGATTAGCCTATTCCGGCAGCGGAATGAACTCATGTTCCTGAGGAACCCCCGCGAAGCGACCCGTTTTCCAGTCCTGCTTGGCCTGCTCGATCCGCTCCTTGCTGGAGGAGACGAAATTCCACCAGATGTGGCGCGGCCCCTCCAGCGCATCTCCGCCGAGAAACATCATCCGCGTGGCCTTGAGCGCCTTCACCGTAATGCGGTCGCCGGGCCGGAAGATCAGCAGTCGCGGCCCCTCATAGCGCTCGTTCGCGATCTCGATCTCGCCGTCGACCACGTAGATCGCGCGCTCTTCGTGATCGGGGTCGAGCGGTACGATCGCGCCCGCGACCGCCGTGACCTCGGTGTAGAACCAGGGCGATACCATCGTAACAGGCGAGGTGGTGCCGAAGGCTGAGCCCGCGATCACCTTCGCGGTGAAGTCGCGCTCGGAAATCATCGGCAGATCGCCGGCCCCATAATGCTGGAACGACGGCGCGATCTCTTCGGAGCCCGCCGGCAGCGCGATCCAGCTTTGCAGGCCCAGCATCTTCTGCCCCGACGCGCGCTGCACATCCGGCGTGCGCTCGGAATGCGCAATGCCGCGGCCGGCCGTCATCAAATTCATCGCGCCGGGCTGGATTTCCTGGATGTTGCCCTCACTGTCGCGATGCATGATCGAGCCGTCAAAGAGATAGGTGACGGTGGCGAGCCCGATATGCGGATGTGGCCGCACGTCCATGCCCTTGCCCGAGACAAATTGCACCGGCCCGAAATGATCGAAGAAGATGAAGGGCCCGACCATTTGCCGCTTGCCATGCGGCAACGCGCGCCGCACCGCGAATCCGTCGCCGAGGTCGCGGGTGCGCGGCACGATAACGAGATCGAGCGCGTCGCAGGACATGGGATCTCCAAGCACGGGATCGTTCGAGGGTTGCCAGCTCATGGTGGACTCCTTTTGGCTTTTTCGAGCTAAATCGTAGCAGGATTTCGTGCGGCCGTCGCCCCAAAGCCCGGCCACATACTCCGCCGTCGTCGTCCGCGAAGGCGGACGATCCAGTACGCCGAGGCCTATCGATTCAAAACTGTCTCGGATTACTGGACGCCCGGTCAAGCCAGACGATGACAGCGGTGGGCGCGCTAGCCCTGGCCTGAGGATGGTCCTTGAAAAAAGGAGCCCAACGAACGATGTTCGGCTGATTTCAATCGTGACTGATCGCACCGCCCGATGACACTTGCCGCAACCGAGCTCGCCTTTCGCGCCGCCAGCGTCGCGCTGCTGCTGGTGCTGGCGGCGTCACTGCTGCAGGACTTCCGCAATGTGTTGGCTGCCCGCCTCGGCGCGGCCTTCGCATTCGGCGCGGCCGCGCATGCTGTGAGCTATTCGTTGGATGTCACGTCGCGGATCCAGCTCTGGCACGCACCGCTGATCGCATTGTCGACCGGCACCATGGTGGTGTTCTGGCTGTTCACACGTTCCCTGTTCGACGACGAGTTTCACCTCCGCTGGTGGCACGGATCGGTCTGGGCGCTGGTGGCGGCCTTCAGCTTCGCGGGCTGCGTCTGGATTGCACCCAGCGGCCATGTGCGGTTCTCCGTGACGGTGGTCAATCTGATCGTGCTCGGCTTCATTGCGCTTGCGATCGGGCAGACGATCGCCTCCTGGCCGGCTGACCTGGTCGAGCAACGCCGCAGCGTTCGCGTCTTCATCGTCTGCGCAACCGCGCTCTATGGCGGGTTGAACGCGGTGCTCCAGATCGCCGTCGCCGGGCACCACGTCGGCGATGTCGCCGAAACCATCAATGCCGGCGGGCTCACCTGCACCGTCGCGGCGATCGTCTATGCCATGATGCGCGTTGACGGGGCGGATCTGTTTCCGGCCGTTGCGGAGCCCGCACCGGCAGTCGTTTTCATTCAGCCTGCGGCCGATGACGCCGCCGATCAAAAGCTCATCGACGCCTTGATGCGGCTGATGGCGGACGAGCGAATCTATCGTCAGGAAAACATCACCATCGGCGTGCTGGCGGGCCGGCTGAAAATTCCGGAATACCGGCTGCGCCGGCTGATCAACCAGCGGCTCGGCTATCGCAATTTCAATGTGTTTCTGAACAATCACCGGATCGAGGAGGCCAAGGCCGCGCTCGCCGATCGCACCCAGGCCGAGGTTCCCGTCATCACCATCGCGATGGATGCCGGCTTCCAGTCGCTGGGGCCGTTCAATCGGGCCTTCAAGGCGGTGACCGGTGTGACGCCGACGGAATATCGGCGGCTCAAGGTGAAAGCCGTCTAGACTATTAGCTCACTGAAATCACATCAGAATTTCAAACTCGGCTAGCCCCGGTCAGTTTCGACGAGGCCGTATTTCAAATCCGGCGAGCACCTTCGCCCGCATCCGGCTCCTTCTCCGCCACCCGCCCCGAAGCCGGAGAAAGCCCGTGACCCGCCGCCGCAAGATCATCCTCGCTACCACCGCCATCGCCCTTGCCGGCCTCGCCCTCGGCGCGGCGCGGGCCCGCGACGTGCCGAAGGTTGCCACCGGCTTCATCGCCGACACGCTCTGCTCGGAGACGTTCGTCTCCGGCCTCGATCCCATGCGCGACCTCGCCGAGACCACCGACGCGATACCAGGCGCGGGTCTGTTGACCTGGGCGATGGATGTTCAGGTCGATCGCGCGCGTAGGGATGTCACCGTGAGCCTGTTCGGCATCGGCCGCAGCCATGCCGTCTATCGCGAGGGGCTCGGCTGCACGCTCGAGCACGGCCAGGGGATCGCCGACGTCGCGCTGCCGTCGAATGACAAGCAGCCCGCCTTGCTGCCCGAAATCGCAGGTCCGGGACTCGTGCCGCCGCAAAGCGAGGGGCTGTCAGCCGCGCTCGACCGCGCTTTTGCCGAACCCGCGCAACCGCCTTATCGCCGCACCCGCGCGATCGTCGTCATGAAGGCCGGGCGCATCGTTGCCGAGCGCTATGCTGATGGTGTCGGGCCGGAGACGCAGCTGCTCGGCTTCTCCATGACGAAGTCGGTGATGTCAGCGCTGACGGGCATCCTCGTGCGCGAGGGCAAGTTGAAGCTCGACGGGCCCGCGCCAATCGCCGCCTGGCAAAATCCGGATGATCCGCGCCATGTCATCACCGTCGATCAGTTGCTGCGTCACACCGCCGGCATTGCGCTCGGTAGTTCGTTGCAGACCTCGCTCGGCTCCGCGCTCGAGCCGGTCAAATGCCATGAAATACGCAGAGGACGATATGGCCAGCTTTGCCGAGCACGCGCCGCTTGCGACTGCACCGGGCACGGCGTGGAATTACCATGACGGCAACTTCCTCATTCTCGCGCATCTGATCCGTAACGCCGCCGGCGGCAAGCCCGCGGATGCGCTTGCCTTCGCGCGCCGCGAATTGTTTGCGACGCTCGGCATGAACAACGTCACGCTCCAGCTCGACGGAGCCGGCACGATCGTGGGCTCCGGCGAGATGCTGGCATCCGCGCGCGACTGGGCGCGCTTCGGCCAGCTCTTTCTCAACGACGGCGTCGCCGGCGGCAAGCGCATTCTCCCCGAGGGTTGGGTGAATTATTCCGCGACGGCCACGGCGAATGCCTGGGTCGGCATCGGTGCCGGCTTCTGGACCAACCAGGGCGACAGCTTTGGCGCAAAGTTTCGCGCCATACACGGCTGGCCGCGCGATGCCTTCTTCGCCAAGGGCACGATCGGGCAGTACACGATCATTATTCCCTCGGAACGACTCGTGATCGTCCGGCTCGGCCGCTCGCCGAACGCACCGCCGGAAGCGGACGGTGTGTTCGATCTGGTACGCGACGTAGTGGCAACGATGCGCGAGAAGGGAAAGGCGGCGGGGACGAATTGAGGTGCCCCTCTTCCCTTCTCCCCTTGTGAGGGCTTTGCGCAATTGAGGGAGCGTGATTCTCTGATTCTGGCGAGGAGAGCCATGGTTGAGCGCAATGTAGGTCAGATGAGCTTGGCGGATGGCCTGGTTCAGGCGCCGCGAAGCAGCATCCTGGATGAGGTTGAGGCCGTTGTGGATTGGGCGCCGTTGCGAGCCTTGCTGGGCAAGCGGGGCAGTGACGGTGCCGGCAACAGCAGTTATCCGGCGGAAGTTTTGCTTCGGGGCTTACTGGCCGGGATATGGCACAATCTGTCCGATCCAGCGCTCGAAGCCGCGATCGCGGATCGGTTGTCGTTCCGTCGCTTTGTCGGCCTGAGCCTGCACGATCGGACGCCGGATCACACCACGTTGTGGCGGTTTCGGCAGGAACTCGCCAGTGACGGGCTGATCGAGAAGATCTTCGCGGAGATCAATCGGCAATTGGAGGACAAGAAGCTGATCCTTAAGCAGGGCACCCTGGTCGACGCCTCGTTGATCCCGGCTCGGGCCAAACCGCCCGGCAAGGCTCGCAAGGATGCGCAGGGACAACTGCCCAAACCATCTGCGGATCGTGATGCGCGCTGGGGCCGGAAAGGCAAGAAGAGCGTATTCGGCTATAAGATCCACACGGGAGTGGATGCAGGCCATACGATCATTCGCCGCATCCACATGACGGACGCTTCGGTCACCGACACCGAGCCGGCAGATCGTTTATTCTGCGGCGATGAGAAAGCGGTCTATGGCGATCAGGCCTATTATACGCATGCCCGCCACGCGCGCCTGACCGAAGCCGGCAAAGGACCGCTTGATGCGTCGCCCCAACAAACATCATCCCGAGCTGCCGCCGCGGCAGAAGAAGCGCAACAAGCTGATCGCCAAGGTGCGCTCAGCCGTCGAACGTCCATACGCCGTATTCAAAGAGAACTATGGCCTGCGACGAATGCGGTTCTTCAACTTCGTCCGCAACCAGGTACTCATCGTGCTCGCCTGTTGCGCCTACAATCTGCGTCGCGCGGCCGGCGCCTTGGCCGCACCACGCCAGCAGTCCGCCTGCGCTTGAAAAGCAGGGGATAATGGAGGATGAAATGAGCACAATACGGTTCACCGCAGCAGGCTCACATCAAAAAAAGCCCGCTACAGACCCCAAGCGCTCGCAGTGACCTCTCCGCAAAGCCCTCACAAGGGGAGAAGGAAGAGACGCGAAGCCGGCCTACACCGCCACCTCATCGCCAAGATACGCGACCGCCGCTTCGAGCCCGCCCTTGCCGTGCGGGATCTTCAGCGCGTTGAGGCCGATCTCGATCACCCCCAACGTGCCGAGCAGCATCGGCGCGTTGACATGGCCCATATGGGCGATGCGGAAGGCTTTGCCGGTGAGGTCGCCGATGCCGTTGCCGAGCACGACACCGCATTTTTCCTTGCAATAGCTTTGCAGCACTGCCGGATCATGGCCATTGCTCATGGTCACCGTGGTCACGGTGTTGGAACGCTCGCTGGCATCGGCGATATTGAAGCCGAGCACCTGGCCTTCCGACCATGCGCCGACGGCGCGGCGCGCGGCTTCGCCGAGCAGGCTATGGCGGCGGAAGGCGTTCTCCAGCCCTTCCTCGTGCAGAAGGTCGATCGCCTGGCGCAGCGCGAACAGCAGATGTACCGGCGCGGTGCCGGCGTATTTGCGGTAATGCTCGGTGCCTTCGCGCTCGCTCCAGCTCCAATAGGGCGTCGCCATGTTGGCCTTCTTGTGCACCTCGAGCGCGCGCGCATTGGCGGCGACGAAGCCGAGGCCGGGCGGTGTCATCAAGCCCTTCTGCGAGCCCGACATCGCGACGTCGATGCCCCATTTGTCCATCTCGAACGGCATGCAGCCGAGCGACGCTACGGTGTCGACCATGTACAGCGCCGGATGGCCGCTCGCCTTGATCGCCTTGCCGATCGCCTCGATGTCGTTCTGCACGCCCGAGGCCGTGTCCACCTGGACGACGACGACGGCCTTGATCGCATGCTCCTTGTCGCGGCGCAGGCGCTCCTCGACCTCGTGCGGCCGTACCGCGCGGCGCCAGTCGCCCTTGAGCACCTCGACCTCGGCGCCCATCAGGGAAGCCGCATGGCCCCAGCCGATCGCGAACCGCCCGCTCTCCAGCACCAGCACTTTTTCGCCGCGCGACAGCACGTTGCTCAGCGCCGCTTCCCAGGCGCCGTGACCATTGGCGATGTAGATGTAGGACTTGCCCTTGGTCGCAAACAGTTTTGAGATGTCGCCGAGCAGGCTCTCGGTCAGATCGGTCATCTGTTTGGAGTAGATGTCGATCGCCGGACGATGCATCGCCCGCAGCACCTCGTCGGGCATATTGGTGGGCCCGGGGATGGCCAGAAATTCCCGGCCCGCGCGAACGGTCATTGCTATGCTTCCTTGTGTCGTGAAGACGGTCTGGAGGTTGTTTTCTTCTTTTACGCGCCGCAGAAGCCCAAGAAAAGCACGTAAAACGCAGGTCTGGAGTGGTCTTTTGTTCTGAGCATGGTCTTGTCGGAAAGCCGCTTCACACTTTTCCGGACCATGCTCTATCTCTTGGTCTCGCGGCAGCCGGCGGCTTCCGCCTCTTCCACCGAGCAGAACCAGCGCGTGCCCTTGCTGATCTTCATCTTGATCTGCGCATACCAGCGGCTGGTCGGCTGGTGATAGATGCACTCGCCGCCGGTGTTGACGTTGCCCTTGATGGTGCAGTCCGGCGAGGGCGCGACCGGCCCCGAGGCCGAAGCGAGCAGGATCGCATGCGCGCCCTCGGGCGGCTTGGTGGCGCCCAATATCGTCGTCTTCTTGTTGCGCACGCGCCAGTCCCAGGGCGCGATGAAGGCGCCCTGCCACATCCCGGCCTTTGCCTCCCGCGCGCCAGCCTCATCATGTTCGTAGTCGCGAGAGACGCGGGTATAGGCCAGCGCCCAGCCGGTGCGAACCAGCCATTTCTGGATGTCTTCGCCGCCGACATCGCAGCGCGCCACGGTGCGGCCGCGCCGGTCGATCGACCTCGCATGGCAGACCCAGCTCTTGCCCTCGGTGTATTTGGCGAGCTCGTCGCGGGCCGCGATGCCGCAGGTCCAGCGCTCGCGCTTGGTGTTGAGGCAGAGCTGGTCGACCGCGGGCGCGTCGATGCCGCCGAGCCGGATCCGCGTGTTGCCGATCACGACTGCGTCGCCGGCGCGGACTTTTGCGGTGCCGGTGATGTCGGCGGCCTCAGCCGGCGACGGCAAGCCGGGCAAGGATAAGGCGAGCAGTGACAGCGCAATCAGGAATTTTCGCAACATGCCGGTCCGCGTGTGATGAAAATTGCGATAGACCTCGCGATTGTGGTCGGCTTTTGTCCGCCCGGCCAGCGGTTGCCTGGCAGACGGGCTTTCAACTTCCTGTCATTGCGCCCGGGGCACGAGACCATCTCACCCTCGTCCCGCCATCGCCCGCTTGGCCACCGCCAGCCCCATCAGCACGAACGCCGACGTCACCTCAGGCCCCCCGACCAAAATCCGCGTCGGCGTCTTCATCTTGTTCCACTCATAGGCGCGAAACGGGCCGCGGCGGCCGCCTTCGCCCAAGCTCGCGACGATCACGTTCAGCGCCGGCGCAAAGGCGCGCGGGTCGGCGCCGAGATGGCCGAGCGCGATCAGCGCCAGTGCCGCGTCGAACACGTTCATCTCGGCGGCCATCAGCTCGCCCTGGACGTAGGAGAGCACGCGGTGACGGATGAAATCGAAATCGCCATCGGGATCGACCGCGGCCTGCGCCGCCAGCGGCAGCGCCAGGAAGGCTGCGTAGCAGCGGCCGAAATAGGCACTGTAGAGCTCCGGCAGGTAATAGATGTGTGAGCGCGGATTGGCGAAGGCGCCGCTCGCGGCAAGCCGCTTCTGAAAGCCGATGATGCGATGCACGGTGGCGAGCCGCGCCGGCGTCTCCAATACTTTCCAGCGCGCGAGGTTGCGAAAGCTGACCTCGAGAATGTCGAGATTGAGCGTCGGATCGAGATCGTTGCCGTAGGGCCGCTCGCCCCGGAGATTGTCGATCCAGGTCGCGACCCCGCCCTCATAGTCGATATTGTCGTTGATCGGCACGGTCACGCGTGGCTCGTTGACGCCCGCGCACACCTGATAGCCGGCGTAGAAATCCAGCAGCGGCTGGTCGAGGATCGGATCGGTGCAGCCGGCCTGCGTCGCCGCGGAGATCGAGCAGGCCGTGGTGTCGCAATCCGGCACGTAGACGCCGAAACCGAGATCCTGCTTGATCTGGGCGAAGTAGCGCGAAAAGCGCGGATGCGGCGCGGGCGCCAGCGCGGTGATGACGTTGAACCGTGCGCCATCGAGGCCCTCGACTTCCTCGCGGCTGATGTTGACGCAAAAATCCACCATGTCGGCGATCGCGCGCTCAGCCGCCATCTTGTCGGCGGACGAGGCGAGCCCGGTCTCGACGTAACTCAACAGCGCCTCGATGAAGAACGCGTCGTAATAAGCCGAGCGGTGGCGGATCTGCACCGGCTCCCACATCGGCTCGGCGATGCCGGTCCAGGGCGGATTGACGACCGCGCGCGCCGGCGAGCGCGCAATGAAGACGCGGGCGAGATTGAACAGCAGCGAGGAGTTCTTGTAGCCGCGCGCGTTGAGGCCCGTGAGCGCCATGGTCAGCTCGCGCCCGCGGAAATCAGGATCGCCGATCAGGTTGAACGCGGCGTAGGTCGGCAGAAAGCCATTTTTGCGGTACGAGCCGAGCAGATGCTGCGCGCAGTCGCGGATCACGCCGTCGATCTGCGATTGTTGCGGCATAGCGCCCGTGAACATGGCCGGCGGCGGCTTGGGATGATCCAGCGCGATGCTGTCGACGAGATCGGCGACGGGCTGGCCGACCGCCGCCCAATCGGGCTCGGCCTCGTCGCGGGCGCGAACCAGCGCCTCGCGCAGCCGGGCCAGTTTCGCTTCGTCGCGCAGCTCGGGCACGCCCGCGCGTCGCAGCAGCACCCGCAATGCGGGATTGCCGAGCGCGGTCTTGTAGAACTTGGCCAGATGCGGATCGCCGCTGGCCGCAACAGACAATACGGGATCGCAGACGTCGTAAAGCGAGGGGCCGTCCTTCCGCGCTGTCAGCGCCCGGCAGGCGGCGCCGGCGAAATATTGAAAGCTCATGAAATACCTGGTCGCCGGAATTTGGCCGGGGGCCGGCCGGCACGCTCCCAGCCGCGCACCACCCCCTGCAACTCGTTGAAAAAGCTACCCGGATTCGCAGGAAATACAAATGTGATAGCGGTCACAGAAAGAGCCGGCACGAAGTCTGCATAATCAAGCTCTGGAAGGCTACGGGGACGCAAAAAAATCACACATTGGGCGATAGAAATTAACTAATATCTTCAGCGGTTTAGCTCAAGTTTTGCGCAATCTATTGCCGGGGAGGCAATATCCGGTTAAAGGTCTGTTTGGTGCGGCGCCGCAAATTGCGCGCAATTCGGGGGCACACCCCGGCCAACCCCTCAAACCTAAAGACGCTATCGCGCTACTCAAACAGTGTGCGCGTGCTTGGCTGGTCTTTGGCACAGGAACGAACCGAGATGAATGTAACGCAGCTCGACCTTTCCCGACGCACGATCGCCGTCGCCGCAGCCCTCATCGGCACGGTGTCGCTCGTGATCGGCGCCCATGCTGCCCTCAATATGCGTACGCTCGATGCCGCCAAGGCCATCTCGACCGACCAGGTCGCCGGCTCGATCGGCCAGACCTCGCGTCTCGCGCTTGTCATCGGCAATGGACATTACCCGGACGCCAGCGCGCCGCTGACGCAGTCGATCAACGACGCCCGCGCGCTGTCCTCGTCGCTGCGCAAGAGCGGCTTTGACGTCGACATGGTGGAAGACGCAACCAAGGACGACATGGTCCGCGCCGTCAATCGCCTGAAGTCCCGGATCAAGCGCGACACCGTCGTCATGCTGTTCTTCGGCGGCTACGGCGTAGAGGCCGGCCGCCAAAGCTACATGTTGCCGGTCGATGCCGTGATCTGGAAGGAAAGCGATGTCCGCCGCCAGGGCGTTTCCATCGACGGCGTGCTCGACATGATGAAGGAGCAGGGCGCCAAGGCCAAGCTCGTCGTGGTCGATGCTTCCCGCCGCAATCCCTATGAGCGCCGCTTCCGCTCCTACAGCCACGGCCTCGCGCCGATCACCGCGCCCGACAACGCGCTGATTCTTTCTTCGGCTTCGCCCGGCAAGGTCGTCGACGACCGCAAGGGCGAGCACAGCGTGCTGGTCAGCGAGTTCCTCACCAATCTCAATGCGCAGGGCAGCGCCGAGAGCGTCTTCAACAAGACCCGCGTTGCCATCTCCCGTGCGAGCGAAGGCGACCAGGTCCCGTCGGTCTCTTCCTCGCTGCTCGAAGATATCCATTTCGGCGAAGCCGGCGGCTAGTTTTTCTTAGGTTCTGCCAAGTCTCGTGCCCCGGACGCGGCGCATCATGCAATGATGCGACGCTGAGCCGGGGCTTGGTTTTTTAGGCTATCGCCTGGACGAGAGATGGGTCCCGGCTCTGTGCAGCAGCATTACACGCTGCAGCGCGTCCGGGACTATAGCAACCCTACTTCGCAGCTTCCGCGGCCATCACCGGGCGCACGGCATCGCCTTCGCGCAACAGCGCACCGGCGCGGGCGACGACGACATCGCCTTCGTTGAGGCCGTCGCGGACCTCGATATTGCCGCCCGACATCAGTCCGACCTCGACGCGCTTGGTCTCGACGCGGTTGCGGCGGATCACCTGCACGACGGTGCCGGCGGAGGAATATTGCACCGAGGTCAGCGGCACCGCGACGTTGCAGCTCTGTCCGGACTTGATCAGCGCGCGCCCGCTCGCATTCAGCAACAGCCGCTTCTGCGAGGAGATGCCGATATAGACGATGCCCTGCTGGATGTTCGGCTCGACGGTCGGGCCGATGCGGCGCACCTTGCCGTCGATATCTCCGGCGCCGGCGATGCGCACGGTCGCCTGCTGGTTGACTGCGAGTTTGCGCATATCGGTGGTCGCGACGAGGCCGACAAGATCGTATTCGCTGCGCGCCACGATGGTGAACAGCGCCTCGCCCTTGGCTGAGGCGAGGTTGCCAATCTGCGCGGTCGATGTCGCAATCACGCCCGCCACAGGGGCGGTGACCTGAAGCGTGCCACCCTCGGGCAGCGCCAGCCGCGCCAGCACTTGGCCTGCGGTAGTGGTCTCGCCGGCTTCCGCCAGCACTTCCGTCACCTTCAGGCCGGGCCGCTCGGGCCGCACGGAGCTTTCCTCGCGCGCGACGATCGTGCCGGTGGCCTCGACGATGTCGGAGAAACAGGATTTTGCGACCTTCAGCACCGTGACTGCCGGTCCCTTGGGCGCGTCGTCATCGGCGGCGGGCGCGGGCTGGGCGGACAGCAACAGCAGTCCGGTGAGCGCAACGAAATGCTGGGAAAAAGAACGCGCAGGCAATGAACGCATCGGTCATTCCGGTTGGGGCCTTGATGGCCTCATCGATAACAGAAGCAACCGCGGCAGACTATGGGCCGGCCGGATGAGAATGCCGCAGCAGCACGGGCGGCGCGTTGCCGCCCGTTGAATTAGTCTTCGGGACCGACGCCAAGGTTCGCTGTCTTCCCCCCATCCCTGCGGCCATCCTTCGAGACGCCCGCCTGGCCCTCAGGATGAGGTCGTGCTTCGCGGCGAGATATCAGACCCTCATGGTGAGGAGCCCGCCAAAGCGGACGTCTCGAACCATGCAGGCCGAACTCATCCCGCAGCCTCCAAAGGTGAGCAATCTCACGGCAGGCTCAAGAACTCCACCCAGTTCGGCTTCTTGCCGGTGGCGTAGGATTTCAGCTTGGTCAGCGCGCCGCCGCTCTGGTCGATGGCATAGACCGTCATGCTGTCGGAGAGTTCGCCGACGGCGGCGAGGTAGCGCCCCGAGGGATCGATGTGGAAGCCGCGCGGCTGCTTCTCGGTCGGCACGCTGCCGATCGTGGACAGCTTGCCGCTTGTTGCATCGACCTTGTAGGCGGTGAGCGTGTTGGTGGTGCGATCGGAAGCGTAGAGGAAACGGCCGTCGGGGGTGATGTGAATGTCTGCCGCCCACGGCTTTCCCGAAAACCCCTCCGGCAGCGCGGTGGTGCGCTGGATCTCCTCCCATGCGCCGCTCTTGGCTTCGTACGCGAACGCCGCGACGTCGCCGTTCAGCTCGTGGATGAGATAGACGAACTTGCCGTTGGGGTGGAATACGAAATGTCGCGGCCCCGATTTCTCCGGCACCTTGTGGGCCGGCGGATCGCTCGGCGTGAGCGTACCGGTCGTGGCATCGAACGCGAAGGCCAGCACCTGGTCGGAGCCGAGATTGGTCGCGAACACGAAGCGGTTGTCGGGCGAGGGCAGGAAGGCGTGCGCATTCAGCCCGGTCGGGATCACCTGCTTCGGCTCGCCCGCGACGCCATTGGCGTTGAGCGGATTCAGCGCGACCTTGTTGCCGCCATAGGAGGCGCTGAACAGGAACTTGCCGCTGCGGTCGAGGGCGATATTGGCCATGCTGTCGGCGAGCGGCCCGTTGCCGATATGGCTGAGCTGACCCGTCTTGGGATCGATTGCAAAGCTCACCGCAACGAACGGCTGCGAGCGGACGCCCGCAATCAGCACGCGGTGGTCGGGCGTGATCGCGAGCGGCGTCGAGGAGCCGGGCTTTTCGACGCCGGCGAAGGCGGCCGTCTGCACGGGAATCATCTCGCCGCTCTCAGCCATCTTGAACACGCTGATGTCGTTGCTGTCGGCATTGCCGACATAGGCGAAGGTCTCGGCCATGCCGGCGCGGACTCCAGAAATGAGGGTGAGGAAAGCGAGGGTGGTGGCGATCGCAGTGCGGGGCGCGCGGGATGCGACGCGTCGGGTCGGTCTCAACATGGGGTCCTCCTGAAAGCCGGTGCGGCAGTGTCGTTTTGTCGCGAGGATAGCGGCAGCCGCCCCGCCGCACCAAATTCCAATTGGGATTGATCGATGCCGAAATGGTATCGGTGGGGAGGTCTACCGCACCGCCGCCGTGCGGGAGGGCAGATGCCGGCCGGGCGGAGGTTTGGGCGACCCGAGCACGGTCCACACGGTGACCGCGAGCAGCGCGCAGGTCAGGATCGTCCGGACGATGAGTGGTTTCCGCATCAGGCCGAATCCGTCCCTCAATGAATGCCCCTGGGGCGCGCCTTGCGATCGTGCACTGCAAACCGCGGCAATCCTATGAACTCGTTCACAGGCGGAAACGAACCAATGCCGCGCCAGCGCATTGAACCGGCATGCCCCGCGAAAACGATCTCGAAGGTAAGCCCGACATGGGCGGCAAGCATGGCGGCCAAGCCGGCCAGCCCGAGCCGCCGCCGCGCCCGCATCAAGGCGAGCGCGATGAGGACGTCGTGGCAAAGCGCCACACCGGTCAAACCAATCGCAACTCGGTGCCGACGAAACCAGAAGCGCCCCGCCCGCACCGCACTTGCATTTGGAACAGCAGCCTCGCCTTTCCGTTGTCCTGATCCCGCGGGCTGAGGAGATCGAAACGGAGGCTGGCACGTGTTTTGGATTTATTGGGACACCGCCTGGTCGCTCATCATCAGCGGCATCATGTTCGCCACCATCGTCACCCATCCCGACGCGGAGTTCGCCGAGATCCGGGCGGCCAAGCAGGCGAAGTAAGCCCGCATCCTGCGAAATTTCCTGAACCCTCAAATCATGCTGCCGGGCATGAAGCAGCGGATCTTGGCGCGTCCGTTGATATAATACGGCCAGACCATGGTGCGGCCGGCACGGTTCGGCTCGGTGATCACGGCGTCGTCGGGCACCTCGATCCAATCGCCCATTAGCCTGACGCGATAATGTCCGTTTTGCGTGTCCCAATCGACGTCGTCGAGGGCGGTGCCGTCGGCGTCGGCACAGCAGGCGCCGCCGCCCTTGCTGTGCAGGCCCTCGAACCAGCCCTTGAGGGGAGAGTTTGCGTAGCGACCGTCGTCGCGGGCTTCCACGTAAGGCCCAATCAAGGCGGCAACCGCTACGAGCGTGATGATCCTGAAAGTCGCGATTGCCATATCGCCTCGCTCGATCTCGCGCGCAGGAGCGCAGACGGGGAGCCGCCTGCGCTGCGCGTGACGCAATGCCGACTGACGCCCGCCGATCGGGTTCCAGCCATCTCAGCGGAGCGATAACCGCGAGGTCCGACGTTTGATCCTATTTTCAAGGGCGCGAACTCATCGATGATATGAGTCCGCGCCCTGCGTTGATGCTAATCCGGCAAGCGTTCAGTAGTCCCAGAACACCGGAACCCAACGAAAGGCGTCGCCGTCCACCGCGACCCGGCCCACGGACGGGAACGGCAGGTGCGTGGCCACCAGCATCTCGCCGGTCTTGGCGAGCTCTCGCAAGAGATTGATGCGTACGCGCGCGGCCTCCTGGGGGTCGTGCTCGAAACCGTTGTGCCAGTCGGGTTGCTCGAACCCGACGGCAAACACGGCGTCGCCGGCGAATGTCAGCGCATCATCGCCGGACGCCATGCGAACCACGCTGTGTCCGGGGGTGTGACCGCCGGTGCGACGGGCGATGACGCCGGGCGCAACCTCGTGCTCGTCATCGAACAGCCGCAGCCGAGCGCCGAACTCCTTCACGAACCGCTTGGCGGTCGCTCGAAGCGCGTCCGGGAATCCTTCCGGCATGGCAGTGCGGGAAAAATCTGGCGCTTCCCAGAATTTGACCTCGGCAGCCGCGACGTGGATCCGCAGGTCTTTACGCAGTTGCTCCTTCACCCCGTTGACCAGCAGCCCGCCGATGTGGTCCATGTGCAAATGGGTCAACACCAGATCGGTCACCGACGAAAGATCGATGCCGGCGGCCGCCAGTCGCTTGATCAACTGCCCGGCGCGCGGCAAGTTCAAGTTCGGGTCCGACCCCAGTCCGGCGTCGATGAGGATGGTCTTGCCGCCGCTGCGGACCATCACCGCGTTCAGGGCCCAGTCGAAAGCGTCCTGCGGCAGGAACATGTCGTGTAGCCAGGTCGCCCGGACGGCCGGGTCGGCGTTGTGGGCCAACATCGTGGTTGGCAGCGGCAGCACGCCATCGCTGACCACCAGCACGTCGATCTCGCCGATCTTCAGCGCGTAGCGCGAGGGAACGAGCTCTTCGGGCCCCGACGACACGGGATATGAGGTGTTGTGCAGGTTCATGTGGGTCTCCTGTTTCAAAGGTAGAGTTTCCGGCTGGTCTTGGTTGAGCAGGCCGCACGGCCAGGAACGTGCAGTCGTCATCGCTTGGTGCGTCTAGAGCTCAGTCACGCGCTCCGGATCGGCCGACGCGAGCGCGGCGGCGCGCTCGGCCTTCGGCGGGTAGATCCAGACAGTGTTGATCTCCTGCTTGGTCTTCTTGGCGGTCTCGCCGACCATCTCGACCTCGCGCTCCCATCCACGCGTGAACAGCGCGCCGGCTTCGCCGAGGTCGAGGCAGGTCACATAGGCCTTCTGGTGATAGGGTCTGGTCGGCACGCCCAGCAGCTCTGCCGCGGCGTTGTTGCCGGCAAAGGCGCCCATCCGCGTGGCGTGCTGACACGACATCAGCGCGTGATTGCCCTCGTCGTCGCAGGCGGCGCGCGCAGCATCGCCGGTGGCGAAGACGCCCGCGACACCGGGCACGCGCAGATCGCGGTCCACCAGCAGCCGGCCGAAATTGTCGCGCCCGGCAGGTATCTGCGCGGTCAGCGGCGCGGCGCGAATGCCCGCCGCCCAGATCACGGTCTCGGTTTCGATGTGCTCGCCATTCGACAGCGTCACGCCGGATCGATCGAGCGAGGCCACACCGGCGCCGAGCCGTGTCTCCACGCCGACCTTGCGCAGGGCTTCCTCGATGATGGGGCGAGCGCCTTCGCCCATGTCAGGCGCGATCGCAATATTGCGCTCGACGATGATGATGCGGGGCTTGGCATCCTTGCCGAAGATATCGCGCAACCGCGCCGGCATCTCCGTGGCCGCTTCAATGCCGGTGAAGCCGCCGCCGGCGACCACCACCGTCTCGCGTCCGTTCACGGCGGGCCGCTTCGCAAGACCGTGCAGATGCTTGTCGAGCGCGACCGCGTCGTCGAGCGTATCGACGCTGAAGCCGTGCTGGGCGAGGCCCGGAATGTTCGGACGGAACAGCCGGCTGCCGGTGGCCACGACAAGGCGATCGTAGGAGAGCGTCTTGGTGGCGCCCTTGGCGGTGGCGATCTCCACCGTTCGGGCTTCGGTGTTGATGGTCTCGGCGCTGCCTTGCACATAGGCGACGTCGATCGACTCGAGCACATCGAGCAGGGGCGCCGTCAGGGTCTCGGGCTTCGCTTCATAGAGCCGCGGGCGAACCACGAGCGTGGGCGCGGGGGCAACCAGTGCGATCTCGAGCTGCTCTGGCGAGACGCCCTGGATCTCGCGCTGACGCGCTGCGGAAAGGGCGGCGTACATGCCGGCGAAGCCGGCACCGATGATAATGATTCGCATGGATTTGCTCCTTGTTGTCCCGCTTTTCGAAAGTCCGCGCGCGACCGCGTTGCTGCTTTAAGGGCAGCGTCCGGCAGCGGCACGAAGAGGTGAAGTCGTTGACTGGTCTTAAGGCGCCATGCAGCGTTGCAGCGGCGAGCTGTAGCGAAGGACGAGCGGCTGGGGCTCCATTGCACCCCAGTCCTGATAGGGCAGGCCGGGGCCATTGCGGGTCATGATGGAAACCAGCGGATGCGTCGGATGCATCGAGTACGCCGGAATTTCCACCTCCTCGCCCGTCGCCGACGTGAAGCGAACGGCCAGCGAGAGTCCGTACAAGGTTGCGGTCGCGAGGCTTCGGCGGCGTGATGCGATCAGCTGGCGGGTGACGAAGTTTTTCCAGGTCATCTTTGGTCTCCCTCGATTGGTCTGGACATGGTGATGATGTACCCCACCCGACTTGCCGCTGCCCCAGCGCGATTGCCGTCCCTGTCGAGGGATTGCTGCTAACGCACGCGCCTGCGCCAATCGCTCGGCGTTTCGCCCGTCAGCTTCTTGAATGCCGCGGCGAAGGCGGTCTGCGAGGAATAACCAAGCGCCGCGGCGACCGAGACGACCGATTCGTCGCTCTCCCGCAGCATGTTCATGGCCTGCTCGAGCCGGTGCTGGCGCAGCCAGGCATGCGGCGAGAGCCCGGTGCTCTCCTTGAAGGATCGGCAGAAATGGAAACGCGACAGGCCTGCGTCGTATGCAAGCGCCGAGAGCGAAACATCCGCATCGCTGTCAGAACGCAGGCGTTCGATCGCCCGGCGCAGGACCGCCGGCGAAAGGCCGCCGATAATCGGCTGCAGCGTGGCCGGCACGCCGGCATGGGCGGCCAACAGGCGCGTCGCGAGAAGATCCGTCAATTGCTGCCTGAACAGCGTGTCCAGCGTGGCGCTGCCTTCGAGCGAGTCGGCCGCGCTCAGGAGCAATCGGGACGTGATGGCGTCGGGATGCCCGGTTCTTTCCAGCAGATCGTCAGGGCTTGCCGTGTTGGCCTCGTCGGCGATGCGCAGAAGCGTCCGTTGCGGAAGATAGAGCTGAACGACATGCAAGGGCCGGTGGATGTCCCAACGTGACGTCGAGCCGGCCGGAATGATCGTCACGACACCGGCACGCGCCGTCGCAATTGCAGCCGTTTTTCCCGTGCGCCGTTCCAGCGCCTGCGAGCCGGCGGGATAAGCCATGATGACGTGATCGGCCATCGGCTCGACAATGTCGTGCAGCGCCTCGTGTTTCCAATAGGCGATGGCGCCGCTTTGAGAATCGGAGGCCATGCGAAGCGGCTGCGTCTTGAGGACGCGCGCCATCTCCAGATTGGCAGCGCGCCGCTCGCATGTCGAACTGTCGTCTGGTCGCACGTCCGGCGCGGGTGGCAAACTTTTGTGCGGGGGATTGCGCATGAGTGCGCTGCTTCCGATCATGGCTTGGCTCCTCCTGATCGCCTCAGGATTCCGACCAATCGTCCGTATTCGTACGGGTCGGCGCGTGTTCTATGCGCCGCGAAGGCCCGGCGTATTTCCTGAAGTCGCGATTCTTTGTCTGATCCTGCTCCAAGCCGGCGCGCACTTGCGCGAACGCACGGCGGGCGGGCGGGGGGTATGGCAACAGGTGCGGCAGGCCGTCACGCGGCTGTGACGATTGGACCCGTTTGTGGCGCAGGAACACCGCATTTCGAAGCGAACAAGCGTTGTCCGATTTTGCGACAAATCCCCCTGATGGGGGTACGGTTGCCGGTGCGCAGCTAGGCCGCCACCGCCTGCGCCGACAACAGCTGCCTCAACTTCGCCGCCGGCACGGCCGGGCTGAACAGCCAGCCCTGCATCTGGCTGCATCCGAGCTTTCGCAGCACCTCGCGCTGGGCCTCGGTCTCGACGCCTTCCGCGGTCGTCGCCATGTGACGGGCGGCGGCCATGTGCACCACGGCCTGCACGATCGGCGACGAGTCTTCGGACTGGCCGATGTCGCTGATGAAACTGCGGTCGATCTTGACCTTGTCGAACGGGAAACGATGCAGATAGCTCAGCGAGGAATAGCCGGTGCCGAAATCGTCGAGCGCGATGCGCACGCCGAGCTCGCGCAGCTGCTGCAGGATCGTCAGCGCCTCCGCATCGTCGCGGATCAGCACGGTCTCGGTGATCTCGAGCTCGAGCCGTCCGGGCGCCAGCCCTGACTCCGCCAGCGCAGCTGCGACCTTGAGCGCCAGCGTCCTGGAGCGGAACTGTACCGGTGAAACGTTCACCGCGATATGGATGTCGCCGGGCCAGGACGCCGCCTCGGTGCAGGCCTGCCTCAGCACCCATTCGCCGATCTCGCCGATCAGTCCGGTCTCTTCGGCGACCGGAATGAAGTCCGCAGGCGAAATCATGCCGCGCTCGGGATGGCACCAGCGCAGCAGCGCCTCGCAGCCGTTGACGACGTTGGCCGCAAGGTCGACCAGCGGCTGGTAATGCACCTCGAACTCGCCGCGGGCGAGCGCCTGGCGCAAATCGAGCTCGAGCTGGCGGCGCTGCCCTGCCTTGGCGTCGTATTCGGGCGCGAAGACACGGAAGGTTCGACGGCCCTCGGATTTCGCCGCATACATCGCGAGATCGGCGCGCTTGAGCAGATCCTCGAGAGTGTCGCCATGGTCGGGGGCGATCGCGATGCCAATGCTGGCATCGGTCGGGATTTCCTGGCCGTTGCAGTTCACGGGCGCGCGCAGCGCCTTCAGGATCTGTTCGGCGAGTGCCGTCAGTTCGGCCTGATCGTTGGTGCCGGCCTTGACGATGGCGAATTCGTCGCCGCCCAACCGTGCGACCATGTCGTTGCCGCTGACGCAGGCGCGCAGCCGGTTCGCGACCTGGCGCAGCAGCTCGTCGCCGACCTCGTGTCCGAGCGAATCGTTGACGCCCTTGAACTCGTCGACGTCGATATAGAGGATCGCGAACGGCTTGCCCTGGCTGAGTTCCGCGACGCGGCGCTCCAGATGGCCGCGCATCAGCACGCGGTTAGGCAGGTCGGTCAGCGCGTCGTAATGCGCCATGTGCGCGATGCGCTCGTCGGCGCGGATGCGATCGGTGACGTCGTCATGGGTCGCGAGCCAGCCGCCGGCGGCGCCGGGCTGGTTCTTGATCTCGATCAGGCGGCCCTCCGCGGTCTCGACGATCGCGCTCTGCGTCTGCCCGGCATTGCTCAAGATGCCGTCGCAATAGGAATCGACGTCGCCGTGGAACGAGCCGGTGTCGTGGCGATGCTGGATCACTTCGCGGAAATGAGCGCCGGGCTTCACGATTTCGGCCGACAGGCCGTACATCTCGATGTAGCGCCGATTGCAGACGATCAGCCGTTCGTCCTGATCGAACATCAGGAGGCCCTGCGTCATGGTGTTCATCGCGGTGTCGAGCCGCTGCTTCTCCACCGAGAGCCGGCGCGTCACCTGGCGGAAGATCAGATAAAGCGTGAGCACGAGCAGGCCGATCGACAGCACGGCGACGGTGACGAAGAATTTGGTTTGCGTGCGCCAGGTCGCCAGCGTCGCGTCGAGCGACTTGGTCGCGACCACGACCAGCGGCTCGCCGGTCAGCATGCGCGAGGCGACGATGCGGTCCTTGCCGTCCATCGGGCTTGCGAGCTGCGTGGTGACGAACGTGCGCTCGAACACCGCCATCTGCTCGGGCGTTCCGTTGCGGAAATTCTGGCCGATCATCGCGTCGGCATGCGGAACGCGCGCGAGCAGCTGGCCGTTCTGATGATGCATCGCGATCGAGGATTCCTCGCCGAGCCCGCTCGAGGCGAAGAAAGATTCGAGCTGGTCGGGCGTGATCGCACGCGAGACTATGCCGTAGAACTCGCCGTGCGGACCGGAGACGCGGCGCGCGAACACGATCGCGGCGCCACCGCCGAACCGTCCGGGCACGACTTCGATCTCTTCCTGCGCGGACGCGTCGTTCTTGAGCCGGTTGAAATAGCCGCGGTCACCGACCGAGATGTTGGCGACCGGCCAGCGCCGCGACGAGTTGATCAGAACGCCGTTGGAATCGAACACATTGGCGCCGGCGACATCGGACCAACCACTTGTCTTTGCGCGCAGCACCTCGTGCATGGCGAGTGTTGCCATCTGACTGCGGAAGACATCAGCGGATTCGATGCTACGGCTTTCGAGTTCCGCGATGACGCTCTTCTGGAGCACCGCGAAGTCCTCGAACTCGCGGTCGAAATGACGGGCGAGCAGCCGGACTGAGTTTTCCAGGCTGTCGCGGCCGCTCTCGATCGCATTCTGCCGGAAGCGGTCGACCGTTAGCGCGGTGCCGATGGCCATTGCAGCCATCAGCACGAAACCGCCGACGATTAGCCAAGTCAGTGGCGCGCCGCGCCAACGGCGCAGCAACCCGCGCATGCGCGCGGTCCACCTGATCGATGTGCCCATGTAGCCCTCCCGTGGGATGCAAGATGCAGCAAAACCGACAAGAGCCGGTTACCAGCGAGGGTTAGGAAAATATGAATCGGAATGGATTCAGCGGGTGCCGCGATGCGGTCGATCATTTGACGCCGGCGGGGTGGCGCCGGTTCATCCCTGGCGCGTTGGCTCATCATCCTATCGACCGCCTTGCTGCCGCGGCCAAAACGGCGCAATTTGCTGTCCCGGCTGATTTGCAAGCTTCGTTTCTGATCAAGGTTCGTTTCTGATGACGATCGCATCCAAGGCCTTCATTGCATTCTGTCTGCTCGCTGTGGGCGGCACCGTGCTGGTGATCGGCCCCACCGAGCTGCGCCGCCTGCTGCCGAACGGGGCGAAGACCGACACCGTGGTCGCCGCCAGGCCGGAGGCCAAGGTCGAACAGAAGGTCGAACCCAAGCCGGAACTCAAGCCGGAAGAGCCAAAGCTCGCCGCCGTCGCGCCGCCGTCGCCAGCTGCGTCTCCGGCGCCGGCCCCCGAGCCGAAGGCGGGTGCGCTGGCCGAAACCCAGAAGCAGGTCACCGCCGCGCTTGCCGATCTTGCGCCGGTCAAGCCGCCGCCGGCGGTTGCGGATACCGGCCCCCGTTTCGACGTCGCGCGCGTCGACGATCACGGCGAGGCGGCAGTGATCGCGGGCCAGGCGACGCCGGGCGCCAAGGTCGAGCTGCTGCGCGACGGCAAGCCGCTCGACACGGTGGTGGCGGATGCATCGGGCCAATTCGTGATGACGCCGCCGCAGCTTCCTGCCGGTTCCTATGAGCTGACCCTGCGGGCGAAATCGCCTGACGGCACCGTCACGCAATCCGGCCGCAGCATGCCGGTGACGATCGCCGAAGCCGCGCCGCCGCCCGCGCGTCCTGTGCCGGTCGCGAGGCAAGAGGCGAAGCAAGAGGCGAAGGCCGAGAAGCCTGACGACAAGTCGGATGTCGTGGCATCGGTATCGGACAGGCCCGCGGCCCGGCCGAGATTGATGGGCGCATCGAAATCCAGGGGCATGTCAGGGGTCATGGCGCGGGCTCCCGCGGCCACGACCGTTGCATCGGCCTCGCCGGCGGACGTCGTCGGTGGTGCACCGGCGGAAGCAGGCGGCAACCGGGTGATCTCCCGCGGCGACAGCCTTTGGGCGCTCAGCCGGCTCGCCTACGGCGACGGCGCCCGCTTTGCCGTGATCTACAACGCCAACCGCGCCAAGATTCACAACCCCAATTTGATCTATCCCGGCCAGACCTTCGTGGTGCCGCAGAAGACGGAGTGACACCGCATCGGCACTGTCCGGTGCGCGTTGCGACGCTTTGCCCTGTGTGCTTCCGGAACATTTGGTTCCCCCGCGCGTCAACGTGATGCGACGCGATGCGCGCTTGGCGCCGGAGGAGGGCCAGGGTGGACAGGTCAGTGGTCATGTCGAGATCCCGCATGGGTCTCAGGCTGGGGCTGGCGCTAACGGGCGCAACCCTTGTGATGCTGGCGGTGCTGTGGCCAAATCGCGCCGAGGCGCAGTTCGGATTGCGCGGCGGCCCGCTCGGTGTCGCGCGCCTCGCCATTGGCCACGTGATCGGCATGTCGCGCCTGCGCCACGCGCGCATGGCGGTGCGAGGCGGCCGATATCGCTCCGCAGCACTGCGGTCACAAGATCCTCGCGGTGTTGAGCGAGGGCAGCCTGCCAATCCCTACGTCCTCCGTGCGGCGCTCACGGCGCAAGCTGCCCTGTCGGGCTGGCACGGCGGCAAGCGCCCGCAAGGCTGGTGGCGTCATCCCGATGGCAGCTACGGCTGGGCTGGCCCGGTGTTCTGGCCGTTCGCGCATGACGACCTCACCACCGCAATCATCCTCGGCGATGCGACCAGCCTCTCGCTCTACGGCTATGGCGACATCTATGCCGCGATCTTTTCGCCCTATGCGGTAACCGAGCTTGCCGCCTACACCGCGCCGCAAGGCAGGCGCGGACGGAGAGTGCCGACCGCGGAGGCTGTCTGCGATGCCAGCGACACCGGCGGCCTGCCGGTCGACCGCATCGCCGCTTCCGTGCAGCCGAACGAATTGCAGCGCACAGCGCTCGACGAGCTCGCCACCGCCTGGCAGGCGGCGCGCGACACGATCCGTGCAGCCTGCCCAACGCAGGTCCCTGCGACGGCCATGGAGCGGCTTGGTCTGATGCGCGAGCGCCTCGCGGCCATGATCAAGGCAACGGACGCGGTTGCACCGCCGCTCGCAAAATTCGTCGATCTCCTCAACGACGACCAGAAGACAAAGCTCGATGCGCTGGCCAAGGACCGCAGCGCCGCGCTCGCGTCGATCCAGCAAAAGAACTCCCAGGCGGCATCGGCCTGCCAGGCGGACAGCGATCCCCGCTACGATGAGAAAGTGCAGCGCCAATACGAGCAGCTCGTGCAGCAGCAATGGCCCGCGGCCGACATCGCGTCCACGCTCAAACTCGACGACACCGCCCGCGCCCGTCTCGACGTACTTCAGGACACCACGCTGCGCACCATGGAGACGTTGAGCGCCTGTCCGTCAAAAGCAGCACCGACCCCGCAGGCCCGCCTTGCCACTGTGAAGGCGCGGCTGGAGACGATGCTGCAGGCGGTGAACGGCGTCAGCGATGCGCTCGACGATTTCGAGGCTGGCTTAAGCGACGAGCAGAAGGCGGGGTTCGAGGCGATCGGGCCGAAGCGTGGGGCGTGAGAGGAGGCCAAGGAGCTTTCAAGCGGTCGCCCAGCCCTCCGAAAGCACCTCGGCTTGTTCGAGTACCGTTTGGGTTGCTTTCTCCTGGAGGTCCGGCGGATAGCCGTACTTGCGAAGAATCCGTTTCACCAGCACGCGCAACTGCGCGCGGACGTTGTCACGGACGGCCCAGTCGATCGTGACGTTGGCGCGAACGGTCGCCACCAACTCGCGCGCAATGATACGGAGCGCCTCGTCCCCCAAGACCTTCACCGCGCTGTCATTGGTTTCGAGGGCATCATAGAAAGCGACTTCGTCGTCGCTCAAGCCCAGGTTTTCACCTCGCTGCGCGGCCAGGCGCATGTCCTTGGCGAGCTGAATCAACTCCTCGATGACTTTCGCCGTTTCGATCGCACGGTTTTGGTAACGACGGAGTGCCTGTTCCAGCATTTCGGAGAAGGCCCGCGCCTGCACGACATTGCGGCGCGCGCGCACCTTGAGCTCGCCCTTCAACAGCTTCTGCAACAGTTCGACGGCAAGATTTCGCTGCGGCATGCCCCGGACCTCGGCGAGAAATTCGTCCGACAGGATTGAGATGTCCGGCTTCTTGATCCCTGCCGCAGCGAAGATATCGACAACCTCATCCGAGACCATGGCCTTGGAGATGATCTGCCGGATGGCGTGGTCCAGGTCTTCGTTACTCTTGCGCTCGCCCGGTTCGCTCTTGGCAAGCACGGCCCTCACCGCCTGGAAGAACCCGACGTCATCGCGGATGCGCAACGCCTCGGCGTGCGGCACCGCCAAGGCAAATCCTTTCGACAATTCATTGACCGCCTGCATCAGCCGGCCTTTCCCGTCCTCCTGCGCCAGGATGTGCTCCTGCGCGGCAGGTAGCAGCGTTACCCGTTGCGCCGCGCTCCCGGTGAGCCAATGCGACCAGTCGAAGCCATGGAACAGGTCGCGGCAGACCTCGTATTTCTCCAGCATCACCGAGACCGCTTCGGCCTGATCCAGCGCGGTCCGTCCGGTGCCGCCGGCTTCTGTGTAAGTGACCAGCGCTTGCCGCAGCTCATCTGCCAGGCCGAGATAGTCGACCACCAGTCCGCCGGGCTTATCCCTAAACACACGATTGACCCGTGCGATGGCCTGCATGAGACCGTGGCCGCGCATCGGCTTGTCGACATACATGGTCGACAGGCTCGGCGCGTCAAAGCCGGTCAGCCACATGTCGCGGACGATCACGATCTTGAACGGGTCCTTGGAATCGCGGAAGCGCTCGGCCATGTCTTCGCGCCGCGTTTTGCTGCGAATGTGGGACTGCCATTCCAGCGGGTCGGACGCCGAGCCCGTCATGATGATCTTGAGCGTGCCCTTGTCGTCATCCTCTCCGTGCCATTCCGGCCGCAGCTTGACGATCTCCTCATAGAGCGCGACGGCAATGCGCCGGCTCATCACCACCACCATCGCCTTGCCGTCCATTGCAGTCAGTCGGCTCTCGAAATGCTCGACCAGATCGCCCGCAACGAGCGCGATCCGGTTCTCGGACCCGACCACCGCTTCGAGCTGCGCCCATCGGCTCTTGAGTTTTTCCTTGCGATCGATCTCCTCGCCCTCGGTCGCTTCCTCGAACTCGACGTCGATGTTGGGCCGCTCGGACGGCTTCAGCTCCAGTTTGGCCAACCGGCTCTCGTAGTAGATCGGTACTGTGGCGCCGTCGATCACCGCCCGCTGGATGTCGTAGACGCTGATATAGTCGCCGAACACGGCGCGCGTATTGGCGTCGGTCTGCTCGATCGGCGTTCCCGTGAAGCCGATGAAGGACGCGCGCGGCAGTGCGTCGCGCATATGGCGCGCAAAACCGTCGATGAAATCGTACTGGCTGCGATGGGCCTCGTCCGCGATCACGACGATGTTGCGTCGATCCGACAGCACAGGATGCCGATCGCCACGTTCCTCCGGAAAGAACTTCTGGATGGTGGTGAACACCACGCCGCCGCCTCCAACCGAGAGCTTGGCCCGAAGATCGGCGCGATCAGCCGCCTGCGCCGGCGGCTGCCGCAGCAGGTCGCGGCAGCGGGCGAAGGTGCCGAACAACTGGTCGTCGAGGTCGTTGCGATCGGTCAGCACCACGATGGTGGGATTCTCCATCTCGGGCGCCAGGATCACCCGGCCGGCATAGAACGCCATGGTCAGGCTCTTGCCGGAGCCCTGCGTGTGCCAGACAACGCCGACGCGGTGATCGCCGTCCTCGCCGCCGGCCATCGGCCCGGCATCGTAGCGGCCGGCCTCGTCGGAAAAGCCCTGTGTCTTGCGCCAGCTCTCCGACGGGATCGCGGCGCGGAGCGTCTCCTCCAACGCCACGTTGACGGCGTGGAACTGGTGGTAGCCGGCCATCTTCTTGACGAGCTTGCCGCCGTCCAGCGCCTCGAACACGATGAAATACTTGATGAGATCGAGGAAGCGCTGGTGCTCGAACACGCCCTCCAGCACGATCTGCAACTCGGCGAGCTTCACCGCTTCGTCGCGTCCGGTGATGGTGCGCCACGGCTTGAACCATTCGCGCCCAGCGCCGAGCGAGCCGATCCGCGCCTGCGCGCCGTCCGACGCGACCAGCGCAATGTTGGTCGAGAACAGGGCTGGAATCTGCGCCTGATAGGTTTGGAGTTGTCGGAACGCCGCCCAGATGTCGGCGCCCTCGTCCGCGGTGTTCTTCAGTTCGATCACAGCGAGCGGCAGGCCATTGACGAACAGGACTACGTCGGGCCGCCGAAGATGCTGTCCGTCCACCACCGTGAATTGGTTGACCGCAAGCCAATCGTTCTGCGCGGGCTCCTCGAAATCGATCAGGCGGGCCTGCGCGCCGCCGATCGAGCCGTCCTTGCGACGAAACTCGACGGTGATGCCGTCCACCAGCATGCGATGGACTGCGCGGTTGCGGTCGATCAGCGATGGAGCATCCAGCCGCATCAGCTTGCGGTGAGCGTCCTCCAGGGCATCGGGCGGCAGGTCGGGATTGAGCCGGGCCAGCGCCGCCCGCAATCGCCGCTCGAGAACCACATCTCGATAGCCGGAATCGCTGCGCTCCGCGGCAGGTTCGCCGGCGGCGATGTCCGGGCCGTGCAGCACCGCATATCCGAGCCGTGCCAGCCAATCGAGCGCGGCCTCCTCGACGACGGACTCGGTGAAGGCGCTCATGTGCCTGGCTCGCGTTTCGTCAGCCGGCGGGCCTCGGCTTCGAGCTTGGCCAGATCTGCTTCGGCCTCCTGCTCGGCCTCATCAGCCTCGGCGGCGCGGCGGCCGGCATCGAAGGTCTCGAACAGCGAATGAGCGATTTCCTCCATCCGCTCGTGCGACATCCGCCCCTTGCCTTTCAGGACATCGCGCTCGTTGAAGGCGAGGAATCGATCGGTCTGCGCGATCCAGTCGACCATTTTGGTTTCCTGCCGGCGTGAGGCGCGTTCCTCGGCGAAATCGAGGAACATGGTGGTCAGACGGTTGAGCTGTTCGATCTCGCCGGCGTCGAGATAGTTTTTTGACACCGTGACGTCGGCCTTGCGGATACGATCGCCGGTCCAGGTCGTCAGCGCCATGTTGGCCTTCTTGGGATCGGCGCGGGCGACGATCAGCTCGGCCGCGGTTTGTCCGGTGACGGCGAACACCAGCTTGTTCTGGATGGTGGCGAAGAACGCCTTGGCGGTCTCGGCGGTGCCGTCGTAATCGACGCTGCTGGTTTTGAAGAGATCGCGGACCTTCTGGTAGAACCGCTTCTCAGAGGCGCGGATATCGCGGATGCGCCGCAGCAGCTCGTCGAAATAATCCAGCCCGCCCGGCTCCTTCAGGCGGAGGTCGTCGAGCACGAACCCCTTGGTCAGGAACTCCCGCAGCACCGTGGTCGCCCAGCGGCGGAACTGACTGCCGCGCGGGCTGCGAACGCGGTAGCCGACGGCCAGGATGGCGTCGAGATGGTAGTGCGCAGTCGGATAGGCTTTGCCGTCCGCGGCAGTTGTCAAGGATTCCTTGACAACTGAATCCCGCGGCAACTCGCCGTCGTCGAAGATATTCTTCAGATGCAGGCTGACGTTCTGCTTGGTGGTGTCGAACAGCCCGGCGATTTCGGCCTGGGTCAGCCAGACCGTCCCATCGACCACCCGTAGCCGGATCGTGTCCCGCCCGTCCTCGGTGCGGTAGAGGATCAACTCGCCGCGGGACGGGGCATCGCTCATGCAACGGCCTCGACGATTTTCTCGGCGGCGTTGACCCGCAGTTCGCCGGAGATGAGTTTCGGGAGGAGGGTGTCGCGGAGACTGGTCAATATTTGCGAGGCTCGAACATTTGTCGCGATTCTTGCGTTCAGCTTCGCAAGTGGCCGACCGAGCTCATCACGCACGGCGGCCGGTGGAACGGCAAATGAAAGTCCGTCTAGGATATCCGTTGGTAGGACGCCGGTGCCGTGCCCGGACGCTTGGACTTTTGAGAACAGATACCCAGATGCATCGAGAAGAGCGAATAGCAGGAATGTGCCATCACCCCACTTGGGCACGCACGCTTTAACATCTTGGTTGAAAGTGACGTCTCGTTGGGCCTGCGAAATGCGAACGCCCTGATGCAAGCCCATGCCGCGGACCATGATCAGGACCGAGCCCTGAGGAACGAGCCGCGTTCCATTTCCTATAGCGGCAGCTGTCACCAGTTCATCCGACCGATCCACATGAATCGATGTCATCACTTTCGGGCTGATCCACGGCAAATCACCGTTCCAGTAATTATCGATACTCTTGCTTGGTGTCCCTCCAGAATAGATGTTGGAAATGCCAGACAGCGACTGTGCTGACCATCCTTTTGGAATCGGTCCTAATTCCGAGTCCTCAAAGGAGCAGGGAAAAAGAGCTGCAAGCGGCTGCGATACGCGAGAATCGTGCCCATCGACCTTCGCCCGGACAGGATCGAAATCCACAAACCACGACTTGAACAACGCCCGCGCCATCGCCTCGAGCGTATCGTTTATCCGCCGATTGACTTCGATTTTGTCGTCGAGCGCGCCTAGAATGCGAGCGATGGTGCATTGCTCGTGTAGGGGGGGGGACATCCAATTCGCGGACGTAGACGGCCGCGCGGGTTGTCGAGGGAATCGGAGAGCCATCGTCGATCTCGCCAAGCTTGTGATAGCGGATGGCATAGTAGAGCCAGCGCAAATCGATCTCACGCTTTGGGACGACATAATAGGCGGTGTCGATAACGTAAAATGGGTCCGCCGAGTAATTGACGCCGCGATAGGCTCCCTTTCGGCCGAGAATGACGCCGGGTCCTGGGGCGAGAGACTCCGATGTCCATCCGATGGGACCGTTTGATCCGTAAACGCGATACTTGCCCCCGGCAACATCATGAGCACGTAGAGCCTTGCCGTACTCGAGGGAAATCTCCTCGCCCCATGTAGATGAACGCCACTTACCCGCCATACCCCAACTCCTTCAGGTTGGTGGCAATCGCGGCATCCAGCTTCGCGGCCTCCTTCTGCTGCTTCCGTAGAATCGCGGCGAGCCGCGCCATCTTCTCCTCGAACGGCTCGTCATCCTCTTCGGCCGCCGCCGCGCCGACATAGCGTCCCGGCGTGAGCACGTGCCCGTGCTTGCGGATGTCGTCAAGCGTCGCCGTCTCGCAGAAGCCCGGCACGTCGGCGTACTCGCCGGCGTCCTTATCGCCGCGCCACGCATGATAGGTGCCGGCGATTTTCGCAATGTCATCCTCGGTCAGTTCGCGATGCACGCGATCGATCAACGTTCCCATTTTCCGTGCGTCGATGAACAGCGTCTCGCCGCGGCGGTCGCGGAAGCGGCCGTTGTTCTTGTTACGCGCGAGGAACCAGAGACAAACCGGAATCTGCGTCGAATAGAACAATTGGCCAGGCAGCGCCACCATGCAGTCGACCAGATCGGCCTCGACGATCGCCTTGCGGATATCACCTTCGCCTGACGTGTTCGACGACATCGAGCCGTTGGCGAGCACGAAACCGGCCAGCCCGGTGGGGCTGAGATGGTGGATGAAATGCTGCACCCAGGCGTAGTTGGCGTTGCCTGCGGGCGGCGTGCCGTAGGCCCAGCGCTTGTCGTCCTTCAACAGGTCGCCGCGCCAGTCGGAATCATTGAACGGCGGATTGGCCAAGACGTAGTCGGCCTTGAGGTCGGGATGGCGTTCGTTGTGAAAGGTGTCGCCATGGCCGATCTGGGCATCGATGCCGCGGATCGCGAGGTTCATCTTGGCGAGCCGCCACGTCGTGTAGTTCGACTCCTGTCCATAGATCGAGATGTCGCCGAGCTTGCCGGCATGGGCCTCGATGAATTTCTCGCTCTGCACGAACATGCCGCCGGAGCCGCAGCAGGGATCGTAGACCCGGCCCTTGTACGGCGCCAGCATCTCGACCAGCACGCGGACGACGTGGGACGGCGTATAAAACTGACCACCGCTCTTGCCCTCCGCGCTGGCGAAGCGGGACAGGAAATATTCGTAGACGCGGCCGAGCGTGTCCTTTGAACGGTCGGCGGGCGCGCCGAGCGCGATGTCGCTGACCAGATTGATGATCTGGCCGAGCCGCTGTTTGTCGAGGCCAGGCCGGGCAAAATCCTTCGGCAGCACGCCCTTCAGCGAAGTATTGTCCCGCTCGATCGCGGCCATGGCGTCGTCGACGAGCTGGCCGACGGTCGGCTGTGGCGCCATCGATTTGAGATAGCTCCAGCGCGCCTCCGGCGGCACCCAGAAGATATTTTCCGCGCGATACTCATCCGGGTCCTCGGGATCGGCGCCCTTCGCGCGCTGCGCGTCGAGTTCCCCGTGCTTGGCCTCGAAGGCGTCGGAGATGTATTTGAGGAAGATCAGCCCGAGCACGACGTGCTTGTACTCAGCCGCGTCCATGTTGTTGCGCAAGGCGTCCGCCGCCGCCCACAGCTTGGCTTCGAACGCGCCATTCCCATTGCTATCAACGCTGCGATCGACTTTCGCCGCTCGGTTTTTCCCCGGACCTCTTGCCATGTCTTCCAGTCTTTTCCCGTCAAACGTGCGCTCAGTACTACGACATGGAGCAACGCTTGCGCATTAGCTTTTTTGCTTAGATCGCAACAGCATAGCCGTCGTCGGATCGACTGATCCGAAGGGCAAAACACATCAGGAATGTGGGAGGTACGGCGCAGTCGCCCGATGATGCCATCTTGCCGGTGTTTTGCCCGACGAGTCAAACTGCTTCCAGCCAATTCCGTACTCGCGTAAGTCATTGATCTTGCAGCCCCCGGCTACTGTGCATGGGGTTGTTTTCGACATTTGTGTTTTGAGGGCTACCCACGCCGCCTTGCGGCCGCCGCATCCACCACGTTCTCCACCTCCTCGCGCCACGACAGGATCTCCATCGCGAGCACGGGGTGATTGAAGCCTTTGAGCACGAGATCGTCGAGCGCGCGGGCTTCGACCCAGGGCTCGACCATGCCGTAGACGCGGCGGCTGACCACGACCTGCCCGGCCTTGGCCTCGTCGCAGAGGCGGGAGGAGAGATTGGTGACGCTGCCGATCGCGGCATATTCCAGCCGCTGCTCGAAGCCGATCTGGCCGAGCGTGGCGTAGCCCATGGCGACGCCGACGCCGAAGCCGAGCGAGTGGCCGCGGTTCTTCCATTTCTCGGTCAATTGGCCAATCACGTCGCGCATCTCGACCGCCATCTTGACCGCGCGCTTGGTGTGGTCGGCGAATTGAATCGGCGCGTTGAACAGGATCATCACGCCGTCGCCGGCAAAGCGGTCGAGCGTTCCTTCGTAGCGGTGGATCAGCTCGCCGAGTGCCGCGTGATATTCGCGCAGCACGTTCATCGCCTCTTCCGGCTCGGTCGCCTCCGTGAATGATGTGAAGCCGCGCAAATCGCAGAACACGACGGTGACTTCGCGGCGGTGGCTGTCGAGCAGCGCGTCGTGGCCATCGGACGAGGCGATCAGCTGCGCCACTTGCGGGGCGAGGAAACGTTCGAGCCGCTTGATGCGGCCGATCTCGCCGAGTTGTTTCTCGACGCGCTCCTCCAGCGAGCGGTTCCAGTTGCGCAGCTGCTCGGTCTGCTCCTGGAGCTTTGCCGCTTGCTGTTGCACGGTTTCGTGCGCAGCGGCGAGCTCGCGGCCCTTGTGGTCGACCTCGGTGAACAGCCGCGCGTTACGCATCGCGAGCACCGCCTGGTTGGCAAAGGTGCGCATCAGGCCGATGATGCTGGCGGCGAACTCGCCGCTGGCGCGGCGCAGCACCACCAGCGAGCCGAGCGTGCCCTGCTGGTCCACCAGCGGCACCACCAGCACTGAATGGAAGCCGGCATCGATCGCGACGTCGCGCAGCGGTTGCCCGGCGGCCTGGTCGAGATCGGCGATCGCGATCGGTTCGCCGCTCCCGGCCGCATCGCTCAGGATGTTCTGGCCTTCGTCGATCGTGACATGGGCGCCGTCGGCGGATTTGTCGATGCCGTTGGCCTCGACCAGATTGAAGCGGCGCGCCTGCGCGTCATAGCCGTAGATCAGCACGGCATCGGCGTGGGTGATCTCGATCGCGCGCGCGGCGATCGTCGGCAGCACGGCGTTAAGATCGAGCGAGGCCGCGACCGCGCGGCCGACCTCTTCCAGCACCTTGAGCTCGTTGATCGACTGCGCGAGATCGCGGGTGCGCTCCTCGACCTTGGTCTCCAGGTCCGAATAGGTCTCCTGGATCTGGCCGGCCATGCGGTTGAACTGGCCGGCGAGGTCTTCCAGCTCGTCGGAGGTGTGCACGTCGATGCGATGGCTGAAATCGCCCTCGCCGAGCTTGTGCGCGCCGTCGCGCAGCGCCGTGATCGGAATGATCATGCGGCGGGCGAGCAGCGTGCCGGCGAGGATCGCGACCAGCAGGCCCATGCCGATCAGCAGCGCGATGCGCACCAGCTGGTCGCGGATCGGCATCAGGGCCTGCGTGGTCGGCTGCTCGAACATCACGCTCCAGCCGAGCTTCGGCACGGTGCTCGCGGCGCTCATCACCGCATGGCCGTTGAAGTCGGTGCCCGAATTGTCGGGCTCGTGGCCCGGCGCGACCGCGGCCGCCACCTGCGGCAGCTTCGACAAATCCTTGCCGACATCAAGTCCCTTCGACGACGTCGCCAGAACGCGGCCGCGCGGATCGACCACATAGGCGAAGGCCGCCTTGCCGACCTGGGCGTCGGTGAGGTACTCGGAAAGAAAGCTGAGGTCGAGCTCGGCCACGGTCACGCCGGCGTTGAAACCGGAATGCGCCACCGAGATCGACATGAACGGCGTCCGGTCGGAGAACCACGCCGGCGCGTAGCTGACGCCGCGGGCGACGGCGTCGGTGAAGCGCATGTCGCGGGAGAGGTCGGCATTGCTGCCGGTCGTGGTCGACTGGCGCGAGACGCGCAGCACCTCGCGGCCCTCGCCGTTGAGTTGGAACAGCTGGTTGACGACCGAGACCTGGTGCAGCAGCTGGGCGTAGTCGGCGCGGCGCTTCTCGAGCGTGTCCTGGCTCGCCCGCGTCACCCAGCTGATCTGGCGCTCGAGCTCGGAGATCGACTGCTCGATCCGCCGCGCGGCAGCCTGCGCCTTATCCTCGAGACCGTCGGTCAGCTGTGTCTTGGTGGCGCGGTAGGAGATCCAGCTCTCCATCGCCCCGTTGACGGCGAGCACGAACACGACGAGGCCGACGAGAGAGACGACGTATTTGGCGAACAGGCCCTCGCGCAGAAACCGTGTCTTCTCGTTCGCTCCCGCCATCCCGATCCTCTCGCGCCGCCATCGACGCCGGCGCTACGGCCTGTACGGGCCCAGCGGTCCTTCTAGCATAATTTGCTAGCATAATTTGGACCGGACGACCGGTGGACCGGCAGGCTTGGTTACCCGCTGGGGACGCCGGTTTGGGCCGGACGGGTGGTGAATTGTCGCAGTCTCATCCGTTCGGATGAAGCAGGGTGAGACAAAGCCGAGGTAAGGGATTGGCGTGGAGTCCAGAGCGTTGGTCCGCCCATCATCGATTGAAGAGCTGCCGCAGCACGTCGTTCATCGGCTGGCTGTCCTGCTGTGCCGTCGGCGGGTCCTCCTGGGCGGGGGGCGCGGGGGATGCCTGCGGCGCCGGTGTCGATGGCGTTGCCGGCAGGCTGCGGCTGCGGCCGGTGGCCGTTCCGTTGCCCGTGCCGGTTGCCGCACCGCTGGAAAGTCCCTGCTGGATCAGATTGCCGATCGCCTCGCCCAAGGGGCCGCCGAGCGGATTGTTCTGTCCCGGCTGCTGGGTTTGCGGATTGGCATTGCCGGCTGCATTGCCGCCACCCGGCGCAGTCGTGCCGCCGAGACCAAGGCTGCCCAAAATATTGTCGAGCCCGGCGCCGTCGGGGCCGAACAGGCCCTTGCCCATCTCGCGCAGCTTGGCATAGGCAGTGTCGGGGTTGTCGAGCATGCCGGCCATGTCAGGGTAGATCCGCGGTTGCGACCAGCTGCCCTGGATCATCACGGGGATGCCGAAGCCGACCGGCTCGGAGGCGCGACCCTGGCCTTCGGTCGTCATCACCAGCTTCGGCTCGACGCGAAAGCCCATCATCTTGGTGTCGAGCGCGATGGTGCCGGCGCCGGTGAGTCGCACCAGTGGCCCGATCAGATTGAGATCGGTCGTCACCGCCTGACCCTTGTCGATGCGGAAGGACGCCGAGAGCTGCGACAGATCGGTGCTCTGCTCCTGGCTGTTGTTCTGGTTGTCCTGCCAGCCGGACAGCGTGCCCGACGTCAGCGAGCGGATCATCTGCGCGACGTTGATGCCCCGGATGGCGCCGTCCTGGAAAGTGACGAAAGCGGTGCCCTGCATGTTCGCCATCAAGGCGCGTTGGCTGGTGCCGGCGCTGCGCAGCGCGAGCTTGGCCTGCAGCTTGCCGTCGATCCGGTCGAATTCGGCAAGGCCCTGCAGCAGCGGCAGCGCGCGCACGCCGGTGAGGTCGGAATGCATGGCGAAGCTCGGCGCGCCGCTGGTCGCATCCAGGATCACTTCGCCCGAGACCTGGCCGCCATAGGCGCCGAGATTGGCGGTGCCGGCCTTCAGTACGCCGCCGGCGAGCTTTGCATCGATCGCCAGCGGCGCGAGGCGCGCATCGCCGATGACGGCCTCGTGCGCCGAGATCCTGATTTGCGCATCGACATAATTGAGCCCGGACACGTCGATCGGCGCATCGCTCCAGGGCTGTCCGGACGCGCCTTCCGGCGATTTCGCCAGCGGGATCGCGAGCCGCTGGAAGTCGAGATCGACCTTGACCAGAGGCTTGCTCGCGATATCGACCGAGGCCCAGCCGTTGAAGGCGCCATCGCCGAGCGTGCCGTTCACGCCGTTGATCATCACGACATCGCCGTTGAGCCGCATCTCGGCGTGACCTGCGAGCTGGGACTTCAGCACGTCGGGCATGTCGATGGCGAAATCCACCGGAATGGTCGGCCGGTCGGCGGGCGGCGCCGGCGTCGTCGCCTTGATGTCGAATTTGGTCGGGTGATCGCCGACCCGCGCGGTGCCGGTGATATTGATCTTGCGGTCGCGATCGACGATCGCATCGGCATTGATGGCGCTGATGCGGCTCTCGACGCGGTCGCGCACGCGCGCGAATGCGATCTCGCCATCGGTGACTTTGACGCGGTCGATGGCGGCGCCATCCGTATCGAGCGCGATCGGCTTCGACGCGCCGCCGGCATTCGGCAGGCGCTCACGCAGCAGCGGCTGGTAGAGCACGGGATGGGTGACGACGAGCTCGCTGATCTTCGGGCGGCCCGACCAAACGCTCGAGAGCGACATGTCGGCCTGCACGCTGTCGATGGTCAGGCGCGTGATGCCGCTGCGGTCCTTGGGATCGGCAAGCGTGAGGTCGTTCAGCGTCACGTTCAGCGTCGGCCACAGGCTGATCCTGGTGGTGCCGTCGATCGACAGGCGATAGCCGGTCGCGCTCTCCACCCGCGAGGCAATCGTCGAGGTCAGGAAGCCCGAGGGGATCCCGACCACCAGCAGGAGTGCGATCACGATGATGACGGCGGCCACCGCAGCGCCGGCGAATTTCACTGCTCTCATATCGGCTTTCCAGCGACGGACAATCGGCGTCGAATCCGGCAGATGACCGTCATTTGCACCCGTCCTTTGCGCCTGAGTTTATCCCGGGACGGGAAGCGGCTCCAAGCGCGTAAAAATAGTCTTGGGGTGCTGCAAAGTTATGTGACTTATGACACACTTCCCGGGCGCGGTTTTACGCGACCTGATGTTGATGGTTCCATGCGATTTGCCAAGGAAACGGGCCAGGGACAATGGCCACGGAAATTCACAAGGACATTGAAATGAGCAAGCAGGCCGAATTTGCGGTCATCCTGAAGATGAACGCGATGTTTGCCGATCTCGGCGCAGACGAGCTCCAGCGGCTGTCGAATCTCTGCCACACCCAGCATCTGGGGAACGGCGAGGTGCTATTCCAGAAGGGCGATGGCGGCGACGCGCTGTTCGGCGTACGTCGAGGCCAGGTCCGTATCGAGACCGGCTCCTCCGACGGCAGTCGGCTGACGCTGAACTTCATGGGGCCGGGTGACCTGTTCGGCGAGGTCGCGGTGCTGGACGGCCAGAGCCGCACCGCCGATGCGACCGCGGGCGAAGCCAGCGAGCTGTTCGTGCTGCGGCGCGAAGACTTTCTCGCTTTCCTCGAACGCGAGCCGAAGGTCGGGATCAAGATCATCGCGCTGCTGTGCCAGCGCATCCGCTGGCAGAGCGAGCGCATGGAAGAGTCCATGCTCCAGCCGCTGCCGGTTCGCCTCGCGCGGCGCCTCTGCGCGCTCGCCGCCGATTTCGGCTCGGAGGTGCACATCTCGCAGGAGCAGCTCGGCGTCTTCGTCGGTGCCGCGCGCGAGAGCGTCAACCGCCAGCTTCAGGCCTGGCGCAAGGAAGCGATCCTCGATCTCCAGCGCGGCCGCATCCTGCTGAGGAACATGACCAAGCTGACGGCGATCGCGCGGAACGAGTAAGTCGAGCGACTTCACTTCGCTTGGAAGGTACGAGGGAGATCGGCGGCTGTGTCCTCTGCGAGGGAGGCCGCGTATCGCAACGCCTCATCAATATCCTCACGCTCCAGATACGGGTAGTCATTGAGGATGGATTCGCGCGTCTCGCCGACTGCCAGCAGGCCGAGCAATCGTGCGACTGGAAACCGCAGCCCGCGAATGCAGGCTTTGCCAGTGCAGCAGGCTGGGTCCATCGTGATACGCACAAAAGCCATGTCGTAAGCTAACGCGCGCGACCGACTTGTGCCAGCGCGCGCCTCTGACCCGCCTTTTCGGAATCTACTCCGCTGCGGGGTGCGCGATGCCCTTCGGCACCGGCGCTGCCTCTGCCGGCGCAGCGCCGTGATGGCCGGCGCCCTCCGCATCCTCGCTGTGCACGACCAGGCGCTTGCCGAAGCGCCAGATCAGGGCGCCGAGATCGTCCATCACCATGAACATCGCGGGCACGAACACCAGCGACAGGATGGTCGAGAAGATCAGGCCGCCGATCACCGCGAGCGCCATTGGCGAGCGGAACTCGCCGCCGGCGCCGACCGCGAGTGCGCTTGGCATCATGCCGGCGGCCATCGCGATCGTGGTCATCACGATCGGGCGTGCGCGTTTCATGCCTGCGTCGATCATGGCTTCTTCACGCGGTGTGCCGGCGCGAATGGACTCGATGGCGAATTCCACCAGCATGATCGCGTTCTTGGTGACGATGCCCATCAGCATCAGGATGCCGATCCACACCGGTGTCGTGAGCTGCTTGCCGGTGATCAGCAGGGCCGCGATCGCGCCGCCGATCGAGAGCGGCAGCGAGAACAGAATGGTGATCGGCTGCAGGAAGGTGCCGAACAGCAGCACCAGCACAGCGTAGACCATCATCAGACCCGCAGTGATCGCGGTGGCAAAGCCTTCGGACAGTTCATTCAGGCTTTCGGCATCGCCGGAGGGTGACACCTTCACGCCCTTCGGCCGGCTCTTCATGACCGGCAGGTCGTAGATCTTCTTGGTGGCGTCGCCGAGCGCGGCGGAGCCGACGAGATCGGCCGCGACAGTCGCCTGTCGCTCGCGATCGTAACGGTTGATGCTGGTCGGACCCTGGTCGAGCTTGACGTCGGCGATGACGGAGAGCGGCACGCCGCCCTTCTCGCCATGCTCGCCGAGCGGCACGCGGAGCTGCTCGAGCGTCTTGAGATTGCCGCGCGCGGCATCCTCGAGCTGCACGCGGATCGGCACCAGACGATCGCCGACGTCGAATTTGGCGAGCGCCGGCCCGACGTCGCCGATGGTGGCGACGCGGATGGTTTGCGACAGGCTTTCGGTCGAGACGCCGAGCCGTGCGGCGAGATCGGCGCGCGGCTCGACGCGCAGCTCGGGCCGCTCCAGCGTGGTTTCCGAGATCACGTTGGAGATGGTCGGAATCCGCTTCATCTGCGTCGCGAGCTCGCTGGCGACGTTGTTGACGATGTTGGCGTCTGCGCCGGTCACGACCAGCGAGATGGCGCGCAGGCCGTTCTCGTCGAGGAACCAGAAGCGGATGTCTGGAATGTTCTCCAGCTCCTGGCTGATCGAGAATTCAAGCTCGCGCTGGGTGATGTCGCGGCTGTCCTTGGGCGTGTAGTTGATGATCAAAGCGGCGCGCCGGACTTCCTGGGTGCCCGGTGGAACGCGCCCGCCGTCGACGAAGATGCTCTTCACCTCAGGCCGCTTGCGCAGCCGCGCGACGATGTCTTCGGTGACTTTTTCGGTGTAGGCGAGCTGCGTGCCCGGCGGCAGCTCGAGGGCAACCAGTGAGCGCGAGCTGTCCTGCGCCGGCAGAAAACCCTGCGGCAGCAGCGTAATGCTCCAGATCGAGGCGGCGAAGACGCCGAAGCCGACCAGCACCGTGATGAAATAGTGCTTCACCGACCACGCCACGATCCTGTGATAGGACCGCAGCACGCGGCCGGGCGGCGGCTCTTGGTGATTGCCATGTTTGAGGAAGTAGGCGGCGAGCACCGGCGTGACGAAGCGCGCCGCGAGCAGCGAGAAGAACACCTGCACCGAGACGGTGATGCCGAATTGCTTGAAGAACTGTCCGGCGATGCCCGACATGAAACTCGCGGGTGCGAAGATCGCGATGATCGTCAGCGAGATCGCAATCACCGCGAGGCCGATCTCGTCGGCGGCTTCGAGGGCGGCACGATAGGGCGACTTGCCCATGTTCATGTGCCTGACGATGTTCTCGATCTCGACGATGGCGTCGTCGACCAGAATACCTGTCGACAGCGTGATGGCGAGGAAGCTGACGAGGTTCAGCGAGAAGCCGAGCAGGTCCATCGCCCAGAACGCCGGGAAGATCGACAACGGCAGCGAGATCGCGGCGATGATGGTGGCGCGCAGGTCGCGCAGGAACAACAGCACGATGATGACGGCGAGGATGGCGCCTTCGAACAGCGTCGAGATCGCCGCGTGGTAATTGCCGTTGGTATATTCGACCGAAGTGTCGATCACCTTCAGGTCGACGTCGGGATAGGTGGCCTTGAGCGAGTCGATGCGCTTCTGCACGGCCTCGGCCACCTTCACGTCGCTGGCACCCTTGGAGCGCTTGATGCCAAGCGCAACGATCGGCTCGCCGTTGAAGCGGGCGAAGGTGCGGCGGTCGGCGATGGTGTCGGTCACGGTGCCGAGATCGTCGAGTCGGACCTCGCCGCCGCCGAACAGCGGAATCATGGTGCCTGCGAGGTCGCTCAGCGTCTTGGCGCCGGCGAGGGTGCGGATCGCCTGGTCGTTCTTGCCGATCTCGGCGCGGCCGCCGGCGACGTCGACATTGGTGCCGCGCAGGCTCTGGCTGACATTGACGGCAGTCAGCCCCATCGACTGCAGGCGGTCGGGATCGAGCGAGACCAGGATCTCGCGCTCGACACCGCCGATGCGCTCGACCTGGGCGACGCCGCGCACGCCCTGCAGCGCGCGCTTGACCACGTCGTCGACGAAATAGGAGAGCTGTTCCGGCGTCTTGCCGGGCGAGATCGCGGCGTAGGTGACGATCGGCAGGCCGATGACATCGACGCGCTGGATCAGCGGTTCGGTGACGTTCTGCGGCAGGTTGGAGCGCACGCGCGTCACCGCGTCCTTGACGTCGTTGAGCGCGCGGTCGGTGTTGGTCTCCAGCGCGAACTGGATGGTCGTCACCGACAGGCCGTCGGTGATCTGCGAGGTGATGTGCCTGACGCCTTCGACACCGGAGACGGCGTCTTCAACGGTCTTGGTGACCTGGGATTCAAGCTCGGCGGGTGCGGCGCCAAACTGCGATACCGCGACCGAGATCACGGGGATGTCGGCGGAGGGCAGCCGTGTCACCGCGAGCTTGGTGAAGGACACCCAGCCGAGGATCAGGAGGATGACGGAAAAGACCACCGACGGCAGCGGATTGCGGATCGACCATGCCGAGATATTGAGAGCCATCAGCGTACCCGCGTGCGATCGAGTTCATCGGCGAACATGGTCTTGATCTGGTCGCCGTCATGCAGCGAAGAGCCGGCGTCGGCCACGACGATTTCGCCGACGTCGAGGCCTTGCAGGATTTCCGTGGCGCTGTCGGACGACAGTCCGACTCGTACCTTGCGCGTCTCGACGATGTTGCCTTTGACGACCTGCACGGTGAGATGGTCGATCGCGGTCTTGGGAACCGCGACGCCGCAGCTTCGCTTGGCATCGATCGAGGCGCGGGCGAACACGCCGACTTTCAGCGAGGGATTGTTGGTGACGCTGATGCGAACGCGCCCGAGCTGGGTAGTGCGATCGATTTCGGGCGCCACCAGCCTGACTCGCCCGATCAAATCGGGCGAGTCGTCGCGGCTGATGCGCACGGTCGCGCCGGCGCTGAGCTTGGGCATGTGCACCGCCGGGACCTGCGCGTCGAGCTCGATCTCGTTGTTGACGGCGATGCGGAACATCGGACCGGCCTGCGGCGAGGCCGGCGCACCGACGATGGTGCGGACCTCGGTGACGAGGCCCGGCGCAGAGGCCTTCAGCGAGACCGGACCCTGCGGGCCGGGCCGCTGCGGCTGGCCCGGGATCTGGGGCGGGGCCGTCAGGCGCGCCAGCTCCTGATTGTCGGTGACCAGCGTGCCTTCGGTGACGAAGAGGTCGGTGACCCTGGATCCCTCCTGATCGGCGACGACCACGGCTTCGCGGCGCGGCACGAAGAAGCCGGTCACCCGGACCAGGTCGGAGAAGCAGGCATTGGTCGACTTCGTCACGATGACCAGCGCCTCGCTCGGCGTTTCCTTGGCCTCGGGGCGATGCCGGTGCTCGAACAGATAATAGCCGACACCGAGCGCAACGACGAAGACCACCGTTCCGGCCGGCTTGAGATATTCGGAGAGATTCATCGCCGGATCGTCCTGGCCTGGCTCACGGCCATCCGCACTCGGCCCATAGAGAGCGTTTCCCTGAAATAAAGCAGCGTCCCGCAAGGCTGCGGGACGCGCTCTGGAAGCGAGACTTTACACCACATCACGACTTGTCACTTCAAAGGATTACGTCGTGGTCACTTCGATGCGGTGGTCTTGTTTTCCATGTTGACGACCTGCACGCGACGATTGACCTCCGCCATCGGCTGGGCCGGGTCCTTCAGCTTGCTCTTGCCGTAGCCGACGGTGACGAGGTCGGTTGCGGAGATGCTGTACTTGTCGACCAGATAGCGCTTGATCGAATCCGCGCGGCGCTCCGACAGTTCCTGATTATAGGCCTCGCCGCCGGCGGCGTCGGTGTGGCCAGCGACCACGAAGGTCGAGCCTTTCAGGTCGGGGCTGGTCAGCGCGCGGCCGAGCGCCTGTACCGAGGCAACCGATTTGGCGCTGATATTGGCCGAGTTGTAGTCGAACGTGATTTCCAGATCGATGTTCGGCTTGTCCTTGGCCACCGACGCGATTTCTTCACGCTCGGTCGACGACAGCGAACGCGTCGAGCGGCCGCGTACGGACTGGATCAGCTTGGTCTCCGCCGCACCCGGTGCGGGATCGGCCTGCGGAGCGATCGAAAGGCCGCGGGTCAGCGGCTTTTTCGGCGGCGGCGCCAGCGCGCGGACGATCTCGTCATCCGTGACGTTCTTGCTGTTGCCGTCGTCGCCCGCGAATGCCAGCGGGATCGTCAGCGACAGCGCGGCGCCAACGGCGATAATGGACAGGATTGCGGTAAGTCCCTTTGCAGCCAATCTCATAGCAAGTCCCTCCTGAGCAGCCAGCTCGCGCGGTTCCAAAATCCCTGCAATAAGCCCCCCAAAGGCGGCCTGCGGCATCCGTCCGATTAGTCTTCGCCGGGCCGCCGAGGGTTCGAGGCACGTCGGCCTCGATTTAAAAAATATCAACGCACTCCGTAACTTGCGAATTCCTGAACAATGTTCGGGTCCATCGCTTTGGCATTGGCGATGTCGAGCGCACCTTCCTGGGCCGAGCCGTTGCGCTGCTTGGCGATCCCGCGTCCGAACAGCGAGGAAGTCAGGCGCGGATTGATCCTCAGGGCCGCGTCGAAATCAGCGATGGCGTTCTTGGCCGCTCCCGATTTCAAATTGACGAGCCCCCGGCTGTCCAGCGCGTCGACGAAGTTCGGTCGCAGCCGCAGGGCCTCGTTGCAATCCTTCAGCCCGCCCTGGAGGTCGCCGACCACGGTGCGCGTCCAGCAGCGGTTGTTCAGAGCCTCGACGTCCTTCGGGTTGATCCGGAGCGACTCGTCAAAATCCTTGATGGCGAGGTTATAGGCGCCCTTGCTGGCATAGACTTGGCCGCGCCGGTAAAGCGCGTTCACGTCGTCCGGATTGGCCGCGATCCTGGCCGTCAGGCCCTTGATGGTGGGGTCCTCCGCCAGCACGGCCGCACTCGGCCCGCTATCCATGCTCGGAGCGGTGATGGGATCGGCCGGTTTCACCGGCGGTGGGGGAGGCGGCAAGGCGGCGTCGACCTGCGGCTTCGGTGACGGAGCAGCCGTCGTGTCGGCCGGTTTCGGCAGCACAGGTGGCGGTGGCGCAGGCGGAGCCGGCGGCGGGTTGTTGGCGACGACCGGCGGCGGAGCGGGAGCCGCGGGCGGCGTCGTCGTTGTCGGACGCGATCCGCCGGCCCCCGGAATGAACGAGAAATCTTCGGCCAGTGAAGAGGATATCCACGGCACCTGCTCGCCGCGCGAGGCGCGGGTGACGCCCATCTTGGTGCGGTTCAGCGTCTCCTCGGCCATCAGGTCGGGGACGCGGATTTCCTTGAGGAGTTCCTGGACGAACAGGCTGTGCTCGCCGCCGGCATCCGACACCACCGAGGCCAGTGCCGCCGAATACATCACCAGCGTTCCGTTCGGCGCGATAACAGGGGTGAGGCCGGCCGAGAAGCTACGGAACCGGCGCTCGAACGGGTTGCGCCTGGAAGCATCGATGAGCGCGATCTTGACGCCGGCGCCGCGGGTGTTGAGCTCGCCAAGCACGGTTTCGAGGCTGATGCCGTCGCGGCGCACGTCGGATTCGGTCCAGATCTGCGCATCGATCGGCAGCAAATAGCTCTGCCGCGCCGACTGGATGCCGAATCCGCTGAAGAACACCAGTGCCACCGCCCCCGGCTTGATCTTGCCGTACAGCTTGTCGAAGGCGCGGCGCATGCCGTCGCCGGTCAGGTTCTCATTGATCTCGACGGAAAAGCCATCGCGCTTGAGCTCGTCGGCGACGTCGCGCGCGTCGTTGAGCGGTTCCTTCAGTGGGGTGTCGGCGTCCGGATATTTGGCGTTGCCTATGACCAGCGCAAAGCGATCGCCGGCCGCAAGCGACGGTGCGGTCGGTATGAGCGACACGAGCAAGGGCAGAAGCAAAAGGAAGCGAATTTTCATAATCAGCGCGGTCCAGCCAAAAAGGCGCCGTTACCAGCTTGCGCCGCGGCGACCTTAACTTACGCAATGTGCATTATCAAACCGGGGAAGGGAGGCGTCAACTGCTTGCAAATTCGGCGGTATCGCGACAATTGACCGCGACGCATGGGCACGTTGCGGGGGAATAAACGGGCAGTCACGATTCCACTCGATGCATTCTGGTTGCCGTTACGGCTGCATGTTAGGGCGGTCATGGCGACAACAATGTGATTGGTCTCACATTGCCGACCGGCGTCCATCGCAACCTCCGATGTTTGACCTTTGCGGCGGACAATGGCTTGGTGCCATCGATCGCCCCTGAAGGTCCACCCAGAAAAAGAGCAAGATCAAAACCATGGGAAACTCCTACGAAATCTACGCACTGCGCTATGCGACGATGTCGCCGCGAACCCCCAATATGAACTTCCTTGCGCCCGATCCGCATGACAGCGCAGCGCAGGATCTCGACTATTTCGTCTGGCTGATCCGCGGTGGCGGCCGCGACATCCTGGTCGATACCGGTTTCAATGCCGAGGAAGCGACCGCGCGGGCGCGCAAGCTCACGCTCAATCCGGTCGATGCGCTGGAGCGCTTTGGTGTCGCGGCATCGAGCATCCGCGACATCATCGTGACACATCTGCATTACGACCACGCCGGCAATCTCGACCGCTTCCCGAACGCGCGCTTCCATCTCCAGGAGCGCGAGATGGCTTACGCGACGGGCCGCTGCATGTGCAACGGACTGCTGCGACATCCGTTCTCGGTCGAGCACGTCACGCAGATGGTCCGCCATGTCTATGGCGAGCGCGTCAATTTCTATTCCGGCGACGGCGAGGTCGCGCCCGGCGTCACTGTGCACCGCGTCGGCGGCCATTCGGACGGCTTGCAGGTGGTGAGGGTCGAGACCGCGCGCGGGCCGGTGGTGCTGGCGTCCGATGCCGCGCATTATTACGCCAACCTCCAGCGCCGGAGCCCTTTTCCGATCGTCTACAACATCGGCGACATGGCGCAGGGCTGGGAGATGATTGAGCGGCTCGCCGGCCATCCCGACCGGTTCATCCCCGGCCACGACCCGATCGTGACCGAGATCTATCCGCGCGCCAGCGACAAGGTCGATGTCTGGGCGCTGCATTTGCCGCCGTCGCGGTCGTTTGCGAAGTGATCAATACGCCTGCTTGGCGTCGGCCTCTTCGCTGGTCTGGATCAGGTCGAGGCTCTGTTCGATCTTGCCGAGCAGCGCTGAGAATTGCTTGCGCTCCTGCGCGGTGAGGCAGGCGAGGATCTCGTCTTCCCGCCGCAGCAATTGCGGGAACAGCTCCTCGTACAGCGCGCGACCCTTCTTGGTCAGCTGCAGGCGGAATTCGCGGCGGTCGGATTCGTTCTCGACGCGCTCGATCAACCCCTGGTGCAGCAGCATGGTCACCGCGCGGCTGATGGTGGATTTATGCGTGCGGGTGCATTGCGCGACGTATTGCGCGCTGCAGGCATCGTTGCGGAAGCCGAGCGTCGCGATCACGCGCCAGGCCGGGATATCGAGGCCGTGACGTTCCTGATATTCGACCGAAAGCGCGGCACTGACCTCCGCCGCGAGCCGGTTCAACCGGAACGGCGCGAACTTGAACAGGTCGAGCCGTGTTTGTGGAATGGGCAAAGCCTCCTCGGCCACCCGTGTCTTCAGCGCGATGTCGCTGGATGTCCTCGCCAAGGAGAGCGCTCCGAATTCCAGTTGACGGCCGGCCGGCACCGGTCCAAAATGGTTGCACGTGAGACTATCTAGCAGATCAGTCCTCTCCTGACCAGAGCCGAGGTTAGCGCATGGCGCAAGCCAAGACCCAGCAGGCCAAAACCCAGTTCGGCTATCGCCGCCACCCCGATCAGAATCGTCCCGGCCAGGGCCCGGCCGAGCATCCGGTCGTGATCGTTGGTGCTGGCCCGGTCGGGCTGTCGCTGGCGATCGACCTCGCCCAGCGCGGCCAGCGCGTCGTCCTCCTGGATGACGCCGATCGTATCGGCGAAGGCTCGCGCGCGATCTGCTTCTCGAAACGTTCGCTGGAATATTGGGACCGGCTCGGCGTCGGCGACCGCATGGTCGAGAAGGGCGTGGTCTGGAGCGTCGGCCGCATCTTCCACGGCGAGTCCCAGCTCTACCAGTTCAACCTGCTGCCGGAAGACGGTCACAAGCGGCCTGCCTTCATCAACCTCCAGCAATATTACGCGGAGGCCTACCTGGCCGATCGCGTGCAGGACCTCCCGGGCATCGATCTGCGCTGGCGCAACAAGGTGACGGCGCTGGAGCAACGCAACGATTCCGTCGTGCTGACCATCGAGACGCCGGAAGGCAATTATTACCTGCACGCACAATATGTCATCGCCTGCGACGGCGCGCGCTCCTCGCTGCGGCAGATGGTCGGCGCCGATTTCGCCGGCCAGGTATTCGAGGATCAGTTCCTGATCGCCGACGTCAAGATGACCGCGGAATTTCCGACCGAGCGCTGGTTCTGGTTCGATCCGCCGTTTCATGCGGGGCGTTCGGCGCTGTTGCACCGACAGCCCGACGATGTCTGGCGCATCGACCTCCAGCTCAGCCGCGACGCCGATCCTCTCATCGAGAAGAAGCCCGAGAACGTGCGGCCGCGGATCGCGCGCATGCTCGGCCACGACAAGTTCGAGTTCGAGTGGATCTCGCTCTACAAGTTCCAGTGCCGGCGGATGGACCGCTTCCTCCATGGCCGTGTGATTTTCGCGGGAGATTCCGCGCACCAGGTCTCGCCGTTCGGCGCGCGCGGCGCCAATTCCGGACTCGAGGACGCCGAAAACCTCGCCTGGAAGCTCGACCGCGTGCTGCGCGGGACCTCGCCCGCGAGCCTGCTCGAGAGCTATCATGTCGAGCGCAGTCTCGCTGCCGACGAGAACATCCGCGAATCCACCCGCTCGACCGATTTCATGGCGCCGAACACGCGCCAGGAGGGGCGGCTGCGCAAGGCGGTGCTGTCGCTGGCGAAAGAGACCGAGTTCGGCAAGCGCATGGTCAATGGCGGCAGGCTCTCAGTGCCGTGCAGCTATGACTCGCCGCTGTTGTCACCCGATGCGGATGCGTGGCGTGGTGGACCGCTCCCCGGCTGTTCGATGCTCGATGCCCCCGTTGCGACGCGCGCTGGCGAGCAAGCCTATTTGACGGATGCATTCCGTCAGGGCGGAACGGATTTCACGTTGCTGTCGTTCAGCAATGGCGCGGCGATTGAGGCGCCTGTTGGTGTGAAGGACATCTGTATCGGCGGTGAGGACGGGCTCGCGGATCCGGCGCGGCTCACCGCAAAGCGCTATGATGCGGAACCAGGCTCAGCCTACCTCCTAAGGCCGGACGGTTATGTCGCGGCGCGCTTTCGCCACCCGACGCGCGCTGGCGTCGCGGCAGCGCTATCGCGGGCCCAAGGCTTCAATGAGCAAGGCTTGAATTGAGGACTCGCATGCCGCTTTCCACCAGCTCCAACTTTGCGCGGCCCGACGACGCCTTTCGCGCCATCGTCGAGGCGCATCGTGGCTTCACCGACGAGCAAAGCGCTGATTTCGACGCGGCGCTGGTGCTGATCCTCGCCAATCATATCGGCGATATCGAGGTGCTGCGGGACGCGATTTTGCTCGCCAAGCGGCGCATGATCGACGGCCAGCAGCAACAGCAACAACAGCAATAACGAATGTCCAAAGGAACGAATTAATGGCGAAGAACTTCGCGTCCACCGGCGATCTCTCCGAGAAGAAGATCACCTTTTCCGAGATCGGCACCGATCTCTACGCCTTTACGGCGGAGGGCGACCCGAATACGGCAATCATCGTCGGTGACGACGGCTGCCTCGTGTTCGACGCGCAATCGACGCCGGCGATGGCCAACAAGGTGATCGAGCGCGTCCGTACCGTCACCGACAAGCCGATCAAATATGTCGTGCTGTCGCATTATCACGCCGTGCGCGTACTCGGCGCCTCCGCCTACAAGGCGCAGGGCATCGTCGCCTCGCAGGAGACTTACCGCCTGATCGAGGAGCGCGGCCAGCAGGATTGGGATTCCGAATATGGCCGCTTCCCGCGCCTGTTTCAGGACGCTTCGAGCATTCCCGGCCTGACCTGGCCGACGCTGACCTTCGAAGGCGAGATGTCGATCTATCTGGGCAAGCGCGAAGTGCGGCTGATGCAGCTTGGCGCCGGCCACACCTCGGGCGACATCGTCGCCTGGGTGCCCGATGCCGAGGTGATGTTCTCCGGCGATCTCATCGAATATCACTCGGCCTGCTATTGCGGCGACGCGCATTTGCGCGAATGGCCGCTGACGCTGAACGAGATCCGCAACTTCAATCCCAAGGCGATCGCGCCGGGCCGCGGTGATGCGCTCAACGGGGTCGCCACAGTGCGCGAAGCCATCGCGATGACGCGTGACTTTGTCACGTCGCTCTATGGCGCCGCGGAAATCTCGGTCGCCAAGGGCCGCACGCTGAAGGAATCGATGGCCGCGACGCGCGAGGTGATGGATCCGAAATTCCAGGGCTTCGCCATCTACGAGCACTGCCTGCCGTTCAATGTATCGCGCGCCTTCGACGAGGCCTCGGGGATCGACGATCCCGTGATCTGGACCGACAAGCGCGACCAGGAGATGTGGGCCGCCCTGCAAGGAGGATAGTCATGAACATCAACACCTCGCCCGATCAGGTCATTCGCAGCTCGGCCCAGGTCACGCCGGGCTACATGTCCGGCTTCGGCAACAGCTTTGAGACCGAGGCGCTGCCGGGCGCCCTTCCGATCGGGCGCAACTCGCCGCAGCGCTGCGCCTATGGCCTCTATGCCGAGCAGTTGTCCGGCTCTCCCTTCACCGCGCCGCGCGGCACCAATGAGCGGTCATGGCTCTATCGCATTCGCCCGTCGGTGAAACATTCGGGCCGTTTCGAGAAGGCCGATGTCGGCCTGTGGCGTTCGGCGCCGTGCCATGAACACGATCTGCCGATCGCGCAGTTGCGCTGGGACCCGGCCCCGATCCCGAAGGAGGACATGACTTTCCTTCAGGGCGTGCAGACCATGACCACGGCCGGCGACGTCAACACCCAGGCCGGCATGGCCGCGCATATCTATCTCATTACCAAGTCGATGGTGGACCAGCACTTCTACAATGCGGACGGCGAGCTGATGTTCGTGCTGCAGCAGGGCAATCTGCGCATCGTCACCGAGTTCGGCCGCATCGACGCCGAGCCTGGCGAGATCGTGGTGATCCCGCGCGGCGTCAAATTCCGCGTCGAGATTCCGAACGGGCCGGCGCGCGGCTATCTCTGCGAAAACTACGGCGGCGCCTTCACGCTGCCGGAGCGCGGGCCGATCGGCGCGAATTGCCTCGCCAATGCCCGCGACTTCATGACGCCGGTCGCGCACTACGAGGACAAGGACACACCGACCGAGCTTTTTGTGAAATGGGGCGGCTCGTTGTTCAAGACCCAGCTTGCCCATTCGCCGATCGACGTGGTCGCCTGGCACGGCAATTACGCGCCCTACAAATACGATCTGCGCACCTTCTCTCCCGTAGGCGCGATCGGCTTCGATCATCCCGATCCCTCGATCTTCACCGTGCTGACCTCGCCGTCGGAGACGGCGGGCACGGCGAATATCGATTTCGTGATCTTCCCCGAGCGCTGGCTGGTCGCCGACAACACCTTCCGCCCGCCCTGGTATCACATGAACATCATGAGCGAGTTCATGGGCTTGATCTACGGGGTCTACGACGCCAAGCCGCAGGGTTTCGTTCCGGGTGGCATCTCGCTGCACAATTGCATGCTGCCGCACGGTCCCGACCGCGACGCCTTCGAGCACGCCAGCAACGGCGAATTGAAGCCGGTGAAGCTCACGGGCACCATGGCCTTCATGTTCGAGACCCGCTACCCGCAACGCGTCACCGCGCATGCGGCGAATGCCGCGACGTTGCAGGACGACTACGCGGATTGCTGGAAGGGCCTCGCGAAGCGGTTCGATCCGAACAGGCCGTAGCGCCGCGCCACCCACTCCGTCGTCATGCCCGGGCAGAAGCGCGAAGCGCGTCTTCGCGCTAGATGTCCCGGGCATCCACGTGTTGAAACGCAGAAGAAAGATCGTGGATGGCCGGGACAAGCCCGGCCATGGCGGTCTCGAGTTCGGAGAATCCCGTGTCCCATCCCAACGACCCCAGCCTCCGCTCTTTCATCGACGTCGATCCCACCTCCGATTTTTCGATCCAGAATCTGCCTTACGGGGTGTTCTCGACCGCGGCCAATCCGACGCCGCGCGTCGGCGTGGCGATCGGCAATTGCGTGCTTGATCTCTGGGAGCTCGAGCAGGATTCGCGCCTCGATGTCGGGCCGCTTGGCGTGTTCTCGACGTCGTCGCTCAATTCTTTCATGGCGCTGGGACCGAAGGTCTGGACGAAGACGCGCGCGCGGGTCAGCGAGCTTTTGCGTCACGATCATCCGGAGCTGCGCGACAATGAGGAGCTGCGCAAGCAGGCCTTGGTGCCGATGAGTGATGCAAAACTGCATCTGCCGTTCGCGGTCTCGGGCTACACCGACTTTTATTCCTCGAAAGAGCACGCCACCAATGTCGGCGTCATGTTCCGCGGCAAGGACAATGCGCTGCAGCCGAACTGGCTGCATATGCCGATCGGCTATAACGGACGTGCCTCCACCGTCGTGGTCTCCGGCACCAAGGTGAAGCGCCCGCGCGGGCAGCTGAAGCCGCCGAACGTCGAGGTGCCGAGCTTCGCCCCGTGCAAGCGGCTCGATTTTGAGCTGGAGATGGGCGCCGTGGTCGGCCAGCCCTCGCCGATGGGTGGCATGCTTAACGAGCAACAGGCCGAGGAGATGATTTTTGGTTTCGTGCTGCTCAACGATTGGAGCGCGCGCGATATCCAGCAGTGGGAATATGTGCCGCTTGGCCCGTTCCTCGCCAAGGCGTTCGCGACCTCGATCAGCCCGTGGGTGGTGACGCGCGAGGCGCTGGAGCCGTTCCGGCTGAAGGGGCCGGAGCAGGAGCCGGCGCCGCTCGATTATCTCAAGCAGGATAGGCCGCAGAACTACGATCTCGAGCTCGACGTCTCCTTGCGCGCCGCCGGCGCCAACGCGCCTGCCGGCATCAGTCGCACCAACTTCAAGTACATGTACTGGTCCTCGGTGCAGCAACTGATGCACCACGCCTCCTCCGGCTGCGCCATGAATGTCGGAGATCTCCTGGGGAGCGGCACGATCTCCGGCCCGGAGAAAAACCAGCGCGGCAGTCTTCTGGAGATCTCTTGGAACGGCACCGAGCCGGTTGAATTGCCGGGTGGCATCAAGCGGTCGTTCCTGGAAGACGGCGACAGCCTCGTCATGCGCGGCTGGTGCCAGGGCGAGGGCTATCGCGTCGGCTTCGGCGAGGTCGAGGGGACGGTTTTGGCGGCGGAGTGAGTTGCGCGATCCCATAAACCCGTCATTGCTTCGTCGCAAGGGCTCCTCGCAATGACGGCGTGGAGAGAGCCTATCGCCTCTCAGGCGGTACGTCTTTGATTCGCGCGCAATGCGCAGCGACATCCTCCTGGCTGTACTTCAAATGCACCCGCTTGTCCGACGGAGCCTGCTTCGTCGTGCACACGCCCGGTCGCCATTCCTGCGTTGGCCTTATCGGGCGCGGCGCAAAACCGCCGCCACAGTTCGGGCAGACGTTGGAGAGTTTCGTCTCCACGCAGTCCGCACAGAACGTGCACTCATAGGAGCAGATCCGCGCATCGGTCGCGTTCGGCGGCAGGTCGCGGTCGCAATATTCGCAGTTCGGTCGAAGCTGGAGGGCCATGGCTGAGTCTCCGCAGATCGGCCGGGATCATCGCAGATCGCGCGCGTAGCGCGAATGCCGGATTTCCCTCGAATTCAGCCGGGCTTGATTTCTTTCAGCGGCAGACGCGTGCTTTCCTTCAGCCTGTCCAGCACGATCGAAGAGCGCACATGCGCCACACTCTGGTGCGGCATCAGCACGTCGTTGACGAGATTGGAGAGACCCTTGAGATCGCGCAGCACGGCTTTCAGCACATAGTCGGCGTCGCCGGTGAGCGAATAGGCCTCCTGGATCTCGTCGATTCGATTGACCAGCGTACGGAAGCGTTTCGAGTTATCCGGCGAGTGGGTCGCCAGCGTCACCTGGATGAAGGCGATCACGCCGAAGCCGAGCGCCTCGCTGGAGAGATCGGCGTGATAGCCTGATATCACCTTCTCCTCCTCCAGCCGCATCCGCCGGCGCGAGCATTGCGAGGCCGAGAGCCCTGCGAGGTCAGCCAGTTCCTGGTTGGTGAGGCGGCCGTCGTCCTGGAGCGCGCCCAGGATCCGGAGGTCGAAGGCGTCTACCGAAATCATGCGTAATTTTCGTATTTCATGCACAGATCGTGCATATGATAGCCAAAACTCGTCCCGTTTGCACGCTCATTGCACGCCCCGTGAAGGATAGTTCATTGCAGCAGCAAATTTGGGAGAACGCCATGGGACCGTTTCCGCACGATGCACCGCCGGCCACTGTTACCGCCGACAATCCGATGGGCACCGACGGGTTCGAGTTCGTCGAATATGCGCACCCCAATCCCGAAGAGCTGCACGCCCTGTTCAAGCTGATGGGCTATGCGCCCGTCGCGCGCCACAAGAGCAAAAAGATAACGGTCTATCGCCAGGGGGACATCAATTATCTTGTCAACGAGGAGCCCGGCAGCCACGGTTACGACTTTGTCGCCGCACACGGCCCCTGTGCCCCGTCGATGGCGTTCCGCGTGGTCGATGCGAAGAAGGCCTATGACCGCGCGATTTCGCTCGGGGCCGAACCTGCCGACGCGTCCTCCGCGCAGAAGACGCTCGACGTCCCCGCGATCAAGGGCATCGGCGGCAGCCTGCTCTACTTCGTCGATCGCTACGGCGCCACGGGTTCGGCCTATGACAGCGAGTTCGAATGGCTGGGTGCGCGCGATCCGCAGCCGGTAGGCGCCGGCCTGTTCTACCTCGATCACCTCACCCACAACGTCCATCGCGGCCGCATGGACGTCTGGACCGGCTTTTACGAGAAGCTCTTCAACTTCCGCCAGATCCGCTTCTTCGACATCGAGGGCCGTGCGTCAGGCCTGTTCTCGCGCGCGCTGACCAGCCCCGACGGCAAGATCCGAATTCCGATCAACGAGGACGCCGGCGATGCCGGCCAGATCGAGGAATATCTGAATATCTACCGCGGCGAGGGCATCCAGCACATCGCCTGCGGCTGCCGCGACATCTACCGCACTATCGAAGACCTGCGCGAAGCCGGCCTGCCTTTCATGCCGGCGCCGCCCGAGACCTATTTCGAGCGGATCGACGCGCGGTTGCCGAAGCACGGCGAGGACATTGCGCGGCTTCAGACCAATGGCATCCTGATCGACGGCGAGGGTGTCGTCGAAGGCGGCCAGACCAAGGTGCTGCTGCAGATCTTCTCGGCCAATGCGATCGGCCCGATCTTCTTCGAGTTCATCCAGCGCAAGGGCGACGACGGTTTTGGCGAGGGCAATTTCAAGGCACTGTTCGAATCGATCGAGGAAGACCAGATCCGGCGTGGGGTGTTGAAGGTGGATGCGGCGTAGGCTGTCGCATCCCAACAGATGTCGTTCCGGCGAAGGCCGGGACCCATAACCACAGGGAGAAGTTGTGGCGCGAGATGGTAACTCCGAGTCTTCGCCAAACCACATCCTATGGCTATGGGTCCCGGCCTTCGCCGGAACGACATCGGAATTTGACGCAACCGCGGCCCTTATTTCTCAGCCTTCCACGCCTTCGTCACCGCGCCGATCTCCGCCCCTTCCGGCTCGCGCACCGCCGACGGCGTCCGCGAGAACCGCGGCGCCGGCGCCGGCTGCTTCACGCCGTGGCGCTCGACAAAGACCTGTCGGGCGACCATGTGCGGATGCTCGGTCGCTTCCGACATGGTCAGCACCGGCGCGAAACAGATGTCGCTGCCTTCCATGATCTTGCACCAGTCCTCACGCGTCTTGCTCTTGAACACCGCCTGCAACTTCTGCTTCAGCGCGGGCCAGGCCTTGCGGTCCATCTGCGCATCGAAATCGGCGTCTGTCAGGCCCGCACGCTCGCGCAGCAGCGCGTAGAACTGCGGCTCGATCGAGCCGATCGAGACGAAATGCCCGCAAGCGCATTCGTAGACGCCATAGAAATGCGCGCCGCCATCGAGAAAATTCTGGTTGCGGCCTTCGGTCCAGCGGCCGAGCGTGGTCATGTCGAAGAAGAACGACATCAGCGATGCCGCGCCGTCGCACATCGCGGCATCGACGACCTGGCCCTTGCCGGACCTCGAGGCTTCCAGCAACGCCGCAAGCACGCCGACGACGAGATAGAGTGCGCCGCCCCCGAAATCGCCGACCAAATTGAGGGGCGGCACCGGCGCTTCCTTGGTGCCGATCGCGGCGAGCGCGCCGGTGATGGAGATGTAGTTGATGTCGTGGCCTGCGGCATTGGCGAGCGGGCCCTGCTGGCCCCAGCCGGTCATGCGGCCGTAGACCAGTTTTGGATTGCGCGCGAGCACAATGTCGGGGCCGAGCCCGAGCCGCTCCATCACGCCGGGGCGAAATCCCTCGACCAGCGCGTCGGCGTTTGCAAGCAGGTCGAGCACTTCCGCGATGGCCGCCTTGTCCTTGAGATCGAGCTCGATCACCTTGCGGCCGCGCCCCGCCACCGACTTCATGCTCTTCTTCGCGCCGACGCGGTCGAGGGTGACGACGTCGGCGCCCATGTCGGCCAGCATCATGCAGGCGAACGGTCCGGGGCCGATGCCCGCGAATTCGACGATGCGGAAGCCCGACAGCGGGCCAGAGGTGCGGACGGAAGAGGTGGGGGCTGGTTGATCGAGCACGTTTTTGTTTCCTCGGATCCAAGGCGCGTATTGCCGATGGTCGGCGAGCGCCGAGGCGTTCTCTGTGGGGCGAGTTAATTGGCTGATTAACTTTTCTCGCCTTCACGCCGGTGAGGCAAGCGGTTTTCATGCCGCGTGGCCAAAATAAAAACGGCGCGCACCGAAGTGCGCGCCGCGGAAAATTTGCGTCGAGGCGCTATCAGCCGGCCGCAGCCACCGCGCGTTGCGCCATCACCTTGATCAAGTTGGCGCGGTACTCGGCGGTGCCGTGGATGTCGGCCAGCAAATTGCTCGCCGAAATGCTGACGCTGTCGATCGCCGAAGGTGACCAGTTCGCCTTCAGCGCTGCTTCGATCGCGGGGACCCGCATCACGCCGCTCTCCGAAGCGCCTGTGGCGGCCACCCGAATCTCGCCCGACTTCGTCTGCGCCACGAACACGGCGGTCAGTGCGAAGCGTGAGGCCGGGTGCCGCATTTTTTCGTAGCCTGCCTTCGCCGGAACCGGGAACGACACGGCGGTGATGATCTCGCCGTCTTCCAGCGCCGTGGTGAACAGACCCTGGAAGAAATCCTCCGCCGCAATCGACCGCTTGTTGGTTTTCACGGTGGCGCCGAGCGCGAGCAGCGCGGCCGGATAATCCGCGGCGGGATCGTTGTTGGCGATCGAGCCGCCGATCGTGCCGCGATAGCGCACGGCGGGATCACCGAGCATCGACGTGAGATAGGCAATCGCAGGGATCGCCTTCTTCACATCGGCATTCTGCATGATGTCGAAATAGGTCGTGCCGGCCTTGATGGTCAGCACGTCGCCTGAGAGCTCGACGCCTTGCAGCTCCTTGATCTTGCCGAGATCGATCACGTCGGACGGGCTGGCGAGGCGCTGCTTCATGACCGGCAGCAGCGTCTGGCCGCCGGCGAGGAATTTCGCCTCGGTGCTCTTGGCGAACAGGCTGACGGCTTCGTCAACCGAGGACGCGCGATGATAAATGGTCTGGTACATCTTCGTTCCTCTCCCTTAAGCCGCGTGGATCGTGCGCCACACCCGGTCAGGGGTTGCGGGCATTTCCAGATTGTTCTTGCCGATCGCATCCGTGATCGCATTGATCACGGCCGCGGAGGCGCCGATCGCGCCGGCCTCACCGCAACCCTTGATGCCCAAGGGATTGCCCGGGCACAGCGTCGTGGTGTGGGAGAGGTTGAACGAGGGCAAATCGTCGGCACGCGGCATGGAGTAATCCATGAACGAGGCCGTGACCGGCTGGCCGTTGGCATCGTAGATCGCATGCTCGAGCAGTGCCTGCCCGATGCCCTGGGCCAGGCCGCCATGGACCTGTCCCTCGACGATCATCGGATTGATCAGCCGGCCGAAATCGTCGGCCGCGACGAAGTTGACGAAGGTGGTCTTGCCCGTGCCGGGATCGACTTCGAGCTCGCAGATGTACGCCCCGGCGGGGAAGGTGAAGTTGGTCGGGTCGTAGAAGGCGCTTTCCTTCAAGCCCGGCTCCATCCCGTCAGGCAGGTTGTGCGCGGTGTAGGCCGCGAGCGCGACCATCGGGAAGGCGATCGCCTTGTCGGTACCGGCCACCTTGAACTCGCCGTTCTCGATGACGATGTCGCCCTCCGAGGCTTCCAGCGCATGCGCGGCGATCTTCTTGGCCTTGGACTCCATCTTCTCCATGGCCTTCAGGATCGCGGTGAGACCGACGGCTGCCGAACGCGAGCCGTAGGTGCCCATGCCGAACTGCACCTTGTCGGTGTCGCCATGGACGATCGAGACCTGGCTGATCGGAACGCCGAGGCGCTCCGCGACGAGCTGGCAGAACGTCGTCTCGTGACCCTGGCCGTGGCTGTGCGATCCCGTGAGGACCTCGATGGTACCGACCGGGTTGACGCGCACCTCGGCCGATTCCCACAAACCGACGCCGGCACCGAGACTGCCGACCGCCTTGGACGGCGCGATGCCGCAAGCCTCGATGTAGCAGGACACGCCGATGCCGCGCAGCTTGCCGTCGGCTTTCGCCTTGGCCTTGCGCCCGGCGAAGCCGGCATAATCGATCGCCTTCATCGCGGCATCGAGCGAGGCGTTAAAGTCGCCGGTGTCATAGGCCATGATCACCGGCGTCTGGTGCGGGAACTGGGTGATGAAGTTCGACCTGCGCAGCGCGGCCGGATCGACCTTCAATTGCCGCGCCGCCGTCTCCATCAGACGTTCGATCAGATAGCTCGCCTCGGGGCGGCCTGCGCCGCGATAGGCGTCGACCGGCGTGGTGTTGGTGTAAACCCCGACCACCTCGGCATGGATCGCCGGGATGTTGTACTGGCCCGACAGCAGCGTCGCGTAGAGATAGGTCGGCACCGACGACGAGAACAGAGACATATAGGCGCCGAAATTGGCGTAGGTCTTCACCTTGAGCCCGGTGATCTTGTTGTTGGCGTCGAACGCCATCTCGGCATGGGTGACGTGGTCCCGGCCATGCGCATCGGTGAGGAAGGCCTCGGTGCGGTCGCCGGTCCATTTCACGGGACGGCCGACCTTCTTCGAGGCCCACAGCGCCACCATCTCTTCGGGATAGATGAAGATCTTCGAGCCAAAGCCGCCGCCGACGTCGGGCGCGATCACGCGCAGCTTGTGCTCAGGGGCGATGTTGTAGAACGCCGACAGCACGAGGCGGGCCACGTGCGGGTTCTGCGACGTCGTGTAGAGCGTGAAATGCTCCTCCGCCGAATCGTAATCGGCAATGGCCGCGCGCGGCTCCATCGCGTTCGGCGCAAGGCGGTTGTTGGTGACGTCGAGCTTCACCACGTTGGCGGCCTTGGCGATGGCGGCGTCCGCGGCGCCCTCGTCGCCGATCACCCAGTCATAGACCTGGTTGCCGGGGGCTTCGGGATGCAGCTGCGGCGCGCCGGCCTTGATCGCGGCGTGGACGTCGGCGACCGCGGGCAGCTCTTCGTAGTTCACGACCACGGCTTCGGCCGCGTCGCGCGCGAGGTTTTTGCTCTCGGCGATCACGACTGCGACGGCCTGGCCGACGAAGCGCACCGTCTCCGGCGCCATCGCCGGCCATGCGCCCATCTTCATCGGGCTGCCGTCCTTGGAGGTGATGGCCCAGCCGCAGATCAGGTTGCCGACCTTGTCGTCGACGATCTCTTGTCCCGTGAGCACCGCGACCACGCCCGGCATCTTCAGGGCGGCGGAGGAATCGATCCCCTTCACCTTGGCATGCGCGTGCGGGCTGCGGATGAAATGGGCGTGGGTCATGCCCTGCAATTTGATGTCGTCGACGTAGCGGCCCTTGCCGGTAATGAAACGCTTGTCTTCCTTGCGCACGACGCGTGCGCCAATGCCTTCAACACCCATGTCTGGTCCTCCCGACCGGAATTTGTTTCACCGCGCTTTCCCTCGAAAGCGGCAGCGGTGGTTCTTATTTCGAGGCGCGCCGCTTACTCGGCCGCCTGCGAGACCTTCATGCGCCCGGCCGCATCCAGCACGGCTTTGACGATGTTGTGATAGCCGGTGCAGCGGCAGATATTGCCTTCGAGCTCGTGACGGACGGTGGTCTCGTCGAGCTCGCCACCATGACGATGCACGATGTCGATCGCCGACATGATCATGCCCGGCGTGCAATAGCCGCATTGCAGGCCGTGATTGTCGCGGAACGCGGCCTGCATCGGGTGCAGTTCGTCGCCTTTGGCGATGCCTTCGATGGTGGTGACGCTGGCGCCGTCGGCCTGGCCCGCCAGCATGGTGCAGGATTTCACCGCCTTGCCGTCCACGTGGACGACGCAGGCGCCGCACTGGCTGGTGTCGCAGCCGACATGGGTTCCGGTGAGGTTGAGGTGTTCGCGCAGCAGCTGGACCAGCAGCGTGCGGTCCTCGACGTCGACAGCAACGGCCTTGCCGTTCACCGTCAGTTTGACTGTAGACACGGTTGAAGTCCTCCCGGGATTGATTTTGATTGTTTCTAATTAGAGACAGCGACCCGGAACTTTGCAACTAGGATTTTTGGTCGCCTTCGTCATGGAAAAGTCATTGATCCAGACGGGCCTGCGTTGATTTGGGGGGCGAGTCGACGGGATCCGGAACGCCGCGCCGGGCCGACGTGGGATGCCAGCCTCTATAATATCCCCATGCGGGCCGCCTTGGCCGGTAGAGCCGAAAATCTGCGGGGCGCGCCGAATTTACCGCCCCTTATCGATTCTGCCTTAGTTTTGCGCAGCCAGGTCAGGGGGCGGGGCGCCACCGGATCGCGGCTGAATAGAAAATGGGGGTAGGAATGTCCGGGCGTATCGCGTCGTCCTCGAAGCGCACTATAATGCCGACCCTCAGGTTCCGGGCCAAGATCATTCTGGGTTTTGCCGCCGTGCTGGTGATCTCCGCCGGCAGCATGGCCTTCTCCTATTTTGGCTTCGAGCGGGTCTCGTCCGGGGTCGGGTCCTACCGCGCCAGCGTCACCGAGGCCGATCTCGCCCGCAATATCGACCGCGAGCTGCTCGCCTATCGCTCGGCCGTCAAATATTTCGTCGTCACCGGCAAGGAGGACGACGCCAAGGCGGCGCTGGACACCGAGGCCAACCTCAAGAACGCCATCGACCAGGCCACCAGAAGCGCCAAGAGGCCGGCGCGCCAGGAAAGCCTGGGCAAGCTCGCCAAGGAGTTTTCCAACTTCTCCGCGACCTTCGCAAAGGTCCTTCAGGCCAAGCGTGACAGCGCGCTGCTGGTGCAGAACCAGCTTACGCGCAACGCCAACCTCCTGAAATACAAGCTCGACGACATCGGCAACAACGCCTCCGATTCCGAGGCGCAGTCGATCGAGTTCGGCACCAAGCAGGTCAACGCCCAGTTCCAGACCGCGAACGCGGCGGCGACCAATTTCGTGCTGACGTCCGAGCAGGCGATTGCGACCAGCGCGCTGGCGCGGCTGAAATTCGTCGAGAACTCGCTCGGCGCGGTCTATTCCATGGACGACAAGATCGTCGCCGGCCTGAAGGACGCCAAGGCGCTGTTAGGGGCCTATCGCGAAGCGCTGGAGAAGCTGATCGCCAACGCCAAGATGGTCGACGATCTCGTCACCGAGATGAGCGGCTCGGCCGGAGCGATCCTTCAGGGCGCCACCGCCATGAAGGCGGACCTCGTCGCCGAACAGCAGCGGCTGGAATCCGAATCGGAAGCGACCATCGGGAAGACCGAGCAACTGGTGCTGATGCTGGCCATCGGCGGCACGCTGCTCGGCGCGGTCCTCGCCTTCCTGCTCGGCACCGGCATTTCGCGTCCGATGATCGCGATGTGCAAGGCGATGCGCGAGCTTGCCTCGGGCAATTTCGACGTCGTGCTGCCGGGCCTGGGCCGCAAGGA